>CAXBPX010000059.1:0-7228 GCA_963977625.1 uncultured bacterium
TCATTATGTATTGAAAGCCATTCCGCATTTGGCTCTTGCGAAATTTCAAAATCTGTTTCAGGATTTGCTTGAATGGGATCTTTAACCATGACATGAACATCTAATATTTTTTGGAAACCACGTCGTTCAAATTCTTGATCTAAATCTGGGAAAATTTCGGGCACAATAGAAATAGTTGGTTGTAAATTGCGTTCGCGATACCAAGTAATAACTTCATCAATATGATTATCGCTTCCTAGCACCAACGCCGAATTAGCTCGGCGGGTAATTCCGATATCTGCTCGGAATATCCATTTGCCAAATTCCGCCTCTTCTTTAGCCAGCCAAGTTTTACTAAGCGCGCGTTCCAATTCAGTAATTCGAATTGATAGCGGTGCACCTTTAGTGGCAGTTCTTGGTACCTCTTTAATTTCTCGCCAGATATGTATCTGGGATGGATCGAAATTAACAATTTCTCCATGTCGATTTTTAATGCTGGATGGGCTAAGCAGTTGCCCCACGACATCGCGGAAGCCAGGGTTATCGTGCAGGCGAATCGTTACCCTTTTGCCAATATCACTCTCTGAAATCTGGCCCATGTAGGAATAGTAAAGCGTTGGCTATTGGGTAGAATTCCAGCCATGACATACGTAATCGCTGAACCATGTGTGGACGTCAAAGATAAATCTTGCATTGATGAGTGCCCAGTGGATTGCATCTATGAAGGCAACCGCATGCTTTATATCCACCCAGATGAGTGCGTGGATTGTGGCGCCTGCGAGCCAGTTTGCCCAGTCGAAGCTATCTATTACGAAGATGATGTCCCAGATAATTTAAATGAATTTCGTGAAAAGGCGCCGCAATTCTTTATCGAATTGGGATCGCCAGGCGGAGCGGCAAAAGTTGGCAAGAAGGAATTTGATCCAGAGTTTGTAAAAGCTTTGCCTCCGAAGAACGATTAATTACGAATTTGAAGCTTCCAGATTTTCCTTGGGATGCGTTAGCGCCTTATGGTGAAAGGGCGAAAGCGCATCCTTCTGGTTTTATAGATCTTTCAGTTGGTACTCCAGTTGATCCAACTCCAGAATTTATTCAAAATGCATTTAAATTGGCGGCAAATTCACCAAATTATCCATTAACTGCCGGCACCCCGGAACTGCGAGATGCAATTTCTAAATGGGCGCAATCACAATTAGGCGCTACTGGTGAATTTGCAGTATTGCCGGTGATTGGCTCAAAAGAATTAGTAGCTTGGTTACCCACAATCTTAGAAAGTACTCATGTGCTTTATCCCGAGATTGCTTATCCAACTTATTTAGTTGGATCAATGATGGCAAAAACTAAGGCAACTGCGGTTGATTTTGATGCCAGCTTATGGCCAGCTGCAGATTTAGCTTGGGTTAATTCTCCATCAAATCCTTCTGGCCGAGTACATAGCGATGCAGAATTAATTAGCGCCATCAAATGGGCTCGAAATGGCGGCATCGTAGTTGCTGATGAATGCTATCTAGAGTTTGGAAATGGTGTGACACCTAAATCAATTTTGTCATTAACTGAAGGTAATAATAAAAATATTTTGGCGGTACATTCCTTATCAAAACGATCTTCAATGGCGGGATATCGCGCGGCTATGTTAATTGGCGATAAAACATTGATCGCAAAAATATTAGAAATCCGAAAGCATGCGGGCATGATGGTGCCGCTTCCGGTACAAAAGGCCATGATTGCTGCACTTAGCGATGACAAACATGTGGCTTCACAAAGAGATGTTTACAACGCGCGCAAAGCCAAGGTAAGAAGCGCGATTGAAAAGCATGGTTTCCGAATTGATCATTCCGAAGCTGGTCTATATCTCTGGGCAACTAGAGATGAATCCGATTGGGATTCTGTTACTTGGTTTGCAGAGCGAGGCATTTTGGTTACCCCTGGACATTTTTATGGTGAAAAAGGTGGCAAACATGTGCGCATCGCGATGACTGCGACCGATGCTCAGATTGACGAATTGGTGAAGCGCCTTGGCTGAAGCCATTCTCTTAGTAGGCGGTTTTGGCACCCGGCTGCGCCCGCTTACTAATCATCGACCAAAACCCATGCTGCCAATTGCATCGCTTCCGGTTACGGAACATCAATTGGCAATGGCGCGCAGAGCGGGGATCAAACGAATTGTGTTGGCAACTTCTTACCTTTCTGAAGTATTTATTCCTTATTTTGGCGATGGCGCTAAATGGGGTATGGAAATTAAATATGCAGTTGAGAAAGAGCCACTGGGAACAGGTGGTGCAATCCGAAATGCGGCAGCACATTTAGCTGGTGAAGCAGAGGTAGTAATTTTTAATGGCGATGTTTTAAGTTCGCATAATTTAAAGAGCCAACTAGATTTGCATAGAAATTCAAATGCGGATGTCACATTGCATTTAACTCCGGTGACAGATGCCAGAACATATGGATGCGTGCCAACCGATGGTAATGGTCGGGTGACCGCTTTCTTAGAAAAGATGGAAAATCCGGTAACTAACACCATCAATGCAGGATGCTATGTATTCGATAAATCAGTAATTGCCGCAATTCCTGAAAATGAAGTGATTAGTGTGGAGCGCCAAACTTTCCCAGAATTGATTTCAGAAAATAAAAAGGTAATGGGTTATATTGAAAATGCATATTGGCTAGATATCGGCACCCCAAATGCACTTATGAAAGGCTCCCGAGATTTAGTAAGCGGCGCGGCTGATTCGGATGCGTTAGATAACTATAAATTTGCACATCGCAATCACAATTTCGTTTCTTTAAGTGAGAAAATTTCAGGGGAATTTGTTGGTGGTAGCGCAATCGGAGCGCATTGCACTTTAACCAATTGCCGCATTGATGGTTCCATAATCTCTGATGGGGTAGAAGCAGAAAATTGTGTAATTACGAATTCATTTATTGAAATCGGTGCCCGACTTTTGCCGGGATCAGTGATAGAAAATTCATTTGTTGACCCAGATGGCGAAATTTCCCCGATTTTTAATAAATTTAATTAAATTCCTTTAAATTTCTTTAAATTCCTGGAAAATTGACCATTTTTCTCACATAAATGGCTAAATCTGACTTGACTTATTTAAGTTACACGCGTGTAATTCACCCAATGACTTGAGGGGACAGCCTCGAGCCCAAACGACACAGGAGTCAATTCATGCGTCAAGAAGGTCCAAGCATTCAGCTGGAAACTGGCGAAGTCGTCGAACTTTCATGGCAAGAGCGCGCATTATGTGCTCAGACCGATCCAGAGGCCTTCTTCCCCGAAAAAGGCGGTTCAACCCGCGAAGCAAAGCGCGTCTGCACCTCATGTGATGTCCGCTCCGAGTGCCTGGAATATGCCTTGGCACATGATGAGCGATTTGGCATCTGGGGTGGGCTCTCAGAGCGCGAACGACGCCGCTTAAAGCGCCGCTCAGCTTAATTTCCCTTAACGACCGAATTCATTAAGACTTACACCTGATGTCTCAGGTAACCGCGATTCTGGTCGTTCATGATGGTGCGACTTGGCTGCCACAGGTAGTTGCTGCGCTCGCAAATCAAAGTAGAACCCCAAATCGCACTATTGCGGTCGATACTGGTTCAAAAGATGGTTCTGGCAAATTACTAAGCGGTGCCCGAATCAAGAGCATCTCGATTAATCGTGGCGAAGGTTTTGGTAGCGCGGTCACCGAAGCGGTAGCAACTTTGCCGCCAGTTGAATCCGAAGATGAGTGGATTTGGCTATTACATGATGACAGCGCACCCGATTCCAAAGCTTTAGAGAATTTATTAGCAGCAGTTACAGATCGCCCAAATATTGCAATGGTTGGTCCAAAAATTCTGGGTTGGAATGATCGCTCACATTTACTTGAAGTTGGTATCAGTATTGCCAGAAATGGCGCTCGCTGGACTGGACTTGAAAAAGATGAATACGACCAAGGCCAACATGATGGAATTTTTGAAGTGCTATCTGTTAGCACTGCCGGCGCGCTAATTAGACGTTCGGTATTTGAAGAACTTGGTGGCTTTGATGAAAAGCTAGATTTATTTAGAGATGATGTGGATTTTGGGTGGCGCGTCCATGCAGCTGGTCAATCGGTTCTAGTCAACACCGATGCCGTTATTTATCACGCAGAAGCAGCGGCATCCGAACGCCGTGAAGTCGATGTCGATGAAGCATTCCTACATCGCCCACATTTACTTGATCGACGAAATGCAGCTTATGTTCTGCTCACAAATTCAACATGGTGGATGTTGCCATTTATTTCACTACAAGTAACTGGAGCTGCGCTAGCTCGTGCCATCGGTTACTTGTTTGCCAAACTTCCTGGTTATGCCTCAGATGAATTACTTGCGTTGCTTAGGTTATTTACTCGCCCGGATTTAGTGCGCGCTGGTCGTAAATGGCGTAAAGAAGATCGATTGGTTTCACCAAGAGTTGTAACCAGATTTATGCCTTCGCGAATTTCGCAATTTAGAAGCGCAATAGATGCGCTCACGGATAGTATCCAAGCCAAATTATTTTCCACCCAAACTGAAATCAAGTCCGAAATTTCAGATGATGAAGATTTATTGATTCCAGATACTTCTAGAAATTGGAAAGCGCTGCTAAAACGCCCCGAATTGATTGCATTTTTTTCGGCCTTAATTTTTTCGATTATTTTCTCTCGCGGCCGAATTGGTTCGATTGCAGGTGGCGCGCTCCCAGAAACTCCTAAAGGAGTCTCCGAACTCTGGAAGTTGTATGCAGAGTCTTGGCACCAAGTTGGCATGGGAAGTTCAAGTGCCACCCCAACCTGGGTAGCGGTTATTGCACTGATCGGAACTTTGACTTTTGGAAATGCGCAATTCTTTGTTGCCGCGCTCTTTTTCTTCGCGCCATTAATTTTATTTGGCGCCATCTTTATCTGGCTAAGAAAAATCACTACACATATCTGGCTGGCGATATTTGGCGGCGCTTTATATGCCATGTCGCCAGTTGCGCTGGCCACAATTAATTCCGGTCGCCTCGGAACTTTAATTGTGATGATCTCACTGCCGCTTACTTTGCATTTACTAAGTGGCACTTTGGAAATTGAAAAATTACCAATTCGTAAAATCTTTCAACTTGGACTTTTTCTAGCTTTAGCTGTGGCGTTCTCGCTTCCGTATTTGTTGGCACTGGGAATTTTTTATGTGGGGTTATGTATTTTTGATTATTTACTTGTACCTCGTGAAATTCTTAAGAAAAGAATTCAAAACAGAATTTTGTTGTTAGCGATTCCATTTCTGGTAAATACTCCATTTAGTACGGAAGCGGTTTTACATCCCACTCGTTATTTACTAGAACCAGGTTTGGCTTTATCTGGCGGCGGTCCAAACTTGGCGTTACTGGCAAATCCAGGTGGCATCGGTTCACTTCCTTGGTGGATGATTGGACCAATCAGTGCACTGCTTCTAGTGTCAATTTTCTCTAGAACTAATGCGCGATACTTTGCATTTGTCGGCACTGGATTTTTAACTCTTGCGATTGCGCTTTCGGGATTATCTTTTCCAGCACACGGAACATCTATTGGCTATCCGCTTTGGACGGGCACTTTCATTTCAATCGCAACTATTGCTGCAATTACGGCTGGCGCGATTGTGCTTGATCAACTCCGCAAACACTTAGAGAAAGCGGCCGTTAATTATCGCCACATCTTGGCAGCATTAGTTGTGGCAAGTTCAATTATTTACACGGCTGGTGCCGCTTTTTGGAGCGTAGTTACCACTTCACCTTTACATACCATTTCAAATCGAGTACTTCCGGAATTTTTAGGTGTAACTCCTGGGACCAAAACAGTGGTGATTAGAAAAGTGGAAGATGGTTCTCTAAATTACTTTATAGCCCGCGGCCATGACATCTTTCTCGGAGATCCCGATGTAGCGCCTGCAACCAACCCAGAAATTTCTGCCGCAATTCGTGCCACAGTTGATGGAAGTGGCGTTACAGCTGGTGCCACGCTTGCTGACTACGGAATTAAATATCTCTTTCTAAAAGCGCCAGCGCCAGAATCTTTAGTCAGAACTATTGATGGTTTGGGTGGCTATGCACGAAATTCGGCCACTGCTGATGGCATTACTTGGCGCGTAGTAGGAAATTCCGAACGATTAATTTTTACCAATTCAAATTCGACCGTAGTAGCACTTGAATCAAAGCAAATTAGCGCAAATTTCACATTGACACAACCAGGAATACTTCGACTAGCTGAAAATTATGATCGCAATTGGAAAGTTATCGGAAACGGCAAATATGTAGAGCAGCAGCCAAACTCAAATAATCTTCCAGAATTTAAGATCAAAGAATCTGGCGATTATTTATTGATTCATGATGGCACTGCCCGACGCGCATTCTTATCACTTCAGATTATCTTTTTGCTAATTGCACTGGTAATGGCAGCTCCTGCCGGTCGTCGAAAACGAGATCGGGAGATGCCATGAAATTTCGTCGACTGATCTACTTAATTAGTGTGGTTACAGCCGCTACTGTGATTGGAAATCTGCTGCAAGCAGATGGAGATTCCCGCAAGTACTCTGAAAATTATCCGGAATTAGTCTGCCCAAATATTGGTGGTGCACAGACTCAAGTGTCGCTGACCACCAGTAAAAAATTGGTGCGGTTTCTGCCCTCAAAAAATTACAAGTTGGTACCGGCAAAAACTAATAGATTATTAACAAATAGCAGCTCAGTTATTGTGGATGGAGCCGGCACCAGTTCGATGGCTTGGATTTCAAAATCTGGGGTATGGGCAGGTGGCGTAAATTGTTTAGCACCGCAAGAGCAACAATTCTTTGTTGGTGCCACTGCAGATATTTCAAGTAAAGCCAAATTAGTTGTAATTAACGCAGGATTAAGTGCTTCTATAGTTGACGTAATAACTTTCAGTGAGAACGCTTCCTTAAAAAAGACCCTTACCGTTGCCAAGAATCAAGTAAGTTCATTGAAATTAGTTACATTGGCTCCAGGCGCAAAATCAGTTGCGCTACAAGTAATTCCAAGAACTGGCCGAGTCACATCATATTTAGTTGACGAACGTGGCAGAGGACTTCAATTATTAGGTGGAGATATTGTTAATTCACAGAGTGGATTAAATAAAAATCTATGGATTCCTGGAATTGCTCATAGTTCTAAAAATAAGAGCCATACTTTAAGAATTTTAAATCCAGGCGCGGCAGCTACCATCATTACCGTAGAAGTGCTCTCAAGCGATGGCAGATATATTCCAGTGGGATT
>CAXBPX010000060.1:0-7167 GCA_963977625.1 uncultured bacterium
AAGCGCTCAAACCACTTGCGGGAACTATGGCTAAAGAGTTATTCGCATTGGGTCTTATAGGTGCCGCTTTGTTAGCAGCTTCCATACTTCCACTTTCAACGGCTTATGCAGTAACTGATTTAACTGGGCGTCCAGCTGCGTTAGACGATAAAGCGCACGAAGCTCCGCTGTTTTATTCAACTTTTGCAGTGATCACGGTAGCGGCCGCAACTTTGGTTTTAATTCCTGGTGCACCATTAATTCGAATCCTAGTTTTAACTCAGATTCTAAATGCTGTGCTTTTATTACCACTTTTACTTTATATGTTTGGAATTGCTAAAGATGCTCGATTAATGGGTGAATTTAAAGCAAGTTCTAAAATGCTAATAGTTTACGGATTAATTATTGCAATTATCTTTATCTGTGTCGCAACCCTGCTCTGGTTGACAATCTCTGGATGAATTCCAAAAAACACTTAGCTTTTCCAAATAAAGCTGACTCGATTCGATTGAGTATTGGGGTCTTAGGAATAGGTACTTCAGGACCATTAATTGCACTAAGCGCAATGCCAGTTTTGACTTTAATATTCTGGCGAAATTTAGGCGGAGCAATAGCCACTTTTTTCATCAATTTTAAAAAATTACAGTTACGTGATCGCGAAGGATTTAAGTGGTCTGCAATTGCTGGGGTAGTGCTAGCAGCTCACTTTGCTGG
Organism: uncultured bacterium; assembly: GCA_963977625.1. Lineage (GTDB taxonomy): Bacteria > Actinomycetota > Actinomycetes > Nanopelagicales > Nanopelagicaceae > ZLKRG08. The sequence continues at coordinate 694 of CAXBPX010000060.1, forward strand.
CTTCTTTTTAGCAATGAGATATACATCAGTTGCTTCAGGTACCGCACTTGCGGCGCTGCAACCTATTTTCGCCACCATTTTTGCAGTTTTTACCGGGGTGCATGTCTCCAAAACTTCTTGGCTAGGAATGTTCGTTGGATTTATAGGAGTGCTTTTTATTTCTGGTGTGGATTTACATTTTTCTTGGCGCGCATTTCAAGGTGATCTGGCAGCCATTGTTTGTGCCGCACTAGCTGCCACTTATGTAAATCTTGGCGCAAAAGCCCAACGCACTATTCCTGCCACCACCTATACAACAATTTGCTATTTCTTCTGCGCTTTAACTGCGCTGCCATTTGCACTTATTCAAGGAAACTTTATTAGTTTTACCGCTCGTGAATGGTGGATTGTGATTGGATTGATTGTTGGCGCGCAGTTGCTGGGACATTCCATGTTTAATAGTGTGCTCAAGCGAGTTTCACCAGCGATTGTTTCGATGGTAGTTTTCTTTGAAGTTCCGATAAGTGCACTACTTGCAATCTGGTGGTTGGGGCAGCAGCCACATATCGGAATTTGGATAGGTATATTGATTATCATGGCGGGAAGTGCATTAGTGGTGGTGGGGCGAACAGATGAAAATTGATTTGCATACACATTCAACGCGAAGTGACGGCACCATGTCACCAACTCAATTGGTTCAACACGCAATTATTAACGATATTGAAATTTTGGGTTTAACAGACCACGACACAGTTGCCGGATGGGATGAAGCCGTTGCTTCAGTTAGAGGAACCTTACAACTTGTTTTAGGAGCGGAAATTTCTTGTCTTACCGAAACGCATCAAAGTATTCACATGTTGGGCCTTTTATTTGATCGCGAGTACCAACCACTGCAGGAAGCACTTGCAGTAAGTCGCGACGATCGAATCCCGCGCATGAAGAAAATGATTGAATTAATGGCTGCAGATGGCATCAAAATAACTTTTGAAGAGGTTTTAAAATTTCAACCAGAAGGTGCCACCTTAGGTAGACCACATTTAGCAGATGCATTAGTGGCTAAAGGCGTTGTAAAAAACCGAGACCAAGCATTCGCAGAATTTTTGGCAAATGATTCTAAATATTATGTTTCACATATTGCTCCAACTCCAATTGAAGCTATCAAATTAATTAAAGCAGCTGGTGGGGTAGCGGTCATAGCCCATCCTTATTCTTCAATGAGAAATACCGAAATGAATATTGAAAGTTTTATAGATTTGAAAAATGCAGGTTTAAATGGGATTGAAGTTGATCATAGAGATCATGGTGCAGCCGAGCGAAAGAAGCTGCGTGAGCTAGCTACTGAGTTAGATTTAGTTATCACTGGTTCGAGTGATTTTCATGGCACTGGGAAACTTAATGAAATTGGTGAAAATTTAACTGCGCCAGATCAATGGCAGCAGTTAGAATCGCAGGCGAATCAAAGAAGGGTGGTCCGAAAGTGAAAGATGTCAGCACACTTACCTTTGCACTTCAAGCATTCGTAACATTGATGGTGATTTTAGATCCACCTGGAAATGCCCCAATATTTCTAGGAGTACTTGGTGAGCGTTCGGCAAAAGCTGGTCGGCAACTTGCGATTCAAGCTGCCGCAATTTCATTTTTGATCATTTCAGGTTTTGCGCTCTTTGGCAGATTTGTCCTTGAATACATGGATGTATCCATCGGAGCCATGCAAGCTGCCGGTGGTCTTTTATTATTACTAGTTTCGTTAAATTTATTAACGGGCAAAGACGATAATGAATTAACTTCTGGCACCAACAACGTTGCGATGGTGCCACTTGCTACGCCTCTATTGGCAGGTCCAGGCGCAATAGTTGCAGTGATGATTTTTGCTCAAAAAGTTGAAAATACTCAGATGGGTTTGGCGCTTGCTGCTGCAGTAATTGCAGTGCATATCTGTGTAGCCCTGGCGCTTATGGCTTCTACCTTTATTCTTAAACTAATTGGTAAAGGTGGCGTGGATTTATTGGCAAGAATTGCTGGTTTAGTTTTGGCAGGTATTGCAGTCCAGATGTTAGTGAATGCGATTAACGCACTCTTTTAGTTCTAGTACGTTCACGCTTTTCTCTAGCTGGTTTCACGGGCTTTTCATGATTGACTGGTTTCTCAGCTTTTGAAATTTTACTCTTACTCTCTTTTGGAATTCCTAAATCACTGAATAGATGATCTGACGAAGAATAAGTCTCTTGTGGATCAGGAAATCCCAAATTTAACGCTTGGTTGATATGCGACCATCTAGTTAGTTCATCCCAATCTACAAAGGTGATTGCAATTCCAGATGCACCTGCGCGTGCAGTTCGTCCAATTCGGTGAACATATGTCTTTTCATCTTCAGGACATTGATAATTAATTACATGTGTAATTCCATCGATATCGATTCCGCGCGCGGCTACATCGGTGGCTACCAAGATATCTCGTTTTAAGGATTTGAAATCTTTAAGTGCACTTTCGCGCGCTCCTTGGCCCAAATCACCATGAATTGCTGAAGTTTTAAAGCCACGTTCTTTCATGTCATCCGCAATTTGTTGACAGGCTCGTTTGGTGCGACAGAAAATCATGGTTGGACCACGTCCTTCTGCTTGCAAAATTCGAGCCAACATTTCAGGTTTATCAAGTGCATGAGCTCGATAAACAAATTGTTTAATTCGATTGACTACTGCGCCAGTATCTTCAATTTCGGCACGAATGTGAGTTGGTTGATTAAGAAATTTTCTAGCTAAAGTAACTACATCACCAGGCATGGTTGCTGAAAAGAGCATGGTCTGGCTTCGGTTAGAAGTTAAAGTAAAGATCTTTTCTACATCAGGCAGAAAGCCAAGATCTAACATTTCATCGGCTTCATCAAGTACTAAATGTTTAACTTCACTTAAATCCAACGCTTTTTGCCGATGTAAATCAAGTAGTCGACCCGGCGTACCAACCACGATATCGATGCCTTTTTTTAATTCGGCAATTTGTGGCTCCATTGGTCTGCCACCATAAATAGCAGTAACTCTTAAAGCTAAACCGCTCGCTAACTTATTGAGCTCCTCTGCAACTTGAATTCCTAGTTCGCGTGTAGGCACCACCACAAGTGCAACTGCTTTTCCATTTCCTCTTTGAACATTATTTAGTATGGGAAGACCAAAACCAAGAGTCTTTCCAGTTCCGGTTTTTGCTTGGCCGATTATGTCGGCACCAGTTAAAGCAAGTGGAATTACGGCTTCTTGAATGGGAAACGGATTTATAAATCCGGCTTGATTTAGTGAATCTAAAAGCGCAGGAGTCAGTCCTAAATCAGAGAACGTTTTGCTCAACTATTTGCCAAATCCAACGCGACGTTCAGATTGTTCGCCGATTTCGACGAATCCAATCTTGGCCGCTGGCACTATGTATTCGCGTCCTTTGCTATCGGTTAAAGCAAGAATTGATCCAGATGTAATGGCTTTCTCAATTGCTGCTTTAATTTCTTTAGGACTATCAGCAGCTTCAAATGAAATTTCTGAAGTTACATCTGTGACTGCGATTCTTATATGTGCCATTTAATTAACCTTTGTTTCTAGTTTTCATTTCTGGGAAAGCCGGAAATGCCTCGCCAAATAATATTTGTAGCCAGAGTTTGTGCTTGTTCGCGACTTAATTTGGAGTCACGTTCTAACCAGTGGCGCGCAGTAACTTGTGCGCTGCCGATTAGCCCTACGCCAAGCAACATAGAAGCTTCTTGTGATAATCCAGTGTCAAGCGAAATCACTGCACTAACAGCAGCTGCGCAGTCATATGTCATTCGATTCAAACGTTCGCGGACTGCGGGTTCGACATTCATGTCGCTTTCAAATAGCAATCGAAATGCTTCACCTTCCGCTTCAATAAAATCAAAATAAGCACCGATAGTTGCTTGCACGCGTTTTGCGTTATCAGGTGTGGACGCAATTGCGCGTTGAATTGCAAAAACCAGTGAATCAATATGTGTATCCAGAACCGCTAAATACAAATCCAATTTTGAAGGAAAGTGTTGATAAAGCACCGGCTTGCTGACGCCAGCGCGATCTGCAATTTCGTCCATAGCCGCAGAGTGATAACCAGCGGCGGTGAAAACTTCTAGAGCAGCGCTCAATAATTGCGCGCGACGCTCATCTCGAGGAAGTCTTGCTTTATCGTTACTCATTGGTCGAATCTTAATGGCAGAATCGCTCGATATGAAGCCGATTGTCGAACCAGGGCGAGAATTATCTGGAGATGAGAAAGAGAGATTCTCTCGCCATATTTTGATTCCTGAGATTGATGCAATCGGTCAAATGCGAATTGTGAACTCAAAAGTTCTCTGCATTGGCGCAGGAGGGTTGGGCTCTCCGACAATTATGTATCTTGCTGCTGCAGGTGTCGGCGAAATTGGAATATTAGATTTTGATCGCGTTGATATTTCGAATCTGCAAAGACAGATAATTCATACTCAAGCTGATTTGGGTAAGAGCAAAGCACAAAGCGCAAAAGAAAAAACATTAGCGCTTAATCCAACAGTTAAAGTAAATTTACATGAAGTTAGATTAGAAACTTCAAATGCGCTAGAAATTTTTAAAGATTATGACTTAATTATTGATTGTACAGATAATTTTGCGACTAGATATTTAGTTAATGATGCAGCTGCAATTTTAGGCAAACCATATGTTTGGGGAAGCATTTACCAATTTGATGGGCAAGTTTCAGTTTTTTGGAGTAAGTCCGGTCCTTGTTATCGATGTTTGCATCCAACCCCACCCCCTGCAGGAAGTGTGCCAAGTTGCGCAGAAGGTGGCGTGCTTGGTGTCTTATGTGGTGCTATCGGTTCAATTCAAACCAGTGAAGCGATTAAATTAATTACAGGTATCGGCGATAGTTTGCTGGGAAATTTATTAATTTTTGATGCTTTAAGTACAAGTTATACAAAAGTTGGAATTAAAAAGAGCGCTAATTGTCCAATCTGCAACGGACAGCAGCAGGAATTGCTGGCAGATTATGATGCTTTTTGTGGGCTACCTGATGCAATTACGCCCCAACAATTGAAGCAAATTAACGATTGCTTGATTGTAGATGTGCGCGAACCAGCCGAACATGAAGCCCAATCAATCCCTGGTGCGGTACTTATTCCGAAGCATAAATTTTTAGATAGAAGTGCGTTAGAAGTATTACCTAGAGATCGGCAAATTGTTTTGTATTGCCTTAGTGGTATCCGCTCTGCACAAAGTTTAGAAATTTTAAAATCTGCAGGTTTTACTAAAGCAACCCATTTAAAAGGTGGCATTTTGGCCTGGGAAGAGAGTAAGAAGTGAACAAGCGCGCGCTATTTGTGCATGCACATCCAGATGATGAAACCATTAATAACGGCGCAACTATGGCCCAAATGGTCGAAGATGGAGTTGCAGTTACTCTGATTACCTGCACCCGAGGCGAAGAAGGAGAAGTTTTAGTTCCAGAGCTTGCTCAATTAGCTAGCAGCGCCGAAGATAAATTAGGTACGCATCGAGTTATCGAACTTGCAAATGCCATGAAAGAACTTGGCGTTAAGGATCATCGTTTTCTTGGTAACTATAGAGATAGCGGAATGATGGATACGCCTCAGAATCAACATCCAGATTGCTTCTGGCGCGCCGATGTTGATGAAGCTGCGCGAAAGTTAGCGTTGATTATCGATGAAATTAGACCGCAGGTGATGATCACTTATGATGAAAATGGCGGATATGGACATCCAGATCATATTCAGACACATAGAGTGGCTATGCGTGCAGCGGAACTTGCAACCTGGCAAATTCAGAAAATTTATTGGAACATCATGCCTAAATCTGTGGTGCAACGTGGAATGGACGCGATGAAAGATCAAGGTAGCGATTTCTTTGGTGCTGAGAATGTAGATGAATTGCCCTTTGTAAAAGATGATTCGTTTGTAAGTGCGGTAATTCATGCGCCAAACCAAGTAGATAAGAAAATGGCAGCGATGAAAGCCCATGCCACTCAAATCTCTTTAGATGGGCCGTTTTTTGCACTTTCAAATAATTTAGGGGTGCAAGTTTTTGCAGATGAGTACTACACGTTAGTCAAAGGTGAAAAAGCGGCTCCGTTTAACACTGACAATCTTGAGACAAATTTATTTGCAGGGATTGCGCTCTAAGTTTGTAGGTATGGTGAATTACATATCCAGCAGATCTGTAAAGTTCAATTGCAATTTCATTATCTACCGAAACTTGTAACGCTAATTTTGCACCTTCAGATTGACTCTCTAAAGTATTTAATATTGCTCTACCTAAACCCTGACCTCTGAGTTTTGGATCGACCCAGATCCTAGAGAGCACTGCCCAACCATCTGCAAAAGCAATTCTGCCGATAGCGGCAACATTGTCATCTTTGCGGATGGTCAAATACTTAGCAGGGGAGGCTTTCAATAAAGTTTCGATTTTTTCATCATTATGTATTGAAAGCCATTCCGCATTTGGCTCTTGCGAAATT
>CAXBPX010000061.1:0-7103 GCA_963977625.1 uncultured bacterium
AGAATCTGAGTTAAAACTAGGATTCGAATTAATGGTGCACCAGGAATCAAAACCAAAGTTGCCGCCGCTACCGTGATCACTGCAAAAGTTGAATAAAACAGCGGAGCTTCGTGCGCTTTATCGTCTAAGGCAGCTGGCCGGCCAGTTAAATCAGTTACTGCATATGCCGTTGAAAGCGGAAGAATGGAAGCGGCTAACAAAGCGGCACCTATTAGACCCAATGCGAATAACTCTTTAGCCATAGTTCCCGCAAGTGGTTTGAGCGCTTCGGCTGCTTGCGCGGCATCAGTTATGTTTGTCTTTCCACTGATGTTAAGTGTGGCTGCGCAAGTGATAACCACAAAGAATCCGATAATGCCTGTAAGTAAAGATCCGGTCCAAACATCTACACGAAGTAGTTTGAGATCTTCTTTTGTTAAACGTTTATCGACTGCATAACTTTGAATAAATGCTAAACCCCAAGGTGCCAGCGTGGTACCCAAAGTAGCAGTTGCAATAAATAAAGCTTCTTGATTTAACGGCATGCTTGGTATTAATAATCCTTGTGCAGCTGCAGACCAATCTGGTTTAGCCATAAACCCAGCAATGATGTATGCAATAAATACTGAAGCTAACAAGAAGAAAACTTTCTCTACGCGCGCAAAACTGCCACGTAACACTAGAAAGGAAACTACAAATCCTGCTACCGGTACTGTGACATATTTAGAAATTCCAAATAAATTTCCAGCCGCTGCAATGCCTGCAAATTCGGCGGTCATGGTGCCGATATTGGCAATCACCAGTGCAAGTGCACTCAAAATTCCGGATCGAGCACCGTATTTTTGGCGCACTAAACCAATTAGACCTTGGCGTGTGACTACCCCAATACGTGCGCCCAAATCTTGAAACAAAATCAGAGCGATAGTTGAAATACCTAGGGTCCAAAGTAATTGATAACCAAATTGGGCGCCTAATTGAGAATAAGTTGTGATGCCTGCTGGATCATCATCTGATAGTCCAGCAATTATTCCTGGTCCCATAACAGCAAGAAATGCGCCTAAGCGCAATTTTCTGGAATCTAATTTGCTCATCATGAAAGCGCACCAGTGCCTTGTGCTAAACCAGAATTTTCAGCAGGCACCATGGCATCAATGATGTCGTCTGCAAGAATTCTTCCTACTGGTTTTCCTTTTTCGTCAACCACAATTACAGATGAGCCCCGGTTATTGGAAAATTCTTCAATTACATCTTCTAAGGAAGTTTCGATACCTACCGCGGTTGGAAATGGCGCTTTCACTAAATTAGTTAGTTTTAGTGATGGTTTTGCCGCAATTAATTCAATAATTTGAATGTGATCAAGCAATTTACCTTTGGCATCAACTACGGTTACGCCATCTGAGATATCACGTTCGCGATGCTCAACTAACAGTTGCAATGCATCTGCAACCGTATCGCTCTCTTTAACGATCAAAAGGTGAGTCGTCATAATTCCACCCGCATGAGTTTCATCAAACTCAACTAAGCGACGCAATTGTTTGGCCATAGCTGGCGCCATTTGTGCCAAAATACTTTCAGAGTGTTCGTCATCCAAATCGCGTAAAACCTCTGCTGATTCATCAGGTTCCATGTGTGATAGCAATTCTGCGGCACGTTCATCAGAAATACCGCGCAACAATCCTTGGAGTTCGTCATCTTCCATCTCTTCGAGTGCATCCGCAGCCAAATCTGGATCAAGTAATTCAATCAGCGCACGCTGTTCGCGACCTTCTAAGTCTTCGATAATGTCTGCAATATCAGCCGGACGTAATTTACTTAAAGCCTGTCTGGTTGCAGTGGTGCGCACAACTCCACCATCATCAGCTAAGGAAGCCACACTTGCCCAATCAATTACTTGATCTACTCCAGGCGTACGACCAAAAGTGCCAGGGAAAATGCGTCGCACAAATGATCGGAAAGAAACGTCCACTCCTACTAAGCGAATCTCTTTATCAAGTGGCGCTAAATAAAGATCTGAAGTTCTAACTACTCGTAAACCATTTACATCAACGATTTGATGATCTAAAACGTCGCCGTCAAGAAGTTGTTCTCCGGTACGTCGCTGATATTCACTTAAATTTACTTTGGCAGAAGAGAGCGTTATTTCATCATTGGTAAGTTTTGCGATGCGTGCGCCATCAATATAAGCCCGACGTCCTGCAACTTTTACAATCAATCCAGAAACAGGTGGGTAGGTCTCCCCGCCATGTCGCACTACGAAATCGACTAATTTTCCTAAATCTTTTCCATTTTGATCTTTAACAGGTCGACCAATAATCCCGGCTACTGAAACTAATGAACTTTGAATCCCTTTACGAGTAAGGACCGCTTTTGATGTGGCTGCAGTCTTATTCATACTGCGAATTCTAAATGAGGCTTACCTAATCAAACGTTTAATTTAAGTGGAATACCTACAAGTGAGCGCTTGCGTTCGGTTAATTTAGCGGCGATTTCAATAATTGCCTTTGCAGAGGGATCATTTGGCGAATCCAGCACTACTGGATTTCCACCATCTCCACCATTTCGCAAATTCTGGCTAAATGGCACTTGGCCTAAAACTGGTACTTCTGCCCCAACTAATTGGCTTAAACGTGCTGCAGTTTCTTGACCACCTCCGCTGCCAAATAGTTCAATTTTTTCACCACACTTTGGGCAAGGGAAAGCAGACATATTTTCAATTACGCCAATAATCTGTTGTTTCAATTGATGTGCAATTCGACCTGAACGTTCGGCGACTTCTGCCGCTGCAATTTGCGGTGTCGTAACCACAATTAATTCCGAAGCTGGAATGAGTTGTCCAAGTGAAATTGCCAAATCGCCCGTGCCTGGAGGCAAATCTAAAAAGAGAAAATCTAAATCTCCCCAATAAGCATCTGTTAGTAATTGCGAAAGCACTTTATGCAATATCGGCCCACGATACGCAACCGCTTCGGCTCGATCGGGCTTAAACATTTCCATAGATACGCATTTAACGCCGTGATTTTCTAACGGTATAAACATGTCATCAATTGCAGTTGGTCGTTGACCAATTAAACCTAAAAGCCTTGGAATTGAATGTCCATAAACGTCAGCATCTAAAATTCCTACTCGCATACCTTGGTTGGCCACTGCAATTGCCAAATTAGTAGTTAACGAAGATTTACCTACGCCACCTTTTCCTGATGAAACTCCAATAACTCGAGTTAAAGAATCTGGCCGCGCAAATGGAATCTCTTTCGCTTTACCGCCACGGACGATGTCGCGTACTTTTTCTCTTTGCGCTTCAGTCATAACTCCGTATTCCAAAGCGATTTCTCTGACACCTGAAACTTCTGTGAGTGCCTTTTGAATGTCGTTAGTTAAAGTCTCTTTCATTGGACAGCCCGCAATGGTTAAAAGGACTTTAATCTCAGCGCGTCCATTATTTAATTCGGCGCGTTCTACCATCCCCAATTCGGTGATCGAACGGCGTAATTCGGGATCGATTACTTTACTTAGCGCATCTAATAATTGACTCATAACATTTCCGGATCAATTTTTACATTGCCAAGAGTGCGCTTAGTTTTTGTATCGTCTTTTAGCGCGTCATTTAATTGTTTTTTGATAAAAGTTTTTGGATGCAAATCTTCTGGCTTTAGATCTTCGTAGCCAGGACCTAATGAATCCTTAATCTGATCAGTTGCAGATACTGCATATTTGCGCACTCTTTTAACTAATTTCGCGGCATCCGCAGCCAAATTTGGTAAACGATCTGGACCTACTAAAAAGAGAGCCAGTATCGCTAAACCGATTAGCTCCCCAAATCCGATGTCTCCGAACATGTGGCTAGCGTATTTAGAGTTTGGTCGCTAGTAAAACTGCGTCTCCGATTGGGTTGAGTGAAATAGCCCAAACTTCGCTCTGGCTCTTTAAAAATTTTCCGGCATCTCTTAGCGCTACGGTCTTTGGGTCACGCTGTGCAGGATCTGGCACTTTGCCGCCACCATAAAAATGATCTATTGCCAATATGCCGCCAGTTCTGAGAATGCGATGGGCTTCATCAATCACATCTAATACATCTTCGGGATTTCCTCTAAATACCACTAAGTCATATGCACGATCAGCAAGTTTGCGCATCACATCTAAATAATCACTAGTGATAAGTCGGTAACGGTTTGCAGGCACATCTGCATCAAGTAAAACTTGTTTAGCAATCTGAATATGTTGAACTTCCGGATCAATAGTGGTGATTACACCAGAGTTCATAACTCCTTTTAATAACCATAACGTTCCGACACCTGAACCGGTACCTATCTCAACTACCGCTTGCGCAGAAATTAAGGAAGCAACGTAACGCAGAAAAGCGCCGGAACCTGGAGTGGCATCTAAAACTCCCAGCTCTATCCCTTTTTCTCGAGCTAAATTTTGATGTGGATCTTCTGGAATGTAATTATCAGCAAACTGCGATACATCAAATTTCACTTGAAAGTACCAATCCAATCCAGCAGTAATCGAACTCCAAATCCGGTGCCGCCTTTAGGATTTTCACCTGCATCTGAATCTGCGCGACCGACTCCGGCGATGTCCAAATGCGCCCAATTAACATCTGCTACAAATTGCTCTAAAAAGAGCGCGGCAGTAACTGAGCCCGCACTAAATTCAGCCGCATCTGCAGTGTGATTGATATCCGCAATTTCCGATTGAAGTGCAATTTCATAATCATCAATTAATGGCATATGCCAAACGCGATCACCAGAATTTTCACCCGATTGGCGTAACTCTTTTACCCATTTATGATTTCGTGAATACAGGGCTGCATATTGCTTTCCAAGTCCCAAACTAGCGGCACCAGTTAAAGTGGCAATATCTACTAAATAATCAGGTTTTAAATGTTTAACGGCAAAGGCAAGCCCGTCCGCCAAAACTAATCGGCCTTCGGCATCTGTGTTTAATACTTCAACTGTTTTTCCACCGTAATGGGTAATGACATCTCCTGGACGTTGTGCAGTGCCAGATATTGCGTTTTCAGCACACATCAAAAGCGCAGTAACTTTTACATTTGCTTTTAAATCTTTTAGCGCACTCATTGCAGCTAGGCATGCAGCAACTCCTGCCATATCGCTTTTCATTGGAGCCATGAGGTCATAAGGCCGCTTTAGTGAAATTCCACCGGTGTCATAAGTGATTCCCTTGCCAACTAAAACCACATGCTTGGCTTTAGCTTTACGTGGGGTGTATGACATTTTTATAAATCGGGGCCCTGGTTTTGGCGATGAGCCACCTACTGCACGTAAACCGCCAAAATCTTTTAGGGCAGCACCGGATTTAACTTCAACTCGGGTGCCATTAGCATATTTTTTCGCTTGTTTAGCAATCCAATCAGGATTTTTAATATTTGAAGGCGTATGAATCAATACGCGAGCGCGATTTACCGCATCAGAGATGATCTGGGCGTTTTTGATAGTGGCTTCGTCAACATTAGTAACTTCTAAAGTAGAAGTTAAAACTTTAGCTCCGCTCTTTAAATTCCAAGTGAAATTTCCGAGGTTTGCTGAAACTAAAAAGTTTTTTGCCAAGGCAGATTTAAGCGCTAATTCAACATGTACTAAATCTTCTTTTCCTCTTAATTTTCTGCCAATAGCAGCTGCTCCAAGTCGAAGCTCAGAATTTGTTAATTTACCCAATGAGACAAAATTTAGTCTTTCGCATTTAAAACCTGCAGCGCTAACGGGTATTTCAAAAACTTCGCCAGCTTTTATTGGTTTATCTGCGCTGACAAAAAAGGCTAACTCATCTTCTAGATTTAATTGGAAAATTCGGGCGATTTCTGGTGCGGAAACTTTGCCATCAATTACCGGCAAGAAAATCTGTTTAACTTTCTTAGAAAGCTGGTCTGTGCGCTTGAAAGTTAACATGCGCGTAAAACTACTACTAGTTTGTCAGTTTTGTGATTACTTCTTGATCAATTGAACTGCAGCTTGCAGGCAACTTCCAAGGTTTGCTGCTTCTTCTGCATTTAATTCGACGACTAGACGACCGCCGCCTTCTAGAGGGATTCGCATAACCAGGCTGCGAGCCTCTTTGGTGACTTCCATAGGTCCATCACCTGTGCGCGGCTTCATTGCTGCCATTTCTAAACCCCCGTAGTTCAAGAGCGGAATTATCTCGCATTCTGTGTCGCACCTACAAATCGGGTGTTAAAGACCCAACTCCCTCGCGAGGGCAGCCTTGCCAGCTTTAATGATTCGCGCCACAGATTCGGTTGGCACACCAAGAATTTTTGCGATTTCTTCTGGGCTCTTATTGCCAATGTAGTGAGCACGCAGGACTAATTGGTACTCCTCAGGAAGCGATGCGATGACTTCTGCAATTAAACGCTCCACAGTTGCGAAGTTTACTAACTAGCTATGTGGTTAAGCGCTTCATCAACTGAGCGCGCCCAGAAAATTAATTCCTGCATGCCTGGTTTTACGAAATTCTCTCCTTCTAAATGATTAATTAATTCAACTAATGGTTTGTATAAATCATATGGATCTAAAATCACGATTGGCTTGTTATGAAATTTCAGAAATCTTCCGACCCAAATTTCAAATAACTCTTCTAAAGTGCCAGCACCACCTGGTAGCACGATAAATGCATCAGAAAGTTCTTCGATCATTCCTTTTCGTTCGCGCATATCTTTTACTACATGAAGTACATCCGAATCATGATCTGCAAATTCAATTTTTACTAAAGATTCTGGAATCACCCCGATAGTTTTTGCGCCACCTTCACGTGCGGCACGTGCAACCGCGCCCATACATGAAATCCGTCCACCACCTGAAACTAAGTTCCAATTTCTGGCCGCAATTGCCGTACCTAAATCCGAAGCCAGCCGAACATGTTTTTCATCAATCGTGGGAGATGAGGAGCAGAAGACGCTAATGTGCATTCGCTTATTCTATTCAGAGCCTATTATTCTGCTATGACGATAGCTTCTGGCCACGGAATCGCGACTATCAGCGCAGGCGGCGCGGTTCTAGATGTTTGGTATCCCAACCCAACCCTCGCGCCATTAAGTGGTCAGCCATCTTCTGAGCTTGCTTCACTTGAAGGCGACGATGAGATTCGCGGTGTGAAGCGGCAACTAG
>CAXBPX010000062.1:0-7067 GCA_963977625.1 uncultured bacterium
CAATGTGTACTACTCGTATGCAAACTGGTGTAGGTCGCCCACAATTTTCTGCGGTGCTTGAGTGCGCAACTGAAGCGAAGAAATTAGGTAAGAGTGTTTGGGCAGATGGTGGCGTTCGCCATCCGCGCGATGTGGCATTGGCGCTCGCTGCTGGCGCTTCGCAAGTAATGATTGGTTCTTGGTTTGCGGGTACTTATGAATCACCTGGTGATTTAAAGAGCGATCCAAATGGACGCATATATAAAGAATCATTTGGAATGGCTTCAAAGCGTGCAGTAAATGCCAGAACTTCGTCAGAAGATGCATTTGATCGTGCGCGCAAAGCGCTCTTCGAAGAAGGAATTTCATCTTCAAAGATGTATTTAGATCCGGCTCGTCCCGGAGTTGAAGATTTGATTGATGAAATCATCGCAGGGCTTCGTAGCTCTTGTACTTATGCCGGCGCAAAGACTTTAGTTGAATTTGCAGATCGCGCAGTTATTGGCGTGCAATCAGCATCCGGCTATGCAGAAGGTCGCCCGCTAAATAGCTCCTGGCGGGGCTAAAAGCGAGATTTGTCCTATTTTCTTAAATTTCTAACCGGACATTTGCTCGCAATATCGTTCAATTTAGTTCACACTTGGTGAGCGGTTTTCTTAGAGAGTGCCTCTAAACCGCAATCTCACGGAGGAGATAAATGCTTCAACTATCAAGCGGCCAATGGAGCACATTGTTCAATATGTTCTCATTTGGTCTTATCTCAATGTTGGCTTGCACTGTGTACACCTTGGTGGCACAAAATCATGTGCTGGCTAAATATCGACTAGCTCTTGTTATGTCATCCATGGTGACATTTATTGCTGGTTACCACTACTGGAGAATCTTCAATTCATTTGAACATTCCTCAAAAGAAAATGCAGTCACAATCGGAACCTCTCAAGGTGCATTCAATGAGGCGTACCGTTATGTTGACTGGATTTTGACAGTACCTCTACTACTTGTAGAAGTAATTGCGGTACTTGCTTTAGCAAAAGAAGCATCAAAATCATTAACAAAGCGTCTAGTTATTGCATCTGCTGCGATGATTATTCTTGGTTACCCAGGTGAAATTTCAGCTGAAACCGGAACCAAGATGCTTTATTTCGTGCTTTCGATGATTCCTTTCCTATACATCCTTTATGTGCTCTTTGGTGAGCTAAGTAATTCATTGGATCGTCAACCTGATGGTGTTGCTAAGACTGTAAGCAATCTTCGTTTACTTCTAATCGGCACTTGGTTGGTTTATCCAATCTCTTACTTGATTCCAGTATTTATCACCAGCCCGTCAGCTACTGAAGCTGCATCGCTATTTACTTATAGACAGGTTGGATACACAGTTGCTGACGTACTTGCAAAGTGCGTATTTGGTTTGACCATTTACAAGATTGCACGTATGAAATCAATTGCTGAAGGTATGCCAGCGGATCACTAAAAGTGAACACCGAATGGGCTTATTGCAAGTAGCCCATTCGGTGTACTTTTTTATATATGAAAATCAATAATTATCGAATGCTCGGCTATGCCGAAATTGCTATGGGTTTGATAAACCTGACATACCAAAGCGGCCAATCAGCGATCTTCGCAAAGAGCCTTTTTGCAATAGTTTTAGGCAGCATCTTGATTGCGCTGACTTTTTTCTTGAAATCAAGTCAATATTTTGCAAATAAAACAACTGCATATTTTTGGAGCGCAATTGCAGTTTTAGTTACCGCTATTTCAATACTTTAGCCATCCAACTTTCAATTTCATCTGGATGTCTTGGTAATTTTTCACTTAAATTAATGCAACCATCATTGGTAATCACAATATCGTCTTCAATTCGAATTCCAATTCCACGAAATTCTGGTGGAAATTTTTCATCATCTGGTTGAATATATAAACCTGGCTCTACAGTGATCACCATTCCGGCTGCCAGTGGTCCCATATAAACATCACGTTTGGCTTGCGCACAATCGTGCACATCCATACCCAACATATGGCTGACTCCGTGCAGAGTCCAACGTCGATGAAAACCATTTTCAGGCTTTAATGATTCTGCTGCTGCAATTGGCAGCACGCCTAATTTCTCTAAACCGTTAGCCAGAACTTCTTGGCAAGCGCGATTTATATCCGCAATGGTTACGCCAGCTTTAGCAGCAGCAAATCCAGCTTTCTGAGATTCATAAACCAACATATAAAGCTCGCGCTGTGCGCTAGTAAATTTTCCGTTTACTGGCAAAGTTCTAGTGATATCTGCGGTGTAATAAGAATCCATTTCAATACCGGCATCAATCAACATTAGTTCGCCATTTTTAACTCGGCCATCATTACGCACCCAATGCAGTACGCATGCATGTGAACCTGCTGCAGCAATGGTGTTGTATCCAAGGTCATTACCTTCAGCACGCGCACGGGTATAGAAAGCGCCTTCAACTACGCGCTCACCGCGTTCATGTGTGGTTGCCTTTTGCAGCACTTTAATCATGTCTTCAAATCCGCGGCCGGTGGCATCTACTGCCTGCTGCAACTGATCAATTTCATATTCATCTTTAATTAGTCGCTGTTCAGAAGTGAAAATCACTAATTCATCATCTTTTTCATTAACGGCAATTAGCTCATCTATTTTGGCATCTTCACCGCGAATCACCACGGCAGGTTTTTTATCAGCAAAGAATTTTTCTAATTCAGATACGTTTCGAGTTTCGATTTGATAGCGCTCGGCTGCTTCATCAGTGGTGTAGCGACGTCCTACCCATAGCTCGCCATATTTAGCGTCACGATAAAACGCATCTGTGTCACGGGTGGAACGGGGCATGATAAAAAGTATTGGATCATGTGAATCACCATTTGGTTCTAAAACCAGAACTGCATCAGGATTAGCTTCTACACCTTGAACGCCGGTGTAATAAGCAAAGGCAGAATGTGGGCGATATAAAAAGTAAGCATCATTACTGCGTACTTTGTCAGCGCCAGATGGCAGGACAATACGCAACCCTTTAAATGCAGCACTTAATAATTTACGGCGATCTGCACAATTTTTAACAATCGGTGAAACACCAAGATCAGTTAAAGGAAGCGTTGCCCAACCTTCGCCCATAAATTTAGCGAACACTTCGGATGGCGCAGTATCGTGAACGCGCTTCTGTTTTTCGGCATCTTTGCTCATTAGGGAAGAATACCCAGCGGAGAATTGGGTGCAAGCCAGATTAAAAGGTAAACTTCAGCAAGTAATTGGAGACGTCGCATAGCCCGGTCGAGTGCGCCTCACTGCTAACGAGGTAAGGTCTAAAAGCCTTCGAGAGTTCAAATCTCTCCGTCTCCGCAGAGGAAAGCCAAAGAAAGTTGGAATCCATGAAGTTTAATATTGATAAAAAAACTGGATTCCTGCTGACAATCATATTGGCGCTGGCAGCATCATTATTTATATCTATGAACTCATCCGATAATGATGAAGATATGCACAATCATATGATGAATACTGATTCAAGTATTTCGAACAAAAATTACACCGGTGCCGATATTATGTTTTTGCAAATGATGATTCCACATCATCAACAAGCGATTGATATGTCGAATCTCGCCTTGAAAATTTCCAAAAATGCAGAGTTGCTTGATTTAGCTGAAGTCATAATTCGTGATCAAACCGCAGAAATTATTCAAATGAAACAATGGTTGAAAGATGCAGGAGCAGGTACAGATCCGGGCCACGAAATGAGTGGAATGGGCGGCATGCTCACGGAAGAAGAATTCAAAAATTTAGAAACGGCGACCGGTGGTGAGTTCGACAAGCTTTGGCTAGAAGGCATGACCAAACATCATGACGGGGCCATTCATATGACCACCATGATTAACGATGCCCAAAATATGAGCATTAAGAATTTTGGAATGAATGTGGTTAATGTGCAATCTGCTCAGATTGAGCAGATGAAAATTATGCTTAAAAAATTGTAAATTTAAAGAAAATTAAGCGCGAATTACGTTAATTGCATTTATAGTGATAATCGCGATACCAATAAAAATTCCCAGATATTTTGGGTGAAGCTTTGCCACAAATCTTGCGGCAATTGGTGCAGCCAAAATTCCACCAATCGCTAAACCGCCTACAGTTGACCACTCTAAATCGATTTTTTGGTAATTAATCAAGAATCCGAGGCTAGCTGCCAGAGCCACACAGAATTCTGATGCACTCACGGTACCGATAACTCTTCTAGGTTCAGTTGAGGTGGTGGAGATAATTGTTGGAGTTACAACTGGCCCCCAGCCGCCGCCACCAGATGCATCAATAAATCCACCAGAAAACCCTAAGAAAGTTAGAAACTTAGGGTTAGTTATTTCAACTATGTTTACATTCTCTGATTTAAAAATATTACGATAAAGAAGTACAAATCCTAGAAGTAAAAGTATCGTCGAGATGAAAACTTTTGATTTTGATAAATCAATATTAGATAAAAAATTTGCACCAAGAAATGCTCCGATTGAACCAGGTATGGCCAATCTGATCATAACTTTTTTATCTATATTTTCAGCGTGCCAATGCGATAAACCGGAAGCCAAAGTGGTTCCGATTTCTGCTACGTGAACTGCTGCTGATGCGACCGCAGCTGATGCGCCCACGGTTACTAATAAGGTAGAACTGGTTAACCCAAAACCCATACCAAGTGCGCCATCAATTAACTGTGCAATAGATCCAACTATTGCAAAGACAATCCAATTCACAGAATTACCTTAATTAATTTACTTATATTTTCTTCGACCGACGCAGTGCCATCCAACACTAAATCAGGGCTTATCGGCGTTTCATATTCCTGACTTATTCCAGTGAAATTTGGAATTTCTCCGGCTGCTGATTTCTTATATAAGCCCTTTGGATCTCGTTGCTGACAGATTTCAACGGGAGTATTTACGTAAACTTCTAAAAATTCACCATCTTCAAAGATAGATTTGGCTCGATTTCTATCTGCCGCAAACGGGCTGACTAACGCCGTGATTACTATCAAACCAGCGTCAACCATAAGTTTGGCAACTTCAGAGACGCGACGGACATTTTCTGCGCGATCTTCTGGAGTAAATCCCAGGTCCATATTTAAACCAAGTCGTAAGTTATCGCCATCTAAAACATAACAATGTGCACCATTTGCAAACAGCGTAGTTTCAAGAGCATTTGCAATGGTTGATTTTCCAGAACCAGAGAGTCCGGTGAGCCAAATTACGCGACCTTTCTGGTTCTTTTGTGCGCTGCGTTGCGCCTTATTTACTTCGTAGTTTTGATGGTGAATATTTGTTGCTCGGCGCAATGCATGGCGAATCATGCCGGCACCGACGGTACGTTGAGTTAGCCGATCAACCAGAATGAAATTACCAAATTCGCGAGAATTTTCATATGGCTTTAGAACCATCGCAATATCAGTGGCAATTTCTACATCGCCAATATCGTTCATATTTAGAGTATCAGCAGATAAATGTTCGCCAGTATTTACATCTAATCGATGTTTGATTTTAGTAATCATGGCAGGTGATGAAGCTGGGCCCGAATAGAGCATGTATGAACGACTATGAATGAGCGGTTCGTCATCTAACCAAACGATATGTGCTGAGAAGCGATCTGCCGCTGTTAATTCATCAGCATTGGTAGCAATTACATCTCCGCGTGCTACATCCACTTCTGGTTCTAAAACTAAAGTGATTGCATCATGGACTTGCGCTCTATTGATTTCTTTTTGAAAAGTTACCATCTTTGCAACAGTAGCTTTTTTGGCACTTGGGAAGATAGTTACTTCATTGCCTACCGAAATTGCACCCTGATAAATAGTTCCGGCTACGCCACGGAAATCATCTGCGCGAGCAATTAATTGCGCGCGCATCAATGCAGTGGCGTCCTTGGAAACCGGAGCATTCCAATCCTGAATGGCTTCTTGCAAGGTAGGCCCTGAATACCATGGCATATTTGAAGTTTTAAAAACTACGTTATCGCCAGCCAGCGCGCTCAATGGAATCAAAACTACATCTTTTAACGCTAAACGATTTACCGTTTTCGAAATATCTGTAGCAATCGCATCAAATACTGATTGCTGATAATCCATCGCATCTAATTTATTGATCGCAATAATGATGCGACTTACGCCCATAAGTTGGCAGATGGTTAAGTGGCGCAAAGTTTGAGTGCGCACACCTTTAGTGGCATCAATCAATACCAAGCCAATATCCGCACGAGATGCCGCCACCACCATGTTTCGGGTGTACTGCTCGTGGCCGGGCGCATCTGAAATTATTAAACGTTCACCATTTAACAGACTCATGGATCGGTAAGCCACATCGATTGTGATGCCTTGTTCGCGTTCTGCTTCTAAGCCATCAGTTAATAAACTGAAATCAATTTCGCCAGCTGGAATAGTGGAACCGCTACGACGCGTTTTCTTTGCGGCATTTATTGTGTCATGTGGGACGCTATTTGTTTCGACCAATAAACGTCCAATTAGCGTGCTCTTTCCATCATCAACAGAGCCACAAGTTAAAAGTCGAATCACGGAATTACTCATTAAAAGTACCCTTCCGTTTTCTTCTTTTCCATAGAATCTTCATTATCACCATCAATTAATCTGGTGGCGCGTTCAGATAGATTTACATTTAATACTTCTTCGACAACCTCTTTGATGGTGGTTGCGTTGGATTCGACAGCTGCAGTGAGCGGATAACATCCCAAAGTACGGAAACGAACCATTGCTTCAAATGGCTTTTCTCCTTCATTTAAAGGATAACGTTCATCATCAACCATTATTAGTTGATCACCACGTTTAACCATTGGGCGCGGCTTGGCAAAATAAAGTGGATTAACATAGATATTTTCTTGCAAGATGTAATTCCAGATATCTGCTTCGGTCCAATCAGATAATGGAAAGACGCGCATAGTTTGACCCGGTGCTAATCGAGTGTTGTAAGTGCGCCATAACTCTGGACGTTGCGCTCTTGGATTCCATCGATGACCTTCATCGCGCACACTAAAGATGCGCTCCTTTGCGCGACTCTTCTCTTCATCACGCCTTGATCCACCTATGGCAGCATCAAAACCGTGC
>CAXBPX010000063.1:0-6991 GCA_963977625.1 uncultured bacterium
TATATCCGGTATGCCCTTCTCCAGATACCGAAATCAGAATTGAATTAAGCAAAACTTGCGACAACTTAACCGCCCATTGATAAGGAGTAGCCGGATCATTGGTAGTTCCGATCACCATCACTTGAGTTTTCATAGAAATTGGCCCATCGATTAATTCATATTTTGATTTCGGTAGATATTCACAGTCCATTTCAGAATACATTAAATATTTTCCAAATATCGGTGCTGCATTTTTTATTTGCTCTTGATCCGCCCCCGTTGGTGGGAAGTCTGCACATGAAATTACCGAAAGTGAAGAAGCATCATTTGATAGATAATTGCCGTTGGAATCTCGGCGATTATATTGATCTGCCATATCAAGTAGCGCTTTGCCATCTGAATTAAATAAATCAGTTAACGCTTTGCGTAAAACTGGCCAACCATCTATTTGATCATAAAGCCCAAAGGCAATTCCATACATTGCCAAAGATTCTGTAAGTTGGCGATCACCAACTTGTATTGGCTGCTTACGAATTTCGGTCAACTTATCTGTTATCTGGGTTGCAAAATTATCATTTAAAGCGCAGTTGCCCTGTTTAATACAATCATTTGCAAAAGCGTTAAAAGCTGAATCAAATCCAACTGCTTGCTGCAGAGTTTGTTGGAAAGAATTTAAAGTCGGATCTACTGCACCATCAAGTACAAATCTTCCAACTCGATCTGGAAAGATTTTGGCATAAAGAGTTCCCAAATAAGTTCCATATGATTTACCTAAGTAATTTAACTTGGCATCACCTAACAATGCGCGCAAAATATCCATATCCTTTGCCGCATTGGCTGTTGCATAAAATGCTAAATACTTATTTTCTGCCTGGCAATTTTCGGCAAATTTCTTGGTTTCAGCCTGCATTTGCGCTAATTCTGCCGCATTTTCTGGGTAGGCATTTGATGCATAGGCTTCATCAATTTCTTTATTGTTAAGGCAATCAATCGGCGCAGAACGCCCTACCCCACGAGGATCAAATCCCACAATATTAAAATTTTCATTCACTGCGTTAGTGAAGGCATCTGCATATGAATATGCATAATCAATGCCAGAGCCTCCTGGGCCACCTGGATTGACGACTAAATTTCCGATTGCATTTACTGCTTCATGTTTCATTACCGCAATATCAAATTCACCTAATTCAATATTTTCATAATCAATTGGCACTTTATATGTAGCGCATTTAAACCCGCCATAGCAATCTAGCCAGTTGAAATTCTGATTGTAATAACCGGCAATAGTTGCAGGGCTCAACTTGCCACGCGTTGGTTGGAATGGATCCTTGTTTTGATTAAAAAGATTTGCAAGAGTAACTGCTAATAGCAGTGCGATGATTGCAAAGGAGAGTAATTTTAAAGTTACTTTATTAATTCGCACATCAAAGCTTCCATTACCAAAAGTGGCGCACCATTTCGTTGCAAACTCTCACGAGCACTCATGATGGCATCCATCTTGGCAATTGTTTTATGTGATTGGGTATTCGCGGCCATCTTATTAATCTGCTCTGCAAGTTCGGCATTGATCAAGTCACCATTGTGGCCAGCTTGCACCAAAATCACATCGCGATAAAAAGTTGCTAGATCCAGAAGTGCACCATCTAAAGTATCTCTGGTAATTCTGGTAGATCTAGATTTCTGTTCTTTCTCTAGTTCTTTAAGTGCTTTGCCGCTTCCTTTACCTAATGCAGTGGAAAGCTCTTCATATTCTTTTTCATCTAGCGCTTGTGAAATGGCATCCGATTCGGCATTTGCAAGTTCCACTAATTTAGCGGCCGCTGCATATGCTGCAGCCACGCTATTTAATTGGCTGGGAATGCTTAATATCGCGCTTCTGCGATTTCGGACCGCTTCATTGGTTGCTAAATGTCTAGCTCTTCCAACATGGCCTTGCGAAACTCTTGCGGCAAAATCTGCCATCTTTGGTGCAATTTGATGTTGTTCGATTAGAAATTTAGAGACTTCATGATTTGACGGGGTGTGTAATTGAATATGGCGACAACGTGAACGAATGGTTGGCAAAATATCATGCAACGTTGGCGCACAAAGTAGCCAAACAGTACGAAGTCCTGGTTCTTCGATCGCTTTTAGTAGCGCGTTTGCAGCAGATTCAGTTAAGCGATCTGCATCTTCCATTACTACTACGCGCCAGCCGCCCATCGATGGCGCCCATGCAGTTCGCGTTAGTAATTCGCGGACCTCATCAATCTTTATTGATAAACCTTCGCTCTTTAAAACTTCTACATCTGGGTGTGCACCAGATTTTGCAGTTACGCAATCATTGCAAGTACCACAACCGCCGCTTTTGCAAACTAAAGCTTGCGCAAATGCAATTGCGGCTGAGGAACGGCCACTACCTGGTGGACCAGTAAAAATCCACGCATGTGTCATTTCTTGTGATTCTTCGCCGCTTGCTGCCGCTTTTGCAGCAGCAGTTAATTTTTCAATTAAATGTGATTGACCGATTAATTGGTCGTAGACACTCACTTTGATTTCTTTCGCAAATGTGGTTTCTTAATGATTCGTTTTTTAAGCTTTGGTTTCTTTTCAATCTTATTTAAATCGCGTAATTCGCTGACTCTAGAAATAATCACTGCATGAATATCTTCAATACTCTGTCGGCCATCTACAACCACATATCTTTCTGGGTCCAACAAAGCTAAAGAGAGAAATTCTTGACGAACTCGATCGTGAAATGCATGTGATTCACTTTCCAATCGATCCTTAGATTTCAAACGCGAAATGCCGATTTCTGCTGGTAAATCAATAATGATGGTCAAAGTTGGGATTAATGATTCAGTAGCCCACCGTGAAATCCGGCCAACTTCTCCTGGTGATAAAACTCTGCCCGCACCTTGGTATGCAATTGAGGAATCTAAATATCGGTCTGTAATTACAATTTCACCACGATCAAGCGCTGGGCGAATTAAAGTTTCTACGTGATGCGCGCGATCAGCTGCATACAAAAGTGCTTCGGCGCGCGGTGAGACATGATCATGTGTATGCAACAAAATATCGCGCAACTCTTTGCCTAATTTAGTGCCACCAGGTTCGCGCGTTAAAACCACCACATGTCCTTGGGATTCAAAATATTCTTTTAATAATTTTGATTGGGTCGATTTACCGCAACCTTCGCCACCTTCAAAAGAAATGAATACGCCTTTGGCATGTCCAGTTACTTGTGCACCTAAATCTCCGCGAAGCGCTGAAACCACATCACTCATTAATGAAATGCCAGGGCGATCTCGCATCTGTCTATATGAAACTACACCAATTAGCCCAGCCAGAATTCCTGCAATCAAAATGGTAATTGAAGCGCCGTTATAAGTGACTTCAGAGTTCGCAAATTTATAAGTGTGTTGACCAACGGCCGCTGCAATTAATGGCGCAATTGCCAAAACTGCTACTAATACAATACGAATTAAGGATTGCACGAAAGCAAAAGTGCGGCCTCGAACTTCATTTTCAACTTCCATGCCCAACATGGTGAAGCCGGTAACCCAGCTAATTCCGCTAAATGCGCCCAAAATTATGGTCACCATCACTGCAATTACTAAGTTACTAATTAGCGCCAAAGCCACTAAGAAGAAACCGGCAATTGCTAAAGATGCGCCAAATAATCTGCGGCGTGAAAATTGAGAGAGCACACGTGGTCCAAAACCAATACCAGCTGCAAGCCCAGTAAATACCGAACCAAAGAGCACGCCATATGCAGCGTCACCGCCACCAAGATCGCTAACAAATGTTCTGGCTAAACCAATCACTGCGCCAGCAGCCATAAATGCGCCGACCATTCCCACAATTAATCCACGAACAATTTTTGATTGGCTAACAAAGCGCCAACCTTCAAGTAGAGACTTGGCAATATTTTCGCCACCTTTACTTGATGCCGCACCACGCGGAATCTCTTCCATGCCAAAGACAATCCATGCGGTGTAGAAAAATGAGAATGCATTTATATATAACGCCACATCAGTGGTGTTGCCATTTAAGAATGGAAAGATGGCGCTAAGTGCACCAGAGATCAAAGCCAAAATTGAAAATAGTCCGGCTGCAATTGGCGCAGTTCCGTACGCTGCCAATAATGAAACTTGGTTTGCCGATTCTAATTTTTCTTTCGGCACCAAATTAGGTACCGATGCTTCTTTAGCTGGTGACCAAAATAGCGTTATACATTCCACCAAAATGGTGGCTCCATATAACCAGTAATAATTTTGATAGAGCGCAATTGATACATATAGAGCTCCGCGCAAAATATCCGCAACCACCATTAATTTACGGCGATCAAATTTATCTGCAATTACACCTGCAATTGGCCCTAGGAAAACGGATGGCAATAGACGCGCAATAAAGACACCGGCGATTGCAAAGTTTGCCGTTGAATAATTGCCTTGAGATAACTTCTGCGCCATCGCTGTAGTTGCAAGCAAACCCAGCCAATCTCCCAATGAAGAGAGCGCCATTGATTGCCAGAGCCTACGAAAAGCAGGAATCGCTAAGACTCCCCTGGTCTCATCTTGACCCGGGGCGGCCGGAGTTGGAAGCGACTTTGCCATAGAGGTGCATTCTATCGGGAGTAATAAAACCGATTAAATGCAGTGTTTATATGGTTAAACCCAGCCGTATTCCAGCGCACGTTGTGCTGCTTCGCGGCGATCACTAACTGCGAGCGCTTGGTAAATCCGCATAGTTTCGTGACGAATTGTGGAAACTGAATATCCCAACTGTTGTGCCAAGTCATGATTTGTTTTGCCATCAACCATACCTTTTAGAATGTTCAATTGACGTTTGGTTAATGAATCAACCGATGGCAACCCTTTTTCAGCACCTAAATCTTTCTCGCTTGAGAATTCCTGACTGTGGGTTAGCGAAAGATAAAGCGAAATTGCCAAAGCGTAGATATTTAATTCTTTTACAATTTCTTTCTTTTGTTGCGCATCTTTTTCGGCAGAAAATAAAATATTCATCCAACCGTAAGTACTTCCTTTTGCCCGCAGTTCAATTAGCACTTGTCTATTGGTTGAAGTCCATGGCCCTGGTTGATGGCCCGCTGCAATCAGATTTACCTCAATATCTTTATTGGTACGCCAAATTTGTCCGGGTACTAATTTTCCCGTTTCGTTGGTATCAAAACCATACTGGCCTAAATAGTGATAGCTGTCGTCTTTATTTAATCTACCAAGTCGTGCACAACAGGCGCCATATCGAATTAAGTAATCAGTAATTAGCGCGCGACAAATTTCATCAGGTGTTGGCTTATTGGCAAGCCAACTTACAAAACCTTGCATGAACTCCATTAAATGTCACCTCATGGACTACTGACATATTGGCTATTACTTGGGAGTAGGTTAGGGGTAACTGCAGACAATTGGAACAAATGTGAAAATTTTTCTGCTTTTTAAGCTTTATAAGTAGGCCCTGCGGGGATCGAACCCGCGACCCACGGATTAAAAGTCCGTTGCTCTACCGACTGAGCTAAAGGCCCCTACTTGCTGGAAAACCAGCGCGAACCGGCGCAGTTTAGCGTTAAATGAAATATTCGTTTAATCGTGAAGTACGCGGCCAGCGGCTGCGCGCATTAATCGATCTCTTATCGCAATTGCAATGCCATAGCCCTGTGGTTGTGCCACTACCACTCGTTTTATTTCTTTCAAATCAGCTTCACGAAGTGCGGCGTATAAATCATGGGCGAAAGCTTCGATGGACTTTGGTGCGGCTAAGCGAATTACTCCTGGTGGTGTTGGAATTTCAGCAAGGGCGATTAAGCCATCTCCTAGTTGTGGTGTTTCATCCAAAATTACTTGAGCACGAGGTGCGTAGTGATTTTCAAGGGAACCAGAAACGCGAATATCAGAATCTGCTGGTGAATCTACTTCTAAACCGGTAACACTTTTTATATCTTCAATCGTAATTGCGCCTGGGCGAAGAATTTTTGGATTTGCGCCAGTGCAATCGATGATGGTGGATTCCACGCCAACAGAACATGGGCCGCCATCAAGAATTGCATCATTTGCATCTAAAAATGCACCGATTTCTTCGCGAACTGCTTCGGCGGAAGTTGGTGAGACTTGGCCAAAACGATTTGCAGAAGGTGCGGCAATTCCTTTGCCACCTAGTTTGGCAAATTCATTTAATAGTTGAAGTGCAAGTGTTTGATTAGGAACGCGAATACCCACGGTGTTCTGATTTCCGGTGACGAAATCTTTTGCAAGTTCGGATCTGTTTAAAATCAAAGTCATTGGGCCTGGCCAAAATGCGCGAGCTAGATCAATTGCAAAATCAGGTATTTCTTCGGCCCATTCGCCCATTAATTGCCAGTCGCCAATGTGCACGATGAGCGGGTGATCTTGCGGACGACCTTTCACCTTATATATACGCGAAACTGCAGATTCATTTTGAGCATCAGCTCCAAGCCCATACACAGTCTCTGTTGGGAAAGCTATCAGGTTGCCATCCTTTAATTGCTTTGCTGCGCGAGATAAGGCATCAATCGTGCAGTCTGAGACAAATTGAGATGATGCCATGGAAGTAGAATATCGCTATGAAACTTCGTTCAGTAATCGCAACCATTGCCGCACTTTCAATATTGGCGCTACCAACTGCACAAGCAGAAGCTGCATCAAGATACATCACTGTAAATGCAGAAGGCACTGTGAAAGTTGTGCCAAATGCAGTGAAGATAATGGGTCAAGTAACCGTGGTTGAAGGAACAAATGCTGCAGCGCTCGCAAAAGCAAATAGTGCAAGTTCTGCAGTACGTAAAGCTGTAATTTCAAACGGAGTATCTACAAAAGATTTAGCAACAACTTCGCTAACTGTTTATCCTGAATATAACTACACCCAAGATAAAGGTTCGGTACAAGTTGGTTATCGCGCAACCCAATCATTTACCGTGGTGGTAAAGAATGCCGCAAATGCGGGTGTGGTGGTTGATGCGATTGCAGCAGCTGGTGGAGATTTTCTGCAATTG
>CAXBPX010000064.1:0-6885 GCA_963977625.1 uncultured bacterium
TGCAGAGCGCGCTCGGGTTAAAGGTGCCGTAAATGAAGTCAATGTAACTGCACAAAAAATGCTCAGAGGTAAAGACGGTCAAGTACTTTGGTATGAACCAACCTTTAAAACTCTATATTTAGCGCCACTTTCGGTCAGCGATGTTTTGCGTGAAAACATGTTGCGCCAGACTCCCGTGATTGCAACCAGTGCCACTTTAAAAGTAGGTAGCGGCTTTGATGCGATGGCCAAACAGATTGGTTTTATCGTCGGATCCGAACCAGATGAAGAACCGGAAGCAGCCACAATTGATCCGGCAAACGTACAAATGCTTGATGTGGGTTCACCTTTTGATTTCGCACAACAAGGAATGCTTTATCTGCCAAAACATTTACCCGAACCTGGCCGCGATGGCATCGCACCAGAAGTACTGGAACATTTAGGTGAATTAATTGATGCAGCCGGTGGGCGCACTTTGGCGCTTTTTAGCTCTTGGCGTGCGGTAGAAGCAGCCGATGTGCATTTGCGAAAAGTTTTAGCAGAAAGACCTATTCGAATCATCACTCAAAAGCGCGGCGATGCGGTGGCACCGCTAGTTGAGAAATTTGCAAGTGATGAAACTTCGGTATTGCTTGGCACTATGACACTTTGGCAAGGAGTTGATGTCCCAGGTGCATCATGCACATTGGTAGCCATCGATCGAATTCCATTTCCAAGGCCAGATGATCCTGTGATGTCAGCGAGAAGCGCGGAAGTAGATGCAGCCGGCGGAAGTGGATTTATGTCAATCTCTTTACCGCGCGCAGCTTTATTGCTTGCGCAAGGAACTGGGCGATTAATCAGAAGTATTGATGATCGGGGAGTAGTTGCAATATTAGATTCAAGAATTGTAAATAAAAGATATGGAAGTGCGTTATTAAATTCCATTCCACCACTTTGGCGTACCAGTGATGGTGAAGTTGTCAGAGAGAGCCTGAAACGATTAAGTCAGTCACTAGGATCTGCAGAGTAGGCCAAGTTTTCGCAAAACTAGGATGCAGTTCTAAATTCTGAATTTCTGATATTTCAAACCAACCAATATCGTGAGTTTCGGTATTCCATTCAGAGGTTTTCAAATCGCCATGCGCTTTAGCGATAACGGTGTCATAGCGCCAATCGATATGGTCATCGGAAAAAAGTTCTACCACTTGGACATGTTCAGCTTTTATCCCAGTCTCTTCGACACTTTCCCTAATTGCAGCTTCAGAGACACTTTCATGAGAATCACGAGCTCCACCAGGCAATCCCCAGGTATCTCCGTTATGAACCCAAGGAGCTCGATGCTGCATCATGATTTTTCGATCTCGAATTAACAATAATCCGGCCGCACCATTTAACCCCCAGTGTTTACCGCCGCAGCGGCATTGCACCCAGCCATCACCATCTCGAGCGGTCATGGGTTAAAGATATCTGTGGATAGCAAAAATTGCGCTCATCACAAACTCTATAAATTTAAAGCCATGCGTAAATACATTTTTATTTCGGCATTTTTCTTAATTTCAATTATCCCAATTAGCCTAATTAGCTTAATTAGTCCTGCACATGCAGAGTGCACCGACAAAGTTTGTATCAATGTCTACACTGAAAATGGTCAATTGGTCATCGAAGGTAAGAAAAACGGGGCAACTGCTACAGCTAAACCAAGAATTGCATCAACTAGCGCACCAAAACCTAGACCGACACCAGCTACCTCTGCCACTAGGAAGTATGTTTACAAACCTCGAACCAGTACACCTAAAACTCAAACCAAATCTGGAACCAGCAGCAAATCATTAGCCGACAAGATTCTGCAATCACTACCAACGCTGCAAGTTGCCTATCAACCAGCGGGCCAGGTTTTAACGCGGGTCCCGGTTATCTTTTGGAGCGATCTGCCCACCTTTTTCAATAAAGATTTTAAGATCTTGGGCCAAAGCGTTAGCGTTAATTTGCAACCTAAATCAGTTTGGTCATTTGGAGATGGCACCATATTAATCACCAACAAAGTTGGTAAACCTTATCCATCGACTGAAATTTCACATTCATATCTAGTACCCGGAACTTATGCAGTTTTAGTCAAAACTATTTGGGACGGTAGCTTCACTGTGGATGGCATTGAATTTCCGATTAATGGCAGTATCAAGCAGAGCACGGGTGTGGATGTGAAAGTAGTAGGTGCTGGTACTAAGTTTGTGGGTAAGTAAAAACTTTTGTCGGCGCGTTTTAGAAGCATTAGCCACTATGACAACTGTTAAAACACCACATGATTTACTCGCTGCGGTGCCATTTTTAATTGGCTACCATCCAACAGATTCTTTAGTGCTGATATCTGTTAAATCTGACTCGCTAGAAATGGCGATGCGCGTTGATTTTCCTATCAATCCACCAACCGGTGCATATCAACTACTGGCTTCCCACTTAAAACGAGATCACGCAGAGGGCGCCCTTTTGGTTGCCTATGAACCAACTGACTGTGATTTGGGTCCAGAAGTTTTGCGAAATGCTGCAGATGCGGTGGCAGCTTTAGAAATTCCGATTCGAGAATTAATGTTAGTTCGAAATGGCCGCTGGAAATCAATGATTTGCAGTGATGAAAGCTGCTGTCCACCAGAAGGAAATCCAATTGAAGATTTTCAAAATTCACGCATTACTGCCGAACAAGTAGCAAATGGAAAAGTCTTACCCTTTCTAGATTCTGAGGGTTTAACTCATTCGATAGCTTCAACTATTTTTGCCAAAGATCTTAACTGGAATGCACAAGTAATTGGATTTCGAATTGATCCAGAGGCAAATAATTTAAATGAATTACAGCGCGATGGGGCAGAATCTATTCTTTTGTTAGCAGATTTCTACATACAAAAAGGAGTTTGCAAAGATTATGATCTAATTGCACGTGTTCTGGGACGTTTAAGTGATGTGCAAGTTCGAGATTTTGCACTTGGTTGCCACAATGACCAAACCATAAATGCCTATTGGGCTATGTGGCGCGATTTATTAAGGATCGCGCCGCCCAAATTTGTGGCACCGGTGGCATCACTTTTTGCAGCAATAGCGTACGAAAATGGCGAGGGAGCTTTAGCCCATAGAGCACTAGATCGAGCCATCCAAGATGATTCTGAATATTCTCTGTCTAGATTGTTACGACGCGTTTTTAGCAGTGGTTGGCCACCTTCAGGATTTGCGCAATTGAGGGCGGAACTACATCCAAGAGTCACTAAGACGATTTTTGGCTAAGCGCCAGAATTCTGCAAAAAGAAGCCATCTGCAACCTAAATGCATGTGGCTTCTTTTCATTTGTCAGGATAATCTTCGCAAGTTACCAATAGCCCGAAAGGCCTACTTATGAAGATTCTAAAATTTCTGCCACTAATTCTGGCGGCATCTGTGCTTACCGCATGTAGTTCAAATTCAGATAGCGCAGCTAGTTCATGCGAACCTGGAAAACTTACTACGGTCACTGATGGTGTATTAACAATTGCAACTGGCGAACCTGCCTACTATCCATGGGTTATCGATGATAAACCAGAATCAGGTCAAGGTTTCGAAGCTGCAGTAGCTCTAGCAGTAGCTAAAGAACTTGGTTATGAAGGTGATGCAGTTAAATGGGTTCGCACCACATTTGATTCTGCTATTACTCCTGGTGATAAGAATTTTGACTTTAACTTACAGCAATTCTCAATTACAGAAGATCGTAAAAAGGCGGTTGATTTCTCAGAACCTTATTACAAGTCAACCCAAGTAATTGTCTCTTTCAAAGGCAGCAAGATTGCAAACGCTAAATCAATTGCAGATTTGGCAAACGCAAAACTTGGCGCCGCGGTTTCAACTACTTCATTAGATGTTATCGAAACTACTTTGAAATTAAAGGCCCAGGTCTTTAATGACAACGCTGCCGGAGTGACTGCGCTTAAGAATAAGCAGATTGATGGACTGGTAGTAGATCTTCCAACTGGCTTCTATCTATCTGGAGTGGAAATTCCAAATGGATTGATTGTTGGTCAGATTGCTGGAAGTGACCAAGCAGATGCTGGCTTTGGTCTATTACTCAAGAAAGATAGTCCAATCACTGCTTGTGTTAACACCGCTGTAAAAGCGATCACTGACAGTGGAGCATTGGCCGCAATCACAGATGAGTGGCTAGGCGCAACGGCTGGGGCACCAGTTCTGGGCTAATTTCACTTAAAGTACCTACATGTTCAAAAAGAGAGGGCGTCAGTTATCTGGCGCTCTCTCTGCTTTTACTCCCAGCCAAATTGAAGTTAAGCGCCAAGCTGAACGACGGATTCGAAATCGAAAGAATCAATACGTTGCCGGTATTTCAAGTTTCATTGTCTTAGGATCATTAAGCGCAGTAGTGGTGCTTTCACCAGGTTTTAAAACTCTTAGGGATACTTTTTTTGACTGGGCATATGGCGTAGAAGTACTACCCAAAGTGCTCTTGGGATTTCTTACCAATATTTTCTTAACCATCATTGCATCAACTTTGGTAGGAGTAATTGCGTTAAGTATTGCTTTAATCAGGACATCCAAATCGCCATCGCTGGTGCCAATTAGATTTCTAGCTACTGCATACGTAGATGTTTTTAGGTCCATCCCATTGATTCTTGTGATTTTATTGGTGGGATTTGGCATCCCGGCTTTAGAAATTAAAGGTTTGACTTCCAATGTTTTAATTTTGGGAACCATCGCGGTTGTGATCACCTATTCAGCTTATGTTGCTGAGGTAATCCGAAGCGGAATTTTAAGTGTTCATCCGTCGCAGAAAGCTGCAGCCAGATCACTTGGACTTAGCTCTTGGCAAACAATGCGCCAAGTGATTTTGCCACAAGCACTTCGTCGCGTTACTCCGCCGTTACTAAATGATTTAGTGGCGCTAATTAAAGATACTGGTCTGGTTTCAATTTTAGGCGTCACCGATGCAGTGCGTGCCGCGCAAATTGCCACATCACGAACTTTCAATTACACCCCGTACATCACTGCTGCGGTTTTATTTTTATGTGTGACCATTCCGCTTACCAGATATACCGACCGGGTACTTAGAAAGAGTATGGAAGCACAGAATTCACAGGGGCCAGCATGAGCCTGCTTGAAGTTAAAAACTTACGAAAGAGTTTTGGTTCGTTGACGGTTTTAGATGATGTTTCGTTTAAAGTGGCACAAAATTCAGTTACAACTTTTATTGGGGCATCCGGTAGCGGGAAATCAACTTTGCTTCGGGCGATAAATCTATTGGAACTGATTGATGATGGACAGATTATTTTTGATAATGAGGATATCTCTGCCGTACAAACTGATCCTGATAAGGTGCGAAGAAAACTAGGAATGGTGTTTCAATCATTTAATCTATTCCCACATAAAACCGTGTTAGAAAACATTATTTTGGCTCCGGTATTGGTGCATGGATATCGCAAATCACAAGCAATCGATGAGGCCAAGGAATTATTAAATCGATTTGGTTTAATTGAAAAAATCGATCAATATCCTGATCGTTTATCAGGAGGCCAACAACAACGAGTAGCCATAATCAGAGCTATGGCAGTCAAACCAAAACTTTTATTATTAGATGAAATTACTTCAGCTCTGGACCCAGTTTTGGTTAATGAGGTATTACAAACAGTTCGTGAATTAAAGCGCGAAGGGGTAGCCATTGTGATGGCAACTCATGAGATGGGCTTTGCCAAGCAAGTCGCGGATCAAGTTTGCTTTTTGCAAAATGGCAGAATCTTAGAAATCGGTGATGCCACATTATTTGATCAGCCTAAATTGCCCGAAACCAAGGAGTTTTTAAGGCAAGTTCAAGAATCTGGACGTTTGTAATAAACTGCGCTTAGGTCACGAATTCCAACTTCAAGCCCCGGCTCGTTGGGTGGCAACCCTCTAGTCGTTAGTGGGGTGCTCCGGGTGACGACCAGATTGTTTTTCTTTGTAACAAGCAGAGGAAATCGATAAGAACGACAGGAGTTTTTAATTGCCCATTCCACACGTAACCGGCGCTTGGCTTGATGGTGAAGATCATGGTGATCGTAAATTCATCAAAGTTGGCGATATCGTGCTGGAATCTGGCGAAGTAATTCCAGATGTAGTCATTGCCTATCAAAGTTATGGTCAATTAAATGCAAATAAAGATAATGCAATTTTAGTAAACCATGCATGGACCGGTTGGTCAGATGTTGAAAGTTGGTGGCCTAACCAAGTTGGCCCAGGTAAACCATTAGATACAGATAAATATTTTGTGGTCTGTCCAAATGTGATTGGTGGCTGCCAAGGATCAACAGGGCCAGCATCAAAACATCCTGATGGAAATTTTTATGGTTCAAGATTTCCATCATTGACAATACGCGACATGGTGGCTGCGGAAGTGGCATTTACAGAGGCAATGGGAATAAATAAATATGTTCTTTCATGCGGACCATCATTAGGCGGGATGCGCTCATTGGAATGGGCAGTGCAATATCCAGAACGAATTGGTGGCATTTGCACCATCGGAAGTTCTGCAGTTGCCACTGGTGACCAAATCGGAACTGTTTCAACTCAAGTACATGCAATAAAAGCAGACCCTAACTTTAATAATGGCGATTACTATTCAAACAAAATTGGTCCAGAAATTGGTATGGGCATTGCACGTCGCATTGCGCATTTAACGTTTAGAACCGAAATTGAGATGGATATGCGTTTTGGTCGAGAGCTGCAAGGCGATGACACCGGTCGTTACGCGGTCGAGTCATATTTGGATCACCAAGCCGATAAATTAGCGGCGCGCTTTGATGCCAATACCTACATAATTTTGGGCGAAGCGATGAATAGCCATGACATTGGTCGTGATCGCGGTGGGGTGGCCGCAGCTCTAGCCACCATCAAAGTTCCGGTCATGGTGGTTTCCATTGATAC
>CAXBPX010000065.1:0-6545 GCA_963977625.1 uncultured bacterium
CCGCTCCAGCGACGCGTAAATTTTCTAGAAGAGGCGGTTGCTGGTCTAGGTATCTCGGTAATTAGAGGAAAGGCGGAGAGCCAGAAAGGGCGCTATGACTATGTCACCGCTCGCGCTGTGGCCCCACTTTCAAAGCTTTGGGCGATCTCAAAACATCTAATTAGCCCCGGTGGATCGCTCCTTGCGATGAAAGGTGAGGCTGCCGAAGCGGAGGCCGCTGAAGTTCCAGGCGCAATTGTTCATAAAATCGAGCTTGAAGGCATCCCATTAGCCAGAGTTGTCGAGGTAAAACGCTAGAGTTCGGGACATGGCTGATGTTCCACGTGAAACCTCCAACAGCAATCGGGTGATCGGAACTCGCCGTCTAAAAGAGCCGATGCCAGCTCCAGCCAAAGCTCGAATCTTCGTAGTGGCAAACCAGAAGGGCGGGGTCGGCAAAACCACCACTGCCGTCAACCTAGCCGCCGCATTATCTATGGGGGGCCTTAAGGTCCTGGTCGTCGATTTAGATCCACAAGGAAATGCCTCTACCGCCTTAGGGGTAGAGCACCGAGTATCGATGGGCGTCTATGAAGTTTTAATGGGTACTGCGCCAGTTAATTCTGTTATTCAAAAGTGCGCTGGTTTTCCAGTTTTAGATTGCATTCCATCAAATACATCTTTAGCGCAAGCAGAAATTAATTTAGTTTCGATGGTGGCACGCGAATCACGACTTAAAGATGCGTTAAATGAAATTGCAGATAATTACGATTACATTTTTATTGATTGCCCACCAAGTTTAGGTTTACTAACTGTTAATGCATTTGCAGCAGCTAACGAAGTTTTAATTCCAATTCAATGTGAATATTACGCACTCGAAGGTTTGTCGCAATTATTAGAAACCTACAAAATTGTTAAACAAAGATTAAATTCGGAGCTAAATTTAACCACCATTGTTTTAACGATGTTTGATTCACGAACCAGATTAGCAAATGATGTCGTTGCAAATGTGCGCGCACATTTTCCACGTGAATTAATTGATATTCCAATTCCACGCGCAGT
Source organism: uncultured bacterium (assembly GCA_963977625.1). Classification (GTDB taxonomy): domain Bacteria; phylum Actinomycetota; class Actinomycetes; order Nanopelagicales; family Nanopelagicaceae; genus ZLKRG08. The sequence goes on from CAXBPX010000065.1 coordinate 1,042, forward strand.
GCGTTTATCTGAAGCACCTTCGTATTCACAAACAGTGATGACATACGATCCATCATCAACTGGCGCAATTGCATATATGCAGGTAGCGCGTGAAATTGCCGAACGCGGCAAAGCATTTGATAGCAACGTTATTAGCATCAACTACAAGTCGGGAGATATCGCATAATGGTAAAGCGCGGCGGACTTGGTACAAATTTAGATGCGCTAATTCCATTAACAATTAATAGCAATGAAGGCGAAGTAATTGTTGGTGCGCAAGATGAAATCAATATAAATTTAATTGATCCAAATCCGCGCCAACCAAGAACTGTTTTTGATTCTGAAGCGCTACAAGAATTAGTAGCATCAATTAAAGAAATAGGAATTTTGCAGCCACCGGTGGTGCGCAAAGCTGGAAATCGTTATGAATTAATCATGGGAGAGCGCCGCTTGCGCGCTGCAAAATTAGCTGGATTAACCCAGATTCCAGTCATTATTCGCCAAACACCAAATAATGAATTACTGCGTGAAGCGTTAATAGAAAATATTCATCGTTCACAGTTAAATGCACTTGAAGAAGGTGCAGCCTATTCACAATTGCTTAATGATTTTAATTGCACCCAAGATGAACTAGCCAAAAAATTAGGGCGCTCACGCACGGTAATTACAAACACGATGCGTTTATTAAATTTACCTACCGCAGTGCAACAGAAAGTTGCCGCCGGAACCATTAGCGCCGGACACGCACGCGCACTTTTAGGTTTATCTGATGCCACTGCAATTGAAAAATTAGCCAATCGGATTATTTCGGAAGGGCTATCTGTGCGCACAGTTGAAGAGATCATCGCAATCTCAAAACCTGCCGGAAAATCTAAAAGCAAAAGTAGCGCTAAAAAAAGTAGCCCGGAACTTAAAGAACTTGGCGAACAATTAGGAGATGTTTTAGATACCCGCGTGCGCATTGAAAGCACCGGAGGTAAAGGCGAAATTATTGTGGAGTATTCGGGTGCGGAAGATTTACAACGTTTATTTAAGTTGATATCCAGCGCGCGAAGCTAGCTCTTGCTTAACCACTGCGCCTAAAGCTTTTACGCCTTCACGGATTCGTTCTGGCGTTGGATGGCAATAAGAAAGACGCATCTGCCAAGAACCAAAACCATCTGCGTAGAAAGCGTTACCTGGTACATACGCCACCTTTGCCACAATCGCTTTTGGCACCATTGCTTTGGTATCAATTTCTGGTGGCAGCGTTACCCAAACATAGAAGCCGCCACCTGGTTTGGTCCAAGTAGCTTCTTTAGGAAAATGTGCTTCTAAAGTTTCTAGCATCGCATCGCGACGAACGCGGTATAAATCAACGAAAGATGCGATCTGATCGCGCCATGGTTGCTCTTTTAAATAACTTGAGATTGTTAATTGGGTGAAATTTGAAGGACAGAGAATCGAACTTTCAGATGCGATAACTAATTTATCTTTAATTGATTGCGGCACCAACGCCCAACCTACGCGCAAACCAGATGCGATGGTCTTTGAAAAAGAACCCAAGTAAATGACATTTTCAGAATCTTGCGCGCGCATGGCATTTGGAGATGGTCGATCAAAACCAAGTAAGCCATATGGATTATCTTCGACAATAAAAATCTCTTCTCGGGCACAAATTTGTAAAATTTCCGTGCGGCGATCAGCAGAGAGCATCACACCAGTCGGGTTCTGATAATTTGGGATTAAATATAAAAATTTAATTTTTCGACCAGCGCTACGTACCGATTTAATTGCCTCGACTAACGCAGCTGGCACCATGCCATTGTTATCAGTTTCTACGTGAACTGGCGCTGCTTGATATTGCGCAAATGTGCCAAGCGCTCCGACATAGGAAGGCGCTTCAACTAAAACCACATCGCCTGGATCAATAAAAATTCGAGAGATCAAATCCAAAGCTTGTTGCGAACCAGTTGTCACAATGACATCGTCGGCGTTGGCCCTAATTCCTTCAAGCGCCATTACTTCACAGATTTGTTCGCGAAGCAGAGGATGTCCTTGACCGCTTCCGTATTGCAGCGCTTCAGTTCCGTTAGTTGCAACTAAATCTCTAACTACTTCAGCCATCATCTCCATAGGTAGCGCAGAGAGATTTGGCATACCGCCAGCAAGTGAAACAATCTCTGGTCTTGAAGCAACTGCAAACAATGAACGAATTTCTGAAGGCTTCATGTGCGCAGCACGAGATGCAAAACGATTCTCGAGTTCGAGTGAGTCTCCAGTCGTATGGCGCAGTTCAGTCATTGGGATAGTTTTCCATATCTCGGTAAATCGCGGAAATTAATTACTTAATTCGAAGCCCAGCACGCTTTAAATCTGAGATACGTAGCGTCCCAGTCTTGGCGTCATCTTCTGCCGTCAAATAAAGGCGTTGAATTGCAATTACCAATGATTCTGCAATCAAATCACGAAATTCTGCTCGGCGATATCGATCCGCATCTCCGGGATTACTTAAGTAACCTAAATCAATTCGAATTGCAGGCGCGGTAACCAATCGAAGCAAATCCCAAGTTTTTGCATGCACTCCACAATCTTGTAAATCAGTGCGCGCACAAATTTCTCTTTGTACTAAAGATGCAAAACGATCTCCGACTACAGAGTGCACTCCGTGCGCATCGCTCCCGTAAGAATAAGTTGCCACTCCATGTGCTAACTCATTTTTATAAGAATCGCAATTAAGTGAAATCATTAAATCAGCATTACTCTTATTGGTTAATGCAATTCGTTCAGATTCACTTGGATCATTTTGTGGTCCGCGAGTTAAGAAAACGCTTGCACCAAGCGCCAATAAACGACCTTCAACTCTAGTTGCAATGTCATAAGTAATTTCTGCTTCTGCAACGTTATTAGCGCTAACTCCTGAATTGGTTCCGCCACGAGCTGGATTAATCACAATTACTTTGCCAGCAAGTGCCGGTCCGCGACTTTGTTGATGCGCAGTTTCACGTAATTTAGTTGGCGCACCACCAGCCACAGTTTTAGTTAAACGAATTAGCGCTGTAATTGTTGCTGGTCCACATTTACCATCAACTGTTGCGCCAACAGATTTTTGAAACTCTTTTACTGCGATTTCAGTTTTGTTACCAAAAATTCCATCAACTCTTCCGCAATCAAAACCCATATCAGTTAAACGACTTTGTAATTGAGCCACATCATCACCGCGCATCAACGGTGAACTTTGCAAATAAAGTGATCGATCTCCAAGTTTCCAACGCGCCTCTTCGAGCGCTTGAAAAGTTTGGTTATTTACATTGCCAGTAGAAGTTAACCCTCGCTGTTGTTGAAAGAGCGCAACCGCATCGGCTACCGAAGAGTCATAATTTTCTGGAGTGGAATGCAGTAAACCAATTCGGTTAAGCGATGTGATGACTTGGTTGACCAAATCACCACTATCGCCAGGTCGAAGTAGAACTTCGATCATTCGAACAGATTAACCCTTAAATAAATTCAGCTAAATCTTTAAGCAGCGCTGGCTTTGGCTTTGCACCAATAACGGTCTTTACGACCTGGCCGCCCTTAAATACATGCAGAGTTGGGATTGATTGCACGCCATATTGGATTGCCAGCGCTGATTCTTCGTCAGTATTTAACTTAACAATCTTTAACTTCTCGCCATGTTCGGCTGCAATTTCATCAAGAATTGGCGCAACCATTCGGCAAGGTCCACACCATTCGGCCCAGAAATCAACCAATACTGGTTTATCTGAATTTAAAACTTCCGCTTGGAAAGTTGATGCGGTTACTGCTGGTGCGCCCATTTTTAACTCCTATTTAATTTCTCTGATTTTCTTATCAATACTGGTTACTGGTTGAAGAATACTTAATGTGCCAGGTAACGCTCGGCATCTAACGCGGCTTGGCAACCTGAGCCGGCTGCGGTAATCGCTTGGCGGTAGGTGTGATCAACTAAATCACCACAGGCAAAGACTCCTTTTAGATTTGTGCGCGTACTGCGTCCTTCTACTTGCACATAACCTTCGCCATCTAATGAAATCTGTCCGGCTAATAGTTCAGATCTAGGTGAATGTCCGATAGCTACAAACAAACCAGTAAATTCGCGCTTAGTTACATCACCCGTTTTGGTGTTGCGAAGTTGAAGCGCTTCGACTTTATCTTGACCCAAAACATCTGTGACTTCAGTGTTAAATACGAATTCAATTTTCGGATTGTTCTGTGCACGTTCGGCCATAATTTTTGAAGCTCGCAAAGTATCGCGACGATGAATCAAAACAACTTTACTTGCAAATTTAGTTAAGAAGTTTGCTTCTTCCATCGCAGAATCTCCACCACCAACAACTGCAATTACCTGATCGCGATAGAAGAAACCATCACAAGTTGCACACCAAGAAACGCCGCGACCTGATAACCGTTTTTCGTTCTCTAAACCAATCTCTTTATAAGCCGAACCCATCGCCAAAATTACAGATTTTGCTTTTACCACATTGCCACTGCCATCTTTAAGTGTCTTAACTTCTCCACCCAAATCCATTTCGACAATGTCGTCAGTAATTAACTTAGCTCCAAAACGTTTTGCCTGTCCGCGCATATTGTCCATAAGCGCAGGCCCCATGATGCCTTCTGTGAAACCTGGGAAATTTTCTACCTCAGTGGTAGTCATTAAAGCGCCACCTGCAGAAATTGATCCTTCGTAAACAATTGGATTTAGCTGCGCACGGGCAGCATAAATTGCGGCGGTATATCCAGCCGGTCCAGAACCAACGATTACTAAGTTATGTACTTCGCTCATTTTTTATCTTTCTTACCTTTACTTAAACCTTTAAGGCCGGGTAAGTATTCCATTATCACGTCGATTTCTGCGACTTTCATCCGCTTTGCCACCACAAAGTAACCAATCGCACCTAAAACAATAAAAATCAGCAATTCCAGCGCACGAATTGAAAGCGGGGAAGTTTCATTTATGCCATGCCAATAATTTGCAATTATGTAAAGCGGAAACATCGCAATAAATGAGGCCAGAATTAACTTTAAATGTTGTCCCAAAAATTCTCGGATATGTAGCTCTCCAGTATGACGTTTTAGTAAATGCAACGTATACGGAAGGCCCAGCACATAGCTAATAGAAAATGCCGCTCCTAATCCAACAGTTACCCATTTTGGATCTAAAATATTTAAAAATAAATAAGAGAGCGCTACGGAAATCACATTTATTAAAATAATTGAAGGAACTTGAGTTTTGGTATCTTCAAATGCATTAAAACCACGTAACAAAATTAAATTAATACTAAATGTAACTAGTCCAACGCCAAGTGCCGACAAGACATAACCCATATACAAACCATCTTCATAAGGAATCCCAACGAAAATGGTGCTGGTCATCAAAGGCCCTAATAAAAAGAATGCCATTCCTGCCGGAACTGTAATTACACCAACCATCCGAATCGCGCGTACTAATTCATTTTTAACGCCTTCGCGATCTTTTTTAATTGCTAACTCTGAAATATGAGGTAATAACGCGGTAATTAATG
>CAXBPX010000066.1:0-6406 GCA_963977625.1 uncultured bacterium
CGTTAGCCCTTAAATTCTTAATATTGGTGTTTGCATTTTTAATACCAATATTGATGGTTGCGACAGTTGACTTATAACTAGCTAATTTGGTTTTTTGTGCTGCAGTTGCATTGGTCAAACCCTCAAGAGTCTTGATGTACTTGTTCAAGTTAGTTACTGACTCAGTCCAATCCACCACATCTTTTTCTTTCATCGCAATAACTTTATTTACATCTGGAGATGTTCCGACATTGGCATCTGTTGCCGAAGGCATGTAAACCGCCCAAAGCGTTCCTAAGTTTGCACTTGGAGTTTTATTGGAACTAGCCGCTAATGCAACGTAATAGGTCTTAGTATTTTCGTACACAATGTCATCTTTTGCGTAAGTTTTGGTTGCTTTCCAAAGAATCATGTTATTAATGGAAGTTTGGATAGTTGAAGCAAGCGTCGTTGATTGTCCTGCAATCTGCTTAAGAATTGAATCGTATTGTGATTTGGTTGAGACATAAGCTTTATTTGCATCTAAGCAGCCGTTCCATACCCAAACTAATTTCTTGGCAGCTGCGCCAGTTGCAGTTGGGCTAGTGGTGCAGGTATATCGATCAGTTCCTACTTTGGTAATTGCACCTTTCTTGGTACAAGAGACACCATTTGAGATCTTGGTTGCAGCTTGTGCGGCTGGTGCAATTACAGCTGTTGAAGCTACAAGCAGAGCGGCTAGTGCAACTGAGGTCTTACGAAACATTCTTTCCTCCAACTTTGGATTCTTCGATGTGAAGTCTGCATTTAGCAGAAATCGCAATGGATAAATCTTATTGGTCGTTGAGTGAAAACTTGGTAACGAAAACCTCGGAATGCCCTGTGAGTTAACGTTGCTTTCGACGGAAGGAGAAGCCACCTTTACGCACCAAACTGCGAGGCGCAAAGCGCATGACCATATATAAAAAGCGATATTGGCGTCCTGGTATCGAGATCGCTTTACCTGATTTCGCATCTTCCCAAGCCGTTATCACAACGTTATCTGCGTTAAGCCACATGAATTTAGGCAATGAGTCCATTTTCATATTTCCGCGCTGATGAAATTCAGTGTGTGTGAATCCAGGGGCAAGTGAAGTTACTTTCACTGCAGTATCAGCAAGTTCGGTGTGTAACGATTCAGAGAGCACCATTAAATAAGATTTCATCGCAGAGTAATGGCCACCAGTAATCCAAGCTGCAACTGAAGAAACATTAATTATGATTCCAGAGTTTTTACTAATCATAGAAGGCAATACTGCATGGGCTAGTCTCATTGGCGCTTCGCAGAGTATTTTCAAAATCGCAATTTCATCTTTAATATCACTCTGAGTGAAACCTTTATTTAATCCATAACCGGCATTATTGATTAACACTTCTATATCGCTATTTTTAAGGCGATTTTCAATTAAAGTAATCCCGGATTCTGTAGTTAAATCTGCCGAAATGATCTCTACATTTCGATGATATTTATTATGAAATTCACCTGCTAAGTGTTGCAACTTTTGGGTATCGCGAGCAGTAATCACTAAGTCATAACCTTCACTTGCCAGCAAATTGGCGAAGTGCCAACCAATTCCAGAAGTTGCACCGGTGACTAGCGCTTTCATTATTAACTCCGCATCTTTGAAATTGGTTGGATTGGTGTTAAAACTTTATATGGTTCTGATTGTGAAGGACGTTGATCAGTCTCTCCCTTGTTAGGCCATAATGAAAAAGCTCGTTCTGCCTGAGCTGTAATTGTTAGAGATGGATTAACTCCCAGGTTTGCCGTGATTGTGCTGCCATCAACAATATGAAGTGTTGGATAACCCCAAACTCGATGATACGGATCTATCACTCCAGATTCTTTAGTTGCACCTATTACACAACCGCCCGCAAAGTGAGCCGTAAATGGTGCGCCAATTAAATTTCCAATATTGCCACCTGCAATACCACCGTAATTCTTCGCAATTCGTGCCGCAACTTCGTTGGCTTCTGGTATCCAAGTAGGGTTGGGATTAGCTGAGTCGTTTTTCGAACTTAATTTCTTGAATCCAAACAAATTCCTTTTTTCAAAGACCGTGACCGAACTATTTAGATTCTGCATAACTAATGCGATTACCGAACGTTCGGACCATTTTCTAACATTTAGAATCTTAAAAATTAGAGTGGGATTCTTTACTGCACTGGTGAGCCATTGAATTGCACGGACCCCTGCTCGGTCGCTGCTGGTGGCAATGGTTTGCAACAAGCCCATTGAATTGCTGCCTTTACCGTATCTAACCGGCTCTACGTGGGTGTTTTTATTTGGATAGAAAGATGAGGTGATTGCCGCACCTTCCGAAAAATCAAGTTTACTTTTTGGCATGATTGCACCGACCAAGGATTCACTATTGGTGCGAGATAACTTTCCAAGTGCATCTGAAAGTTTAAGAATTCCTTTGGCTTTCATCCGATGTAATAGTTTCTGAGAATTAAATGCTCCAGCGGCCATAATTACTTGATCTGCCGTGATTTCATTTGAAATTGATAACCAATTTGTTGAGCTTTTAATTTTGACTCGCCAGATTTTATTTTCATATTTGAGTTCTGTGACGGTGGTCAACGGACGGATTTCGACACCTAACTTCTCCGCAAAAAATAGGTAATTCTTAACTAATGTGTTCTTTGCATTATGTCGACAGCCAGTCATACATTCACCGCAATTGATGCACGCTTTTCTACTTGGTCCGTCTCCTCCAAAATATGGATCTGGATGCACTTGGCCAGCTTTATCTCCAAAATAAATTCCGAGTGGGGCTAAGGTGAAAGTGTCTCCAACGCCCATTTCATTGGCTACTTCTTGCATGGCGCGATCACTATTAGAAAAAAATGGATTAGTAATAACACCTAACATTTTTCTTGCTACTTGGTACCAAGGAGTTAATTCACTTTTCCAGTCAGTGATATCTGACCATTGTGGATCATTAAAGTATTCATCACCTGGCTGATACAGCGTATTGGCATAAACTAAAGAACCGCCACCTACACCAGCGCCACAGAGAATAAAAACATCTGGAAGTTTATGGATTCTTTGAATCCCTTTAAATCCAATTTTTGGTGCGAAGAGAAATTTATTTAAACGCCAAGAAGTTTTTGGAAAGTCTTTATCTTCAAAGCGAGCACCCGCTTCTAAGACACAAACGCGATAACCTTTTTCGGCTAATCGAAGCGCAGCAACTGATCCGCCGAAGCCAGATCCAATTACTACAACGTCGTAGTGCGCCATTACGGCAAGATACCCTCAGTACTCTCTTCGCGAATAGTCCAAGCAGTGCCATATTCTGGTAATAAATCTAAGAATGGCTTGGCATCAAACCATTCTGGTCCATTAACACCTTCAGGTTTCCAGATTCCTTTCGCAATCAATTCCATCGCAATCACTGGATTTATTGCAGTCTGCCAAACCACTGCTTGATCTCCATATTCCTGCATAGACCAATCGTTATCAACCACGTTATAAATGTAACAAGCATATGGTTGGCCTTCTTTATTTAAACCTTTGATTAAAACACCAGCACAAGTTTTACCATGCATGCGGTGTCCAAGAGTGGCTGGATCAGGAAGTGAAGCTGCAAGCAAATCTCTTGGCGCAACTGAAAGTCCTTGTACGTCAACATTTTCCTTGCGATCCAAACCAAGCATATGAATCGTTTTCAAGGTAGTAATAAATTGTGCACCAAGTCCGTATTTAAAGTTAACTTTCTTAGCATCAACTTTCTGTGGAATTAAAACTACTTCTTCGTGCTCAACATTTACACATTCAACTGGACCGATTCCTTCAGGGAAATCAAATATTTCTAATTCGCTAAATGGTTCGGTGGTGTACCAACCACGGCCATCTTCCCAGACCAATGGTGGATTTAGGCACTCTTCAATGGTGGTCCAAATAGAAAATGAAGGTGCGAATTCATATCCTTCCACTACTAAATTGGATCCATCTAAAACGGTCATTGAATCAATTCGGCTAAAAATATGATCTGATGCGTACTTAGCAAAAACATCGGAAAGTCCAGGTTCGATACCCATTCCAACCAAAGCATAAATTTTTCGTTCGCCCCAGTTCCAATCACGTGCAAATTGTTCATCACCTAGCTTCACGCCAGTTTCAGTGTATGGATAATGCGGATGTGGACGTGAAAGCGACATGGCCATATCAATGTAATTTGTGTTTTCAATTTCGCATGCTAAAAAAATCGGCATTACATATCTAGGATCTACTGCATTAATAACCACATCAGGTTGCGCTTTACGAATTAGTTCGCGAACATCTTCGAGTTCGGATGCATTTACTTGAGCAGCAGAAAATCTAGGATCTTTAAGTCGCACCACTGCAGCTTCTGCGCGCGATAATGTGCGGTCAGCAATGACCATTGATGTAATGAATTTCCTTCGTGATGCAATGTTGGCAATAGCTCGTCCGACTCCGCCAGCGCCGATCACCAGCGCTTTCATTCCCATGAGTAAATCAACTCCGTTAGTTTCGATTAATATTTACTTTTAAGACTATTAATCAGTTAAGTTGAGTCTACCTGAGGTCTTTAAAAAAGGCATCTTGCAAGTCTCTGTAGCTCAGTGGATAGAGCAACCGCCTCCTAAGCGGTAGGTCGCCGGTTCAACTCCGGCCAGGGACACAAGTAGAAGTTATTTGTTTACGCAACTTTCCCTGAAGTTTTAACTTTTTCTGACCTACCGCTTTTTCTTTTTCCCACAACTTTTCCCACAACTTTGCTGGACAACTCAGACAATCAGAAATCAAATATCCTGCTCTCGCCACGCTAAGACCATAGATGGAAGGGAGGAGAAGAAAAATAGTATTGAAATGAAAAGATAACTTCCATCATTTCCTTCAGGTTGAAACAATTGTAGATCAGGGCCAAAAAACACAAGTATGAACAAGCCAATCACAAAATAGCCCATCAAATAATATGCATACCTAAAAGATGTATTTCTCACTTTGATCTGGCGCTCATCAAGGAGTTCATCAGGTGCATCGGCGATTCCTCGAACGCTGATACGAAGGAAGAGATACCCGACGAGTGCCGCAAAAATTACAAAAATTGCCGTGACGCTATAAACGACGATTTCGGTTGTGTCTGAGATTTTTAGATTGGTTTTTAAAACGGGCCAATAGCTTCCCATTGCGACTGAACCAATCCCCAGGGCCACCAAAAGTACAAGCATCCGACGGTTTTTCTGAGATCGAAGCCATCTGTATCTCGAATTTTCGTCGTTTAATAACGACTCGGCTCCTTTCTTGGTAACTCCTTCAAACCAGTAAATCTTGTTCTTTTTTGACATATTTTTTACTCCTTACTCGAAGTTCTTTTCTTTAAAGCCAAGCAAGAGATACGGAATTGATGCATACGTCGCTAAAGCTGGTAGCCAGAGTCTGGAAGGATCCAAATCGGCAAAGTTGAGGGCTGCCACCATCACAACTACCAATAATCCAACTACTTGGTAGGAAAGGAATGCGTATCGATTTCGTAGTGAGATGAGGCGCTCATCTAGGAGATCATCTGATGAGTCAAATATCGATCTAAATGTGAAGTTGAGCAAGGAAAGGGTCACGATAATCACTAAGGTAATAGCCAAATATTTGGGCCAATCGAGTTGAAGGCTACTGAGAGACAGAGTCCAGGTAGCTATCAAGATCAAACCCAAAGTTGTTGCGAGAGCCCTTTTGGTAGAAGACCTAGTTGCCCATCCTGGCAAGGTTGAATTCATGCTTTTGGCTAGATTCTCCTCGATCAAGTGCATCAGCACGCCGACCAGCGAACCGGCCGCCACGGCAATCTCGATCGGGAGCCGGGCGACGACCCACAAGGCGAACGCGCCGGCCCCGCCCACCATCTGCGCACTGATCCGATGGCGCGGCGGAAACGTGCGCACACGGCGAGGCGGCGGGTCGGTTGCCGGGGCTGACTCGTCCGACAGCCAGTGGTCGAGCCGCCCCAGCGCACGACTCCTCGCGGCCGCCGCGCGCCACCACAGCACCAGGGCCGACAGGACCAGCGCGGTCAGGACAATCAGCATCACAGGTCCCTGCCGTCGGGCCGCTGGAAGAGCGCGGCCGGCACCTGCACGCCGTCCTCGCGCAGTTCGTCGGCCATGCGCGGGATGACGCCCGTGGCCACGAAACGGCCCGAAATGCGCCGGCCCTGCTTGCCCTGCCGCTTGCCATCCAAGCCACTGGGGTGCTTTTTGCCCGATATCTGGAGCGGGATCTCGTGGCTGCCAATCGGTCGACCATCCTTTTGCAGTTGGTCTTTGGGCTGCTGGTTGCCGGGGGTGTGCTTTTGTGAAGGGTTAAATCCTGACGAAAAAGCTTTACTATTGAGAGGGGATCGCGGTAATGCTCCGCCCCGTGCTGAGTATTCAAGGGGTGAGT
>CAXBPX010000067.1:0-6306 GCA_963977625.1 uncultured bacterium
ATGTGGAAATTATTAACCCAATATCCGTGGATGACTTGGGCGTTGCTTGGGTTTTATTTAATGATTCAGGCGGGTGTGACTTCATATAAAAAAGCGCGTGCCCAATTAAGTTATGAATCTTGGTGGTTGATTCATACATTGACTTATGTAGCGATTGCGGCATCCATGATGCACCAGATTCAAAACGGACCAATGTTTGTAAATCATCCGCTTAATCAAGCATTTTGGATTTCATTGTATGTAATGGTGGCAGCTGCGATTTTGATTTGGCGTGTGGGACTTCCGGTCTGGAAATCAGTGCGCCATGATTTAAGAGTTGATCGTGTGGTTGTAGAAGGCCCGGGCGTAATCAGTGTGATAATTCGCGGGCGCTCGCTCCATCGACTTGGTGCTCAAGGTGGGCAATTTTTTAATTGGCGCTTTGCGCAAAAAGGGCATTTCTTATTGCAACATCCATATTCGTTATCGGCTGCGCCAACCGATAAGTTGCTACGAATTACGGTAAAAGATTTAGGCGATCATTCGCGCGATTTAATTCATTTAAAGCCGCGCGTGCGCGTATTTATGGAAGGTCCTTATGGGGCATTTACTAAAAATCGTGCGACCAGAAAACATGTTTTGTTGGTGGGTGGTGGCGTAGGAATCACGCCAATTCGTGCGATTGCCGAGGAATTTGGCGATACCGTAAATATAGATCTGATTTATCGCGCTTCTAATACTGATGAATTGGTATTGAAAGAGGAACTAGATTATTTAGCGCAGCGTTCGGGGGGTGCGCTAAAGGTGCATTATTTGGTGGGTAGCCGTAATCAGCATCCATTGAACGCCAAAAGCATTTTGAAAATTGCGCCTTACTTTGCCGATTCGGATATTTATGTCTGTGGCCCAGAAGGCATGGTGGAAGCAGTTAAAGCTGCAGCTCGCCAAGTGGGAGTGCCAAAGAATCGTATTCATGATGAGGCATTTGGCTTTCATTCCAGCTAAATCAGCAAAAGTCGCACTTAGGTTTAACGGCAATCTCAGATTTCTCACAGGTTTAAAAGTGAGTATTGGGTAAGTAAAAGTTTTGATTACCGAGGAATAGAGGTAAGCGGCATGAAGCGGGCGTTATTGATCGCGGGAGGCACTGTGGGGGGCCTTGGCGCGGTACTTTCAATTACGCCACCGCAATTGGGATCATCTGGAATCTCAACACTTGCGGGCGCTTCTGCCGATACCTCTGCTACTACAAATACTTCTGCAAATAATTCATCAAATTCTTCAAACGCTGCTGCGGTAACTACTACGCCAACAAAAGCAGCTACCAGCAAAGCAACTACTACCACTAAAAAAAGTACTGCTACTACCAAGCAGAGCACCACTACAAATTCTGCAAGTAATACCACTTCGAATAATTCCAATACTGCATCTAATTCTGCTACTACCAATTCTGCAACTACTACAGAAACATCCGCACCTGCACCTGCGCCAACACCAACTAAGGCAGCGGCACCTGCTGGAGTAACCGGCACATTTACGGGCGATGTTTTTAATGTTAGCTACGGAAATGTGCAAGTAAAAATTACAGTTTCAAATGGAAAAATAACTGATGCCGTTGCAATCCAAGCACCATCTGGTCGTAATCAACGCTACACAGATTATGCAATCCCAAATTTGCGCCAACAAACTTTATCTGCGCAATCTGCTGCAATTAGCGGCGTAGGTGGCGCTTCATATACTTCATATGGTTGGTATAAATCTTTAATTACCGCGCTGCAAAAAGCCGGAATGCCAACTGGCGTTTAAACTTTTCTAATGGCACGCGTCGAACGCGAAATTGCAGTGTGGGGCACTGAAATTTACCTGGATGTCTCCTCTTCAAAGCTAGATGAAGCGGAAATAAATCGAATCATTGAAGGCGTTGAAGTTTTCTTTTTTGATGTTGATGAGCAGTTCTCTACCTATAAAGAAAATAGTTCGGTATCCCTGATTCGAAATGGAAAATTAAAGATTGATGATGCGCCAGAAATGGTTCAAGAAGTTTGGCGCGGTTGTGTAAAGGCGCGCGAATTAACCTTTGGTGCCTTTGATCCGTGGGCAGTTGAAGGCGGTTTTGACCCATCTGGTTTTGTAAAAGGTTGGGCGGCGCAGAAAGCGGCAGATATGTTGTATCGCGCGGGCTGCGAAATGGTGCAGGTAAATGCGGCCGGTGATTTAGCGCTACGCGGTGGGCCATGGAAAATTGGAATTGTAAATCCTGATAATAAGTCAGAGATTGTTCAAGTATTTCAATTGACTGATGAAAATATTGCAACCAGTGGTCACTACGAAAAAGGTGCGCACATTAAAGATCCGCACACCGGGATCATTGCAATTGGCGCAAAGTCTGGCACTGTAATTGGCCCAGATGGCGGTTTAACGGATGCATTTGCAACTGCGCTAATGGTTGATGGAAAAGATGCCGCGCAATGGATTGGTAATCCAGAATTAAGTGAATATACATTTTGGGCGATAAATCGTCACGAAGTTGATGGTGCCAATACCGCTTGGTCTTGGGGACCAAACTTAGGGATTAATCAGTAAATAACTAATAAGATATTCATCATGACTATGTGGGTCTGCGGCGAAGTCTTGGTGGATTTAATCAACGGAGTTGGTCATATCGGTGGCGGCCCAGAAAATACTGCAATCGCACTTGCCAGACTTGGACACCAAGTTGAATTTATTGATGGCATCAGTAGTGATCAATGGGGCATTGCGGCAAAGGATGAATTGAATTTAGATGGCGTAGGTACACGCTTCTGTAAATTTTCCGATAAACCAACTTGCCAAGCAATTGTGACTTTAGATCAAAATGGCTCTGCTACTTATGAATTTGTAATTGATGGCACCGCGACCTTTGATTTTTCGGCTGATTGGTTACCAGATCCATACAAACATAAGCCATCGCTACTTCATATCGGCACGTTAGTTACTGCAATCCAACCAGCGGCTTCAGTACTTTTTGATTGGGCGCTTGAAGTAAGCGAATTAGCGCCAATTATTTTTGATCCAAATGTGCGCCCAGCCGTAATTCCAGATCGCGAAAATTACCGCGCGCAAGTTGAAAAATGGGTCGATATTTCAGCAGTGGTTAAAGTTTCCGAAGATGATTTAACTTGGTTATATCCAGGACAAGATCATGTTGAAATCGCTAAGCGTTGGATTGCAAATGATGTTTCAGTCGTTGTAATTACGCATGGTGCGGATGGCTTAACGGGAGTAACTGCACAAGGTGTGGTTAAAGCTCCTGGTGTGAAAGTTGATGTGGTGGACACGATTGGTGCGGGCGATACCGTTGGTGCGGTGATCGCTGAAGCGGTTAAAAATATTGGATTGGTCGAACTACATGGCGCTGCATTAATGGTTACTTTAGAAAAAGCTGCGCGCGCAGCTGCCATTACCTGTAGCCGCAAAGGCGCTAATCCGCCAACTTCCAGAGAATTGAATTTTGCTTAATGCAATTTATTGATGATGCTGAATTTCAAATCAATATTGATTTAGATAATGGCGCGCGCATCAGTTCGTTGATTTGGCGCGACTTACAAATAACGGTGCCATATCGCGGACAACCGCATTCACATGGTTGGTATGCAATGGGGCCATGGGCCGGGCGCATCAGAGATGGTTTGATTAAAGATGCATCAGGTAAAGTTTTTGAATTGCCAACCAATATTGATCCACCAAATGCCTTACATGGATTTGGATACACCTCCTCTTGGCAAGATATTGGTCCAGGTCGTGCGCTATTGCATCTGCCGGCGCCATATACTTCAAAAAAAGGTAGCGCGACATTAGAACAGCGCATTGAAGTTTTAGATGATGCCATCAGATGGTCAATTGAATACGATGCAAATGGTTGTGATTTACCTGCGTGGGTGGGCTTACATCCATGGTTTGCCCGCGATATTGGTGCGGGAAATGATGCAGATTTAATTTTCGATGCCGCGCAGATGTTGCAGCGCGATAAAGATGGTTTACCAACTGGACAATTAATTACGCCACCAAAACAACCTTGGGATGATGCATTTACTGGTGTGCGCGGGGTGCCAGCGGTTTTATATGAAGATGTATTGCGCATTGATATTGAAAGCGATGCGCCATGGTGGGTGGTTTACACCGAAGACTCCGAAGGAATCTGCATCGAACCACAGAGCGCGCCACCAGATGCGGCAAATTTAGGAATTAGCGGTGAAGATTACGTAGAAGCGTTGTTTATTTTTAATTCTTTGTAAGATAAATTGCAATTATGGATAGGCAAAAACTATCTCTCGCAATGAAGCGAGAATCAGAACGCTTCTTAGCGCGCACACCAAAATCAAAAGCGCTCTTTGAAGATGCCAAAAAAGTTATGCCGGGCGGCGTGCCAATGTCTTGGATGTCTAAATGGCCAGGTGCTTATCCAACATTTGTAGCTAGCGCCAATGGTTCAAGATTTACGGATGTAGATGGCAACGAATACATTGATCTTTGTTTAGGCGATACCGGATCTATGACCGGGCATTCGCCAAAAGCAACAGTTGATGCGATAAATGCGCAGTTGGAAAATGGAATTACTGCCATGTTGCCAACTGAAAATGCGTTGGCAGTTTCGCAGAATTTGGCAGCACGTTTTGGTTTACCACTTTGGCAATACACAGTTAGCGCAACTGATGCTAATCGCCATGTGATTCGCTATTCCAGATTAATTACCGGCCGCAGCAAAATCATTGTGATTGATCGCTGTTATCACGGCTCTGTTGATGAAACTTTTGCAACTCTTGGTGCAGATGGTTCAACTATTGCGCGCGAAGGAAATATTGGTGCGCCAGTATCACTTGATCAAACCACGCGCGTAGTTGAATTTAATGATTTAGCGGCGATGGAAAAAGCGCTCCGCTTTGGTGATGTGGCCGCAATTTTGATGGAACCTGCGATGACTAACGTAGGAATTGTCTTGCCAGAGGATGGTTATTTAAAGGGCGTAGAAACGCTCGCTAAAAAATATGGCGCAAAATTAATAATTGATGAGACCCACACCATCAGCGCAGGTGCTGGCGGTATGACTTCGCTACTTGGTTTAAAGCCAGATTTCTTTGTAATCGGTAAAGCAATTGGTGGTGGAATTCCTACTGGCACTTTTGGTATGACACAAGAAATGGCGGCAGAGATTGCCGCAAAAGTAGATCGCGAAGTAGTTGATACCGGCGGAATTGGCGGAACATTGGCAGGTAATGCGCTCTCACTTGCTTCAATGAAAGCCACTTTGACGCAAGTTTTAACTCCGGCAAACTTTGAAAAGATGATTGCACTTGGTAATCGTTGGTCAGATGGTGTGGATGCTGCGATCAAAGAATTTAATCTGCCATGGCATTGCAATCGGTTAGGTGCGCGCGGTGAATATTTATTTTCACCCAAAGCACCGCGCACTGGTCGTGAAGCTGCGGATGCCGGTGATTTTGAATTAGAACAATATATTCATTTGCGATTACTTAATGATGGCTTCTTATTAACGCCATTTCATAACATGGCGCTAATGTCACCGGTCACCACTGAAGCTGATGTGGATGCGCATACTGCGGCTTTCCGACTGATGGCTGAAGAAATCTCTAATTGGTAAATTTAAAGTATTTTGATGTTTGAATAGATTTACCCAAAATAGACATTAGATGAGATAATTCGAATATGACATGGCTAGTAACAGGTGGTGCTGGCTATATAGGTTCACACGTCGTAAATTCCTTGATTCAAGCAGAATTACCAGTTGCAGTTTTGGATGATTTTTCATCTGGTTTACATAGCCGATGTCCTGAAGGCATTAAGGTTTTTGATTCTGATATTTGTAATATGACTGAATTACAACTTATTTTTGACTCTATCGATATTACAGGAGTAATTCACTGTGCAGCCAAGAAATCAGTCGAGGAATCAATCAAATACCCTGAAATTTATGAAAAAGTGAATGTGATTGGAACTGCTAATTTACTTGATGCATCATACAAATACGGAATAAGAAATTTTGTGTATTCATCATCAGCTGCCGTCTATGGAAATCAAGAGCAAAAAATGGTCGGTGAAGAAGTTGTCTGCAAACCAGTATCTCCTTATGGAAAAACTAAATTAGCCGCTGAAAATTTAGTCACCAAAGCAGGAGTTGAGGGTTTAAATGTTTGCTCCCTGAGATATTTCAATGTGGCTGGCGCTGTAAACAAGAAGCTTGCAGATACCTCAATAAATAATTTGTTCCCAATCGTCTTAAATCAACTTCTAAATGGAGAGCCACCTCATATTTTCGGTACTGATTACGAA
>CAXBPX010000068.1:0-5965 GCA_963977625.1 uncultured bacterium
CCAGTTTACTGGTCAACAATTTCACCGAATCAAGAATGGAAAAATTGTCGGCCAATTAAAAGATGTTGCTTATCAAGCCACAACTACAGATTTCTGGGGTGCAATGAAATCAGTGGGTGGGCCATCTACTTATGTATTAGGTGGTGCATTCAACTGTGGCAAAGCGCAACCCGGCCAAATTGCAGCAGTTAGCCATGGATGTCCTGCTGCAATCTTCGACAAAATAAATATTCTAAATACTGTTGCGGAGGCTGGAAAATGATGCGCGCACAAGATCTAATTGAAAAAATTACCGCAGCAGCACCTTGTGATGATTGTGTGGTGATTGTTAAAGATAAGACCCAAGCAAATTTGCGCTGGGCCAATAGCACTTTAACGACAAATGGTGTGATTCAAGAGCGCAGCGTTACGGTAATTGCTTTTGTGAGTATGGGCGGCAAGATGGCTACCGGTGGAGTTACCCGTACTGGACTTAATGAATCAGAAATTCCAAAAATTATCGATGAAGCAATCACCGCTGCTAAAGCTGCTGGCGAAGCCGATGATTACGCGCCACTTGCTCGGGATATCTCAATTGGTAATTGGGATGCAGATCATCAACCAACTGGACCAGAAATATTTAAGAAATTTGCGCCAGAGCTTGGTGAAATGTTGCAAAAGTCTGTGGCAGATTCCATTGAGCTTTTTGGATATAGCGAACATGAGAATGCCACTACTTGGGTAGGTTCTAAAGGCGGTTTACGTTTACGTAATGATGCTCCTATCGGTCGCGTTGAAATGACTGGTAAATCGCATCAACGCTCAAGATCAACATGGGATGGAATTGAAACACACGACTTTACAAATGTTTCAGTGGCGCAGATAGATAAAAATATTCGCCAGAGACTTGAATGGCAGGGTAAGAAAATTGATCTGCCAGCTGGTCGATATGACACCATCATGCCTTCCGGAACAGTGGCCGATCTTTACACTTACATGTTCTGGGTTTCTGATGCCAGAAGTGCTTGGGAAGGGCGAAGTGTATTTTCAAAGAAAGGTGGCGGAACGCGCGTAGGTGAAAAACTTTCACCGATTGGCGCCAATATTTATAGCGATCCTGCAAATAAATTGTTACCAGGTTCATCTTTCATAGCAAACACTGCCTCTTCTGCCCACACTTCAGTTTTTGATAGCGGCCAGAAAATTGGCAGAGTTGATTGGATGAAAGATGGAGTATTGCAATCTCTAATTCAAACTAGAGCATCTGCCCAATTAACTTCCATGCCATTTACTCCAATCGGAGATAACTTCTTTATGGATGTTCCTGGTGGAACCGGATCTTTGGAAGACTTAATCAAAAAAGTTGATAATGGCTTACTTTTGACCACCATGTGGTACATCCGTATGGTTGATCCAAATTCATTACTGCTCACAGGTTTAACTCGCGATGGTGTGTATTACGTTAAAGATGGTGAAGTGCAAGGTGCCACAAATAACTTCCGTTGGAATGATTCACCAGTAAATGCGTTATCTAGAATTAGCGCAGCGGGAGCAAGCGAATGGACTCAGCCACGCGAATGGGCTGGCGATATTACGCATATGCATATGCCACCGTTAGTTATTAAAGACTTTAATATGTCTACGGTTAGCCCTGGAAACTAACTGAAAATTAACTAGTAATTATTTACCAGCCAAACGAGCTTCGCGACGTTCACGTTGCTCTTTTGGATCTGGAACTGGTACGGCCGCAATTAATTTACGGGTGTAATCATCTTTTGGCTTCTTCAAAATCTGATCGCGTTCGCCAACTTCAACTAAGCGACCTTCCTGCATCACTGCAATTCGGTGCGAAAGAATGTCGACCACTGCCAAGTCATGGCTAATAAATAGACAAGCAAAATTCAACTTTTCCTGTAACTCTTGAAGTAATTCTAAGAAACGCGCTTGTACTGAAACATCGAGGGCCGAAGTTGGTTCGTCTGCAATAAGTAGATCAGGAGTAAGCGCTAAGGCACGAGCAATACCAACGCGCTGACGTTGGCCACCAGATAATTCGTGAGGGAAGCGGTTGCGATAACTTCTTGGCAATTCGACTTGCTCAAGTAAATCTTCTACGCGCTTATTTAATTCAGCGCCTGAAGCCAATTTTGCTAAGAAGATTGGTTCGCCAATTGATTCACCAATTGGTAGACGTGGATTTAGCGAACTTGCTGGGTCTTGGAAGACAATTCCGGTGTGTTTGCGAATCGCAAAAAGATCTTTCTGACTTGCATGGCTAATATCTTTTCCGACGATTTCGATTTTGCCTGCTTTAATTGGCAATAATCCAATTGCGGCGCGACCAACAGTGGTCTTTCCAGAACCAGATTCGCCTACTAAACCAACGATTTCTCCTGGGAAAATTTCTAGATTGAAATCTTTAACCGCAGTAAAGGCTGGGATGCGACCTCGTTTTGGATATTCGATAGTTACATTTTCTAGTTTTATAACTGGCTTCACATCCGCTGGGTTTTTAAGTGAACGCTTTGGACTGCTGCCAAGTTTTGGCACCGCAGCTAGCAAGCTCTTGGTGTAAGGATGCTGTGGCTTATTAAAGATTTGATCAGCATCGCCGTGTTCGACCGTGTTGCCATCTTTCATAACCAAAATTTCATCGGCCATATCTGCAACTACGCCCATGTCATGGGTAATTAAAAGAATTGCAGATTGCAATTTATCTTTCAAATCACGCATCAAATCTAAAATTTCAGCTTGGACCGTAACGTCTAAAGCAGTTGTCGGTTCGTCAGCGACCAATAGACCTGGATCGCAAGCTAGAGCTTGGGCAATCATGGCGCGTTGACGCTGGCCACCAGATAACTGGTGTGGGTATTTCTTAATTGATTTTTCAGGATCTGGAATATCAACTAACTTAATAAGTTCGATTGCTCGCGCTTCGGCCTCTGCAGGTCCCATATCAAAGTGAGTGCGTAAGGTTTCTACAATTTGAAAGCCGATGGTGTAAACCGGATTGAGCGCAGTCATTGGCTCTTGGAAAATATATGCAACTTCTTTTCCGCGATTTCGGCGCAAGGTAGTTTTTGCAGCGCCTAACATTTCAATATCTTTAACTTTAACGCTACCGGACATACGTGCATTAGATGCGAGTAAATCCATTAGACCAAGGGCAGTAGTGGATTTACCGGAACCTGATTCACCTACGATAGCTAGCACGCGGCCAGGTTCTAGATTGAAATTCATATCAATTGCGGCTGGATACCAAACTCCATCTACCCAGAAATCAACATTGAAATGTTCGACCTTAAGAATTGGCTCAGACATTTTTAACTCCTTGTGCCAAGATTGAGTCGTGTCCAACTCCGAAATTTTCCGCAATAAAGGAAGTATTTTCGGTGCGGCCATTATCTATTTGATGGTCTTGGTGATGATTATCCAAACTATCTTCACCGGAAATACTAAAAGTACGCTGCTGACGATTGGTATTGGAGCTCTGGCAGCTCTTAAATTTTACTTGATTTTGCATCGTCCACTTTTGGAGATCAGCGATGAAGGCATCAAAATTGTTAATCCACTGTGGACTTACACTATCGGTTGGCGCGATATCAGCGCTATCGAAACTAAATTTACGATGAGTGTGCAAGTCGGAACCCAAGTTATTTATGCGTGGGCTGCTCCCGCTCCCGGTCGATACCATTCCAGAAAAGTCCATCTCAGTGAACTTAGAGGAATGGATATCGCAAATCAAAGTTCGATTAGATTTGGTGAATCTCCTAGAAGTGATTCGGGTGTTGCGGCTTATATTGCCCGAAGCAGATGGAAGAAATTCCCGGAAGGTTATCTTGAATTCGGTAAAGTTCTTAATGTTCATGCCATCTACCTGGGTGCAATTGCAACCATCATTACTTTGGCGGGTCTGATTATTCATTAATGACCAGCCTTTGCTGCTAATTTAGCTGCTTCGCGTTCTTTTTTAGAAATTCGGCGACGTTGACGTGGATCAAATGCATCACGTAGTCCATCACCAATAAAGTTAACGCTAAGTGCAATTGTGATGATGAACAAACCTGGATACCAGAATAGCCATGGTCTGGTTGTAAAAGAATCTTGATATTTATTAATTAATAAACCAAGTGAAACGTCTGGTTCGATAACACCGAATCCGATATAGCTAAGCGCAGTTTCTAGCAGAATTGCGCCAGACATTAATAGCGTTACCGAAACAATGATGATTCCCACCGCGTTTGGCAGAATATGTTTGAAAATAATGCGACGGGTACTTGCGCCAGCTACTCGAGCCGCATCAACGAATTCGCGTTCGCGAAGAGTTAAAAACTCACCGCGCACCAAACGAGATAATCCGGTCCAACCAAAAAGTCCTAAATAAAAGGCTAGGAAAGTCGCGCCCAGATTACCGAAATGAAAACCAATTACAGATCCGATAACGATAGCTGGAATCGTGATGATGAAATCGGTAAAGCGCATAAGAATGGCATCGATTCTGCCTCGGTAGTAACCGGAAATCGCACCGATAACGGTTCCGATACTCGCAGAGATAATTCCGATAATGAACATCACTGTTAGTGAGCGTTGAGTACCTTTCATTACCAGCGCAAAATAATCTCTTCCGATGTCATCTTGTCCGAATGGATGTGGGCCAAATCCAAATCCGGATCCACCCAAGAACTTTGGTCGCAAACTAAAAGTAGGGCAACCAACTGTGTCACCACATTCTTCGCCAAAACGTAGCTCTGGTAAATCTTCAGTAGACCACTTCCACCAACCTGGCACGCGCCATTTTCCAAATAAGCGCCAATCAAGTGCGGTAAAGACAAAGATAATTATAAAAATAATGGTGAACAACGAAATCATCGCAGCTCGGTGACGCACAAAACGACGACGAACAATTGCGCTTTGACTTAAGCCTTCAGTTTCCTTATTTGCGATGGCATTTTCACCAGTGGTAACTGATTCAGATACATCAATTTTCTTTTTGCGATTGAAAGCCATCAAGCACCACTTCCAATTCGGATTCGTGGATCAAGGGCTGAATAAAGTAAATCAGCAACCAGGTTTGCTAGAACTGCAAGGGAAGCGGTTACAAAGAAGACGCCCATTAACAGATTTAAATCATAGGAACCAATACCTCTGCGGAATAAAGTTCCCATACCTGACCAACCAAATACGCTTTCGGTAATGATTGCACCACCAATGATTCCCGCAAAATCTACAACCATAATTGTGGTTAAAGGAATCATGGTATTTCGGAAAGCGTGACGCATAATGACGGTGCGCTCAGTAAGACCTTTAGCACGCGCGGTGCGGATGTAATCCTGATTAAGAACTTCTAGCAACGTACCTCTTGAGAAACGCACATAACCAGCAAAAGAAATTAAAGTAAGTGCAATTGTTGGTAAGAATAGGTGAAGCACGGTATCTAAATTACTAATCCAGAAATCGGTGGATTCCAAAAGATCATTACGTTGGCCAATGGTTGGAACCGGACGATAATTAATAGCGTCAGTCTGCATATATGGCGACCAGGTATACATAAATTTATCGACTAACACAATAAATGCCGATAACACCGAAGTTAGAATGGTGGTGCGAATTATTGGGCCACGATCAATTTTTGAGTAAGAAATTGCAACCACAGTGGCAATTGCAATTGTCACAATTAATAAAGCTAACAAAATCCAGATATTCATTTTTTGTTTGAAAATAAAATTAACCGGATAGTAGAAGACTAAAGTTAGGGCCGACATGGTTAGCGAAGCTTTCAGTGCTTGCTTATTTGAAATACCAACAGACAATTGAGTGATTCCGTAAGCGATACCTACTGAAATCAAAGTCACCACTATTGGACCCAAGCGTGGTTCTAAGAACCAATTTAGTAAGTCTAAAACTTTAATTAAAACCATGGTTCCGATTAATACTGAAGCGAATATGCTCCAGAATCTCTTGCGGGTGCCACCAAATAAAGAGGACC
>CAXBPX010000069.1:0-5902 GCA_963977625.1 uncultured bacterium
ACATTTATCTGGCTTAAGACCAAGATGCCAAAGCGCGCTGAAGATGACGATGATGAGATGTATGAATCGGCTCCTTTTGAAACACCTCTAGTTTCCCAGTACGAAGAAGAAGAGTTCGAAGACGAAGATTTCGAAGCGCCAGCAGAGGAGGAGTTCGACGAAGAATTTACCGTCGAAGTTCCAAAGGTACATCCATCAACAACGCCAGCTGCGCGTCCAGTGCAGATGATGCTTCAACCTGATAGCAAATACGTATTGCCATCACCAGATTTATTGAAAGCAGGGCCTGCTGCTAAGGGCAAGAGCAAAGCTAATGATGCAATTGTTAGTGCGCTGACAGAACTATTTGCAGAGTTTGAAATTGATGCCCAGGTAACTGGCTTCATGCGCGGACCAACTGTTACTCGTTACGAAGTTGAATTAGGTAACGCAGTTAAAGTCGAACGAATTACGGCGCTATCAAAAAATATTGCGTATGCGGTTGCTTCAAGTGAAGTTCGTATTTTGTCTCCGATTCCAGGTAAATCTGCAGTTGGTATCGAAATTCCAAATACCGACCGCGAAATCGTCGCGCTTGGTGATGTCCTTCGCTCAAGCGTTGCAGGTCAAGATATGCATCCAATGTTGGTAGCTCTTGGTAAAGATGTAGAAGGTAATTTCATCTGTGCAAACCTTGCAAAGATGCCGCACCTCTTGGTTGCAGGTGCTACTGGTGCAGGTAAATCTTCGATGATCAATTCGATGATTACCTCAATCATGATGCGCGCAACCCCTGACGAAGTGCGCATGGTGCTGATTGATCCAAAACGAGTTGAGTTAAATGCTTACGAAAATATCCCGCATTTAATTACACCGATTATCACTAATCCTAAAAAAGCAGCTGATGCGCTGCAATGGGTAGTGCGTGAAATGGATCTTCGTTATGAAGATTTAGCAACCTTTGGTTTTAGACATATTGATGATTTCAATAAAGCAGTGCGTGGCGGAAAGGTAGCCGCACCTCCGGGCAGTGATCGTATTCTGGAACCATATCCATATTTATTAGTCATCATTGACGAATTAGCAGATTTGATGATGGTTGCAGCTAAAGATGTCGAAGAGTGTGTAGTTCGAATTACGCAATTAGCAAGATCTGCTGGTATTCATTTAGTACTTGCAACTCAGCGACCATCGGTAGATGTAGTTACGGGCCTAATCAAAGCCAACGTGCCATCCCGACTTTCATTTGCAACTTCATCTCTTGCAGATAGCCGCGTGATTTTGGATGGACCAGGTGCGGAAAAACTTATTGGACAAGGAGATGGACTATTTGTACCAATGGGCGCATCTCGTCCAATTCGAATTCAAGGCGCGTATGTATCAGAACGAGAAATTGCAGATGTGGTTGGACATGTGCGCAAGCAATTAGCGCCGCGTTTCCGCGAAGATGTAACAGTTGCCCAAAAAATAGTAGTAAATGGCATCAATGAAATTGGAGATGATTTAGATTTAATGTTGCAAGCAGTGCATTTAGTAGTTACAACTCAAATCGGTTCGACTTCAATGTTGCAACGTAAATTGCGTATCGGTTTTGCAAAAGCTGGCAGATTGATGGATCTGATGGAATCGCGCGGCATTGTCGGTCCCTCCGAAGGTTCTAAAGCGCGTGCGGTGCTGGTAAAGCCTGAGGAGTTAGAAGAAGTTCTCGATACCATCCGCGATTAACGGGTGAGCAGATGGGTGAACCTGCCAGAAACTGTTAGGTGATACGGCATCACCCAATCTAGACTTTGGCTAATGTCACTAGGCCAATCAATTGCAAGCGCACGTAAGAGCGCTGGGATGACTATTGACCAATTATCAACTGCTTCAAATATTCGTGTTTCCTTGTTAAAAGAGTTTGAAGCCAACGATTTTCTTCATGCTGGTGGCGATACCTATGCGCGTGGACATTTACGCACTATCGCGCGGATTTTAAAAATTGATCCGGAAACACTTTTAACTCAATTTGATGAGGAACATGCACAAGCAAAACGGGCGATTCACGAACAGCTAGTAGAAAACAACGCGACTTTTGCAATTCCAGTACGAAAAAAATTAACTAATAAACAATTAATTGTTTATAGTGTGATTGGTATTTTTACCCTACTTACCACTTCAGTTGTGGTTAATTCATTGAAACAGAGCGCAACAAGCCCGAAACCAAAACCAACTGCTTCGGCTTCGCCTAGCGCCAGCGTTAAACCATCTGCTGCCGCAACTGCAAACACATATTCATCTGGCAAAGGAGTTTTGGTAAGACTAGAAGCCCCAAATGGATATTCATGGTTATTTGTAAGCGATGCCGCCGGAATCACTTTATATTCAGGTCGAGCATCGCAAGGACAAATTTTCGAATTTTCAAGTACTGAAGCGGTTAATTTGCGAATTGGAAATGCCGGTGCGGTCAAACTCACGGTAAATGGCAAAGAAGTTCCATCTTTAGGTGCAGAAGGTGAAGTAGTAAATGTCAGTTATGGGGTAAATTCGTAACCATGCCCAAGACCGTAGCCCTGATTACTATGGGCTGCGCCAGAAATGATGTGGATTCTGAAGAATTAGCAGGTCGCTTAGCTGCAGATGGTTGGAAATTAGTTGATGATGCGGCGCAAGCAGAAGTTGCCGTAATTAACACCTGCGGTTTTATTGAAAGCGCCAAACAAGATTCGATAAATACACTTTTAGAAGCACACGCACTTAAAGAAAATGGCGTGACTAAAGCAGTGGTAGCAGTTGGCTGTATGGCCGAACGTTACGGCGAAGAGCTAGCAAGCGCCTTGCCAGAAGCCGACGGAATCTTATCTTTCGATGATTATCAAGATATTTCTGCACGACTTGGCGATATTTTATCTGGGCATAAACCGACCCCACATACTCCACAAGATCGACGTAAATTACTTCCGATTGCGCCTGCAGAGCGAGTGCGCGTTTCTGACTTTGCTCGCAAAAGATTAACTAATGATCCATGGGCTTCTTTAAAAATAGCTTCAGGCTGTGATCGCAGATGTTCATTCTGTGCGATTCCACAATTTCGAGGCGCATTTGTTTCACGCCATCCGGTTGAAGTAATTGAAGAAGCTAAGTGGTTAGCTGACAATGGCGTAAGCGAGTTATTCCTAGTATCCGAAAACACCACTAGTTACGGTAAAGATTTAGGTGACCTGCGGACTATGGAAAAGTTATTACCAGAATTATCTAAAATTGATGGTGTAAAGCGAATCAGACTTTCCTATTTACAGCCTGCCGAGATGCGACCAACTTTGCTTCAAGCAATGGTCGAAAATGAAAAGGTAGCTCCATATTTCGATCTTTCATTTCAACATAGCGCTAAAGATGTACTGCGAAGCATGCGCCGGTTCGGTGGCAGCAATGATTTCTTACATTTAATTGCGCAAATACGTGCACTAGATCCTGAAGCCGGCATTCGTAGCAATTTCATCGTGGGCTTTCCTGGTGAAACAGACGAACATTTTGCCGAACTCTGCCAATTTATAGAGGATGCAAAATTAGATGCTGTTGGCGTATTTGGGTATTCAGACGAAGATGGTACTGAAGCTTTAAATATGCAAAGTAAATTACCCGAAGAGGTAATTGCAGAGCGCGTGGCTACACTTTCGACTATTGCCGATGATGCAGTAAGTAAGCGCGCCACCATGCGTATTGGCCAAGAAGTAGATGTTTTAATTGATGATCCAGAATTACAAGAAGGTCGCGCCGCATTTCAGGGCCCCGAAGTTGATGGCACCGTAGGTTTTGTTGATACCCACTTTAAAATGGGGCAATGGGTGAAAGCTGTGATTACCGAGTCAGCGGGCGCTGATTTAATCGCCAAGGTGCTATGAAAATTACTCCAAATCAGATCACCATCGCGCGTATAGTGGTTTTGCCCCCTGCAATCTGGACTCTCTTTCAAACCGGAGTCATATGGCAATTAGTCAGTTGGGTGATTTTCTTTGTAATTGCAATGAGCGATGTGGTGGATGGTAAGTTGGCTAGAAGTAGTGGCCAGATAACTGAGATGGGTAAATTCTTGGATCCGGTCGCTGACAAGTTAATGATCGCTTCAGTCATGGTTCCGCTTTCAATCCAAGCTCGCTTTCCTTGGTGGGCAACGTTTGCAATTCTCTTTCGCGAATTAGGCATCACCGTTTTTCGAGCCCTGGTCATCTCAGGCGGAGTAATTAGCGCTAATCGTGGCGGTAAATTAAAGAGCTTGGCACAGAATTTAGGTGTCGGTTGGTTTGTACTACCGTTACCTGCAAATTGGTTCTTTGATGGCTTTAAATATGGCTGGCTATATCTAGCTGTTGCACTCACCTTTCTGACCGGCTACTGGTATATCCGCGCTTGGTTAAACTTTAAGGATGCTACTACCGAGTAAGTTTATTTTTAATAAATTTATCTGAAAACAAACCGAAACGGGCAGACAAAGGGCAGATTATGGGGGAGCATTGCCCCATGTACGCCATGGAGCGATATCGCTCGATAGTAGAACGGGTCCGCGGCAAAGGACGTGCTTCAGTCAACGACCTAGCAGATCACTTAGATGTTGCCCCCGAAACCATACGCCGCGATCTCTCGTATTTAGAGAAGCAAGGTTTGGTTCAAAGAGTTCATGGTGGCGCAATTCCAGTTTGGTTAGAACCAAGTGTTGATTTAAAGAACTCAATGCAACAAGCAGAGAAATTAAGAATTGCCAAAGCAGCGATTGAATTCATCCCAGAAAATGGCACTTTAATTTTAGACGCTGGTACAACTACGGCTCAAATAATTGGCTTAATCCCGTCGAAAGCAAAATTAAGAGTTATCACAAATTCTCCAGATCATGCAGTAGCACTTATGGAGCGTGAAAATATCGAAATTTTGCTTGCCGGAGGTCGACTACGAAAGAGCACCAGAGCGTGTGTTGATCATTGGGCACTTAATACTTTTTCTGGAATTGTGGCAGATGTTGCCATGATTGCAACAAATGGAATTTCATTTGCGCGTGGTTTAACCACTCCAGAACCTGCAGAAGCAGCTGTAAAAGCGGCGATGTTAAATGCCGCCAAATCTAAAATTCTAGTTGCCGATTACACAAAGTTTGAACAAGATCATTTCTCTAAATTTGGAGAAATTAAAGATTTAGATGCGGTAATTACTGATACGGCAGTAGATGCTGGTGCAATTGCGCAAATAGAAACATCTGGAGTAAAGGTGATAAGAGCATGATTATCACAGTCACCACAAATCCGTCGATAGACAGAACTCTAGAAATTGAGAAATTAGCGGTTGGTAGTGTAAATCGTGGCAAATTAACTTCAATTGATCCCGGCGGTAAGGGTGTAAACGTCTCCAGAGCACTTGCGGCGTTTGGAGTAGACACACATGCAGTTGTAGTTTGCGGAGATTTAGGTAGTGAGTGGTTTGCCAAAAAATTTGATGATTTGAATATCATCCATGATGTTTTAAGTGTTGAAGGTGTTACCAGAAGTAATATCACCCTAAAAGAGGGCAATGGTTTCGTCACTAAAATAAATGAACCTGGTTTTAATCTGACCTCTGAAATTGTCGAAGATCTTAAACGCACTCTTTCTCATTTAAATTTGAAAGACTCTTGGGTGGTGCTAGCAGGACGGCTTAATCCAGGCGCTGATATCAATACATATAAAGTTATAGCAGAACTGGTTCGTAGCCATGGAGCATATGTGGCAATTGATGGCAGTGGCCCTGAATTTCGGGCTGCGCTTCAAGTTAAACCTGACTTGATCAAACCAAATCAATTTGAACTTGCAGAATTAGTTGGTCGACCTCTGAAGACAATTAATGATGTGATTTCAGCAGCTGAGGAAATTATCCAAAGTGGCGTAAAACAGGTGCTTTGTTCCTTGGGTAAAGAGGGCGC
>CAXBPX010000070.1:0-5886 GCA_963977625.1 uncultured bacterium
TCTTTTCCAAGTGCCGTAAGCATTGGGTGCATATCTTGTCCCGCAACACTTGATCGTAAAACATCGCCTAATGCCACGATTTCGCGGTCAGAATTTGGAATTTCAATACCTACCGCAGACTTACCTGGAATTGGTGAAAGGATTCTGACTTCGCTTGAAGCTACTGCGTATGCAATATTTTTGGAAAGTGCGGTAATTCGTTCAACTTTAACTGCATTTCCTAATTCGATTTCATATCGAGTTACCGTTGGTCCGCGCATAAAACCAGTAACTTGCGCATCAATTTCAAATTCGGTAAATAATTCAGTTAGCGCACTGACTACTGCGTCGTTGGCTTTGCTCTTACCCTTGGCAGCCGGTCCACTCTTAAGTAGATCTGGTGAAGGCAGTAAGTATTTACTATCTGGTGTCAGCATCATCTGCACCGGTCGTTTGGCCGGCGCGGTAGATGGGTGCGCTTTTGGAATTTCTACCGTAAATTCCTCATCAAATTCTTCTTCAGCTGGTTCTTCATAATCATCATCAAATTCTTCATCGTCATCATTTTCATTATCAAGTTCATATCGCGAAACAAGAGGTGATTCGAAAGGCTCTGATTCGTAGATCTCATCATCAACTTCATTGCGCTTTGGTAATTTAGTTTTAAGCCAAATAAATGTGGATTTAATGCGAATAGCAACTTGTGAAAATGGTGTGGCAGTTACCACCAGTAAACCAAAACCAAAAAGTAAGAAGAGCACTGGATAAGTAAGTAACGGAGTTAAAAGTGCCACCATCGGTTTAGTAACTGCATAACCGACCCAGCCTCCGCCTTGGCGCATCGCAGTAGCGCCGGTGCCAACTGACCCATTAAACATATGTGCCAGGCCGGTGGTCGAAATTAAAAGCGTTAAAGTGCCAATGGTGATTCGTGCAGTTTCTTTTTTCTTATCTGGAGATCTAAATAATCTAATTGCAAAATAAAAGAGCACGATTGGTGCCAAGATACCGATACGACCAAAACCACCAACAAAGAAAGAGTAAAGCCCAACACTTACCGTGGATTTGGAATGCAACCAAGTGCCGGCAATTGCTGCCAAACCGATAACTACTAATAAAAGTCCGGCACCATCTCTTTGATGCGCACTATCTAAATCTTTGGCTGCTCTAGTGGTGAAGCGGATGGTGTTTCCGAGGCCCTTTGCAAAAGCACGCCAAAGCGAACCCAATACTGAAAGTACTGATTTGGATGCTTTCTTTCGCTTTGCCACGACCGACAAGCCTATATTAAAGGTTCGGTTAAACCTCGATGACAAGCGGAACAATCATCGGTTTTCTTCGATGCTCTTGCCCCACCCAATTACCAATTGTTTTACGAACTACTTGTGAAAGTTGATGTGTTCCGTTTGTGCCTTGCGCCACCGCAGCTGCTAGCGCATTTTCAATTCGATTTTTTACATCATTAAACATTTCAGGATCTTCATTGAAACCACGTGCATGAATGTCTGGTCCGGCAACAATGGTTCCCTTTTGGGAATCGATCACAACTACCACCGAGATAAAACCTTCTTCGCCAAGAATTCGGCGATCTTTCAATGTACTTTCGGTAATTTCACCAATTGATTGACTATCAACATAAACAAATCCGCAAGGCACAGCACCTGCTACTTGTGCTTTGCCTTCAATTAAATCAACTACCATTCCATTTTCAACCACTACTGTATTTTTACGATTGACTCCGGTTTGGATTGCTAACTCTGCATTTGCTTTCATGTGGCGCCATTCGCCATGTACTGGCATTACATTCTTTGGTTTTACTAAGTTATAGCAATAAAGCAACTCTCCGGCTGCGGCATGACCTGATACATGCACCATGGCATTACCTTTATGAACAACTTTTGCGCCGAGTCTGGTCAATTCATTTATTACTCGATAAACCGGTGATTCATTGCCAGGAATTAATGATGAAGCCAAAACCACTGTATCTCCATCACCAACCACGATTGAATGTTCGCCATATGCCATGCGCGATAGCGCCGCCAGTGGTTCGCCTTGGCTACCGGTGCAAATTAAAACCACATTATCGCCATATTTATCTAAATCATCTTTTTCAATCATCGCAAATGCTGGAATATTTAAATAGCCCATGCGTGATGCAATATCCATATTACGCACCATGGAACGACCAATGAAACAGACTTTGCGATCATGTTTTACTGCAGTATCAATTACTTGTTGAATGCGATGGACATGAGATGCGAAAGAGGCCACGATTACACGCCGTTTAGTGTTTGCAATTATGCGATCTAAAGTCGGCATAATTTCTCGTTCGGATGGCGTAAATCCTGGAATATCCGCATTGGTGGAATCCACTAAGAAAAGATCAATTCCCTCTGCGCCAAGTGATGCAAAGCGACGCAAATCAGTGATGCGTCCATCAAGAGGTAGCTGATCCATTTTGAAATCACCAGTGTGTAAAACAGTTCCGGCTCCACATTTAATGGCAAGCGCCAACGCATCAGGAATTGAATGGTTAACCGCAACTGCTTCTACTTCAAAATTACCAATCTTTACCTTTTCACCATCTTGAATTTCACGCATCAAGCCAGTGATCCGATGTTCTTTTAATTTTGCTGCGGTTAAAGCAAGTGTTAATGGTGAACCATAAACTGGAATGTCGCTACGTTCGCGAAGTAGGTACGGAACAGCGCCAATATGATCTTCATGGCCATGTGTTAAGAAAATCGCAGTGACATCATCTAATCGCTCACGAATATAGGAAAAATCCGGCAGAATTAAATCAATTCCGGGCTGGCTCTCTTCTGGAAATAACACTCCAACGTCAACAATTAATAGTTCATTGTCGTATTCGTAAACCATCATGTTGCGGCCAATTTCGCCTAGGCCACCGAGCGCGACTAAACGCAGACCATCTTTATTTAATTTAGATGGTTCGCCTAAATTGGGATGTGGGTGGTTGCTCATTAAACATTTACACCGCCAGCACGAAGATCAAGTTTTAATTGTTCGATCTGTGCTGGTGTGGCATCGACTAAAGGTAAACGGGTGTGGCCGCCAGGTAATCCCATCAAATTAAGTGCGGCTTTGGTAAGTATGGCGCCTTGGGTGCGGAAAGTTCCGGTAAATACTGGAAGTAATTGTTGGTGAATTTCTAACGCACGTGCCGAATTTCCGGCAAACCATGCATCGAGCATTTCACGTAGCTGACCACCAACTGTATGCCCGCAAACACTTACAAATCCCACCGCACCAACGGATAGCAGGGGCAAATTCAAAATATCATCGCCAGAATAAACTGGAATTCCGCATCTTTTAATTACCCAAGAAGTTGAAGCTACATTTCCTTTAGCATCTTTAAGGGCCACAATATTTTTATGTTCTGCTAATTTCACGATGGTGTCAGGTTCAATTTCGATACCAGTACGTCCAGGAATGTCATACATCATCACCGGAAGATCAACCGCATCTGCAATTGCGCGAAAATGTGCTTCGATGCCAGCTTGTGGTGGCTTGTTGTAATACGGAGTCACCACTAACAAACCATCTGCACCAACTTTCTGTGCATGTATTGCCTGCTCAACAGAATGTGGAGTTTCGTTATTTCCGGCACCTGCAATAACTTTAACTTTGCTACCTACAGTAGCTTTAACGACGCGAATTAGTTCGTCTTTTTCATCATCGTTAGTAGTTGGCGCTTCACCGGTGGTGCCGGATACCACGATGGCATCATGCCCAATAGAAACTAAATGCTTAGCTAAAGTTTCAACGCCGGCCCAATCAACTGATAAGTCCGCTTTGAACGGGGTCACCATCGCGGTGATTAAACGTCCAAAAGGTGCCGTGGTCATGCGTGAAGCCTATTTCAAATTAAGGTGAAACGCGACCTGATTTATTAAATGCAGCATGCACTAATGGCATCTTTTCAGCGAAGAAGGCTTCCATCTTCTCGCCTACCATCTCAATTTCGCGCTGCGGATAACTTGGAAAATGTGAACCTTCGGCAGTGGTGCGAAGTGAAAGGAAATTCATTAGCGCTCGTGCATTCATAGTGACATACATAGTTGAATATGTAGCCACTGGCAAAGTGGCACGTGCAACTTCGCGCGCAATACCGGCATCTAACATCTTTTGATAAGACTCATATGCCACCGTGTAAGCCTTTTTCATTTCGCTTACCATGAGGTCAAATTGTTCTGGTGTGCCATCTTCAAAGGTGTAATGACCAGTTTTACCAACTTGAATTAATTTGCGTTGGCGACTTGGTATATAAAAAACCGGTTTTAATTCGCGGTAGCGTCCTGATTCTTCATTGTAAGAAGCGATGCGGTGGCGCATAAATTCGCGGAATACAAAAATCGGCGCGCTAATAA
Organism: uncultured bacterium; assembly: GCA_963977625.1. Lineage (GTDB taxonomy): Bacteria > Actinomycetota > Actinomycetes > Nanopelagicales > Nanopelagicaceae > ZLKRG08. The sequence goes on from CAXBPX010000070.1 coordinate 4,371, forward strand.
AAAATGTAAATGAGGTATGTTCGAAAGGCGAACCGTGGCGTTCGCGCGCTAAATAATTTATTAGTCCAGCGCTCTTCTCTGGATCATCTTTTAGAGATTCAATCGATTGCTCTCCAGCAGTTGAAACTCGCGCTGCCCAAATTACATCCGCATCACTTGCGCTGCTTTTAACCAATTCGACAGTTACATCATCTCTAAAAATTATCTCGCTCATGGGGCAGACCTTATAGACTCCAGCCCATGTCTTCGGTCAACCGCGCCACGATATCTAAGTCACTTAGCGTCTCTTTAGCGGTTGGTAGCTATGGCACCGCGTTTGGTGCGGCGGCAGTTGCGGCGGGATTCTCAGTTTGGCAGGCCTGCTTGCTAAGTCTTTTGACCTTTACTGGCGCTTCACAGTTTGCCGTGATTGGCGTACTTGGTGCAGGTGGTACTGCGATCACGGGAATTGCAACTGCTTCTCTTCTTGGAATGCGAAATGCAATTTATTCCATGATTATGAAACCGATTTTGAATTTATCTGGTGCTAAGAAATTAATCGCTACCCAAATCACAATTGATGAATCAGTCGCGGTATCGACTGCGGAAGAAATCCGCGGTGAAAATGCAATGCGACATGGCTTTTGGCTAACTGGCGGTGGTGTCTATTTATTCTGGAATCTGTTCACATTTCTAGGTGCACTTGGCGCTAAAGCTATTGGTGATCCTTCAGTTTGGGGTTTGGATGCAGCGGTGCCGGCTGCTTTCTTAGCGCTGGTTTGGCCGCGCTTAAAATCAAAAGATGATTATGTTTTAGCAATTGGCGCTGCAGCACTTGCAATTACTTTAACTCCGATTATTGCGGCAGGTTTGCCAATTATTGCGACCGCGCTTTTAGCCGTAGCTTTTGCGAGGTTTAAACCATGAATAAATTTTGGATTGCCACAATAGGCACCTCAGTAATTGCTTATTTAATAAAGTTTTCCGGCACTTTAATTCCATCTCGAGTTTTAGAAAGCCCTGGTGTACGCCGTATTAATGGGCTACTTCCCATTGCCATGTTAAGTGCGCTAGTTGCAGTCCAAACTTTTGCAGATAAAAAAGAGTTGCTGATAGATCATCGTGTTGCCGGAGTGTTCGTAGCCGCAATTGCGCTAAAACTTAAGGCCCCGTTCCCGGTGGTGGTTGGGATCGCGGCCTTAGTTTCAGCTCTGCTTGTGAGATTTGCTTAATTTTAATTAAATAAGTTTAAGCTCTTCTAACTTTTTGCGTAAATCTGGATCAGATGGTTCGGTCATATGGGTGCCATCAGCAAAGACCACTACGGGAATGCTTTTAGCGCCATTGTTATATTCCATGACTTTTTCAATCTGAGTTGGATCTTTTTCGACATCAATTACATCGTAAGCAACACCTAGTTCATCTAATAGTCGCTTTGAACGGCGACAATCGCCGCACCAATCTGCGGAATACATGGTTATTTGGCTCATAGGAATTTCTCCAATCCGATAGTTAGCCCTGGTTTCTTAATAATTTC
>CAXBPX010000071.1:0-5778 GCA_963977625.1 uncultured bacterium
AGCACAGGCGCAGACCGGTGTACTTGCCCAGCACGACCGCGTCGTTGTGGATCTGCACGGCCAGTTCGCGCGTCGGGGCGATGCAGATGCCGCGGATCGCCGCAGGGGAGCGGCCTTCGCGCGGCGGACGGGTGACCAGCGTCTGGAACATCGACACGAGGAAGGCGGCCGTCTTGCCGGTGCCCGTCTGGGCCTGGCCGGCCACGTCCTGGCCGTCGATGGCAATCGGCAGAGTCTTGCTCTGGATGGGCGTGCACTGCACGAAGCCTGCTTCGGCAATGCCGCGTTGCAACGCCGGCGATAATGACAGATCCGCGAAGCGCAGATCGGAGAGGTGTTGGCTCGACGGCTGATCGGTTTCAGTTTCTATTGCGGGCCTCGATGCTTGCAAATTGAGTTCTCGAAGGTTAAAAATACGGGTACGCCCTCCCAGATATCCACAGTATTCCTGCGAGCCTCGAAGGAAGCACCGGCCGCGACATTCTGCCTGACGCTGCAGGCGCCGTCACTTTCGACTTAGCGGAACTGGGCGAATTCGATTCCAACTTGCCGCTCCCGGAGATTCACGGGGTGCGGATGACACCTAAAGGACCTTCCTCCGTGAGTGATCAGATCGTACACACGACCGATGCGGCATTCGAACAAGACGTCGTCAAATCCCAGCAGCCGGTCCTCCTCGATTTCTGGGCAGAATGGTGCGGCCCCTGCAAGATGATCGCACCGATCCTCGACACGATCGCGACGCAGTACAAAGACAAGCTCCGCGTCGTCAAACTCAACATCGACGAGAACCCGAATACTCCGCCCAAGTTCAACATCCGCGGCATGCCCACGCGGCTGCCCTGCCGCAACGGCACCGTCGCCGCGCAGCAGGTCGGGGCGGTCGCGAAGGCGCAGAATCTGAAAGTTCTAAAGATGCATACGTCGCACTAGAACGTTACCGCGAAGGTTTTAACATTCTTGGCCAGTATGTTCTGGATAATAAGTACGACATCAAATTTGCAATCGAACCAAAGCCAAACGAACCACGCGGCGATATTTTCTTGCCAACCATTGGTCACGCGCTTGGATTTATTAGCACTTTGGCACACCCTGAATTAGTAGGTTTAAATCCAGAAGTAGGTCACGAACAGATGGCAAACTTAAATTTTGTCCACGGCATCGCACAAGCGCTTTGGCAGAAAAAGTTATTCCACATTGACCTTAACGGACAACGTGGCCCTAAGTACGATCAAGATTTTGTATTTGGCCATGGTGATTTAAAGAATGCATTCTTCTTGGTTGATTTGCTAGAGCGATACGGTTATGACGGTATGCGCCATTTTGATTACAAGCCAGTGCGTACTGAAAATGACAATGGCGTGTGGGCATCAGCTACTGCAAACATGCGGATGTATTTAATCCTCAAAGAGCGCGCTGCGGCATTTAGAAAAGATCCCCGCGTCATTGAAGCGATGAAGAATTCAAATATTCCAGGTTTGACAGAGCCAACACTTAACGCAGGTGAAACTTGGCGTGATTTAGCTAAAGATAATTTCGATGTTGAAGCCGCAGGTAAACGCGGCTACAACTACGAAGCGCTAGATCAATTAGCGATGGAACATTTAATGGGTGTTAATTAAGAATCAGCTTGTAGATGCGCCTCTGCGAGAAATCGCATCAACACCAGCTGAAATTAATAACACTGCACCAGTAACAATAAATTTCACACCGGCTGCATAACCAAGTAGTCCCATGCCGTTATCAATAACTGCAACTACGAGACCACCAAGCACTGCATCGCGCATCTTGCCCTTGCCACCGAACAAAGAGGTACCACCAATAACGGCAGCACCAACTGCGTAGAGCAGTGTTGATGAACCACCAGTGGTTGGGGAAATTGAATTCTGTCTTGATGCAAAAAGCATGCCGGCAATAGCTGCAAATGATGAACAGATGACGAACGCGCTGGTGCGAATATTTTTAACATTGATACCAGAACGTCTAGCCGCTTCGGCATTACCGCCGACTGCATAAATGTGTCGACCATAAGCAGTGCGACCTAAAACAAATGTGCCACCCACTAGCAAAACCAAAATGACCGGCACAATAAAAGGAGTTCCCTTTAAACTAACTAAATCAGGGTTATTGGAGCGCTCTAAATTAAGTGCATATACCGCACCAGCTCCCAGTGCTAATAGCGATCCCGTCTTTATAAACCAAAGTTTCTTAAGTTCCGATTTTAGACCAGCTTTTCTACGGGAATTAATTTTGGCAAGTCCTACCAAAACATAAAAAGTAGAAACAGCTAGAAATAGAATCCAAGAAAGTGTTGGCGTGAGGTTGTTATTTTGAACTGCCAATATTGTCGGATCTTCAATTCGAATGGTTCCGCCTTCACCTGCCAACAACAGCAACAGACCTTGGAACATTAAAAATGCGGCAAGTGTTACTACGAATGAAGGAATACCTAATCGGGAGACCATGGATCCAATAACGTAACCCAAGATTGCCCCGCAAATAATGCTGATAATGAGCGCAATCCACCATGGATATCCGTGGTTAGTAATAAGTATTACTAAAACTGCGCCACAAACACCTGATGCATATCCAGCAGAGAGATCGATTTCGCCAAGTAACAGCACAAATACCAGACCCATAGCAATAACGGTTACAGATGCAGCTTGAGTCAATAAATTAGCGAAGTTTCCTGGAGTCAAGAAAACATCACTCATAATTCCAAAAACGATACAGAGCGAAATTAGTCCAAGCACACCTGGCAGTGCACCCATATCACCTGACTTAATACGAGCTAAATAATCATGCCAAGCACCTTTTAAAGTGCCGGAATCTGCAACTACTTCGGTATTCATATTAAGCAACCCCCGCAGTCTTACCAGTGGTAATTAATTGAACCACTTGTGCATGTGTCACATCTTTTTTCTTAACTTGAGCAGCCATATTTCCTAAATAAAGTGCTGCAATATTATCTGCGACTTGGAAAATATCATTTAAATTATGAGAAATTAAAATTACCGCTAAGCCATTATCAGCTAAGCGTCGAACTAAATTTAATACCTGTTCGGTTTGCGCAACTCCGAGAGCGGCAGTTGGCTCATCAAGAATCACCACTTTGCTGTTCCAAAGCACCGCACGAGCAATCGCAACGGTCTGACGTTGGCCACCTGAAAGCGAAGAAACGGTTTGGCGGATTGATTTTACGGTGCGGACACTTAAACCATCGAGCGTTTTACGAGCTAACGATTCCATCTCTTCTTCGTTAAGTGTGATGCCTTTTTTCTTTTCACGACCTAAGAACATATTGTGAACAATGTCTAAGTTATCGCAGAGCGCTAAATCCTGATAAACAATTTCAATTCCAAGTGCGGTCGCATCTCTCGGTCCACCGACATGCACTTTATTTCCTTCATAGAAATAATCGCCATTATCTATGTTGTAGATACCAGCAATGCATTTAATTAAAGTGGATTTACCTGCGCCGTTATCTCCAACTAACGCGGTCACTTGTCCAGGGAAAGCATCAAAATCGACGCCTTTTAAAACCTGCACTGGACCAAATGATTTCTCAATGCCGCGCAAAGAGAGGATTGGCTCTGTCATTAATTCTTCCTATCGGGTGCTATATAGAAGTTAGGCCCGAGATTACTCCCGGGCCTAACTTTTTACTATTTTCTACTTATTACTTAACTTATTACTTAATGCCGTTTGCGGTGCAAAGCTTTTCAATGCCCTTGCAAACGTCAGCCTTCTTCTGGAAGCCATCAGCAATAACAACCTTTACGTTGCTCTTGGTGATGCCAACTGGTACTAGAAGTACTGATGGAACCTTTATTGTTCCATTGTCAGTTGTACCGTTTGTCTTTGCAGTCTTTCCGTTAATCAATGAAACAGCAAGATCTGCAGCACCTTGTGCTTCAGCCTTGATTGCCTTGTAAACGGTATTTGATAGATCGCCAGTTAGAACTGCACGAAGACCATCAACTGTTGCATCCTGACCAGATACGCAAACCTTGCCATTTAGCTTGTTCTTCTTTAGAACTGCTACTGCTGCAAGACCTAGACCTTCGTTAGCTGATACAACTGCATCAAGCTTTCCGCCAGCCTTAGTTAGCATCTGCTCGAAAATTGTTCCACCCTTAACGTTATCCCAATCTGGAACAGCTTGATCAGCAACAAGTGTGCCGCCTGAGCTCTTTAGGTATGGGCCAACAACTGATGCATAACCCTGCTTGAATAGAGTTGCATTGTTATCTGTTGGTGAACCGTTTAGGTATACAACGCGAGGCTTCTTAACACCCTTTGCCTTTAAGCAATTTACAATTCCTTGACCTTGCAACTTACCTACTGCAACGTTATCGAATGAAACGTAGTAAGAAGCTGAACCCTTAAGAGTTAGACGGTCGTAGTCAATTGTTGGTACGCCTTGTGACTTTGCCTTGTCCTGAACAGCCTTAGCTGAATCTGAATCAAGGTTAACCATAATTAGAACCTTTGCACCCTTAGTTAGCATTTGATCAGCGATAGTTGCGAATGCAGCCTTATCACCATTTGCGTTCTGGATATCGACTGTTACGCCAGCCTTATCAAACGCTGCCTTTAAGAATCCACGGTCTGCTGTTTCCCAGCGAGCTGATGAAGCAGCATCTGGAAGAATCACACCAACAAAGCCTGTTGCAGCTTTTGCTGAAGTTGTGACAAAACCAGTTAGAGCAATTGCTGCAGCTGATACAGATGCAACAAGTGCTAAACGACGCTTTGACATTTAGTTACCTTTCGAAAAGTCCACACATAAGTTGATCCTCGTGATCAGTGGGGCCTATGTGATGAAGTGGGCATAACCTAAAGGATTTTCAGCAAATTTAGAACCCTTGTAACACAAACTTAATAATTGGCTCTTCAAGTAGAATACGTCAATGAATTCGCCTCATGAGCAGCTAATTTCCCAAATTCGGGCTGCCATTGAACAAGGATTGAATCTCAATTATCAAGACGAAATTCCGCTAGAGCGCCCCAAGAATCGCGAACATGGAGACTATGCCTCTTCTATAGCGCTGCAGTTGGCCAAGGCGGCGGGCAAGAGCCCCCGAGATATTGCGGGCTTACTGGCCCAGGAACTTTCGACACTTCCCAATATCTCCAAAGTAGAAATCGCTGGCCCTGGATTTATTAATTTTACTTTGAACCGAGCTAGCCAAGCACAGCTAGTAAGTGTCATTAATCAAGCTGGCAAAAGTTACGGAAATGGAAATTCACTAGCTGGCAAAAATTTCAATGTGGAATTTATTAGCGCAAACCCAACTGGGCCATTGCATTTAGGACACACTCGCTGGGCAGCGGTTGGAGATTCATTAGCGCGGATTTTGGCTGCAGCTGGCGCAAAGGTAACTCGCGAATTTTATATAAATGATCGCGGTGTGCAGATGGATTTGTTTGGAGAATCTGTGCGCGCAGCTGCACTTGGAAAATCAGCACCAGCAGATGGTTATCAAGGCGAATACATAAAAGAAATTGCTAATAATTTAATCCAACAAGATTCAAGTATTTTGGATTTGCCAGAAGCAAAACAGCAGGTTGAATTTCGCGAACGAGCTTATAAGTGGCAACTTGAGGATCAAAAAAGGGTTCTAAAAACTTTTAATACTCATTTTGATATTTGGTTCTCCGAGCGCTCGCTTCATGAAAGCGGGGCGGTAGAACATGGCTTAGATCAGTTGCAGAAAAAAGGCCATGTTTACCAAGCAGATGGCGCCACTTGGCTTCGCACCACTGACTTTGGCG
>CAXBPX010000072.1:0-5673 GCA_963977625.1 uncultured bacterium
ACTTTGGCATCGGTCTTCACATGGCCATTTGCTTTTGCCCAGGAAATTGCATCTGCCAATGCAACATACGCTCCGGTGATTGCCGCGGTTCTGGTTCCACCATCTGCTTGTAAAACATCACAATCTAAAACAATGGTGTTCTCTCCCAGTGCGTGATTGTCGATAACTGCTCGTAATGACCTGCCAATTAATCTGGAAATTTCTTGAGTTCGACCGCCCAGTTTTCCTTTCACACTTTCACGATCAGATCGCGTATGTGTTGCACGTGGCAGCATGGAATATTCAGAAGTTACCCAACCTTTTCCAGTGTCTTTCAACCAACGTGGCACACCTGGTGTAAATGAGGCAACACAGAGCACGCGAGTGTTTCCGAATTCGACAATCACTGAACCTTCCGCGTTATTCAACCAATTGCGGGTAAATTTGATTTCACGTAGTTGATTATTTTGACGACCATCATTGCGTGACATTTGGGCTCCTTATAGGTCCTGATGTTGGACTTTACTGACTTCTGGTCCCAAGAATCGTCGGGCCAAAACTTCAAATTGATGTGAATCACCAGTTGCTAAGAATTCATGGCTAGGTGCAGTCGAAGCGGGTGCACGCAACAAATTCTTTTCAACCAACACTCGATACAAATCTTTGGCGGTTTCTTCTGCTGATGAAACCAAAGTGACACTTTCACCCATCACATAAGAGATCACGCCAGTTAGTAGTGGATAGTGGGTGCAACCTAAAACTAATGTGTCAACATTGGCATCAATCATTGGTTTTAAATATTCGCGCGCAATTGCGGTGATTTCTGCTCCATTGGTTTCGCCGCGTTCGACATATTCAACAAATCTCGGACAGGCCTTTGAAGTTATTTCTAAATGAGGTGCAGCTGCGAATGCATCCAAATATGAACCTGAATCAATGGTGGCATTAGTGCCAATTACGCCGACTTTTCCGCTTCGGGTAGCCGCTACCGCTCTGCGTGCCGCAGGCTGAATTACTTCGATGATTGGAATTTGAAAACGCTCACGCGCATCACGAAGCATCGCAGAACTGGCGGTGTTGCACGCAATTACAATCGCTTTGCAACCACGTTTTACTAAAAATTCAATAATTTCTAATGAGAATTCTCGAACTTCAGCAATTTTACGTGGTCCATATGGACCCCTAGCAGTATCGCCAATGTAAATTGTTGATTCATTTGGCAATTGATCAATGATTGCTCGTGCAACAGTTAAACCGCCGACACCAGAATCAAAGATGCCAATTGGCGCGGAACTATTCGAGCTGCTCACGCTCGCTATCTTATTAGACCTTTAGATACTTACGAAGTGTGAGCGCAGAAGCGACGATTGAAACCACCAAACCTGTCAATAAGAGCCAACCAGATGCAATCCAAACTTGGCCCCAACCAAAGAATTTTGTGAAGGTAAGTAATGGCGCAATCTTGCTATCTATTACCGATTTAATTCCTGCCAATAGTCCGGTTGCCAACATCCAGCCGACAAATGCAGAGAAGACGCCTTCTAATAAAAATGGAAGTTGAATGGACCAACTTGTAGCTCCAACTAATTTCATTACATTTGTTTCACGACGTCTATTAAATGCTGCAATTCGTAGAGTATTACTTATCAACAATGCAGCTGTGAGCACTGAAGCCAAACCAACTGCAAGTGCACCATTTCGAAGCACGCCAAGTAATTTAAAGAATTTATCCAGGATAGTTCGTTGATCTTGCACCACATCAACACCAGGACGTCCAGTAAATGCTGATACCACTACACCATACTGAGTTGGGTCTTTTAATTTTACTCGGAAAGATTCTGGTAACTGATCTGCAGTTACATTCTGGGCAATTGCAGATCCTTTAAAGCGCTCTTGAAAATGTGAGAACGCTTCGGATTGTGATTCATAATAAACCTTGTCTACCACTGGCAGAGCTTGTAAATCCTGCTGGATTGATAATCGCTGGTCTTGAGTTACAACGCCTGATGCGCATGAGGATGATTCGGATAATGAACTGCAAAGAAATACCGATACTTCAATCTTGTCATACCAATAATCTTTCATTGCTTTAACTTGGGCATTAGAGAGCAGTCCAATTCCCAAAAGACTTAAAGAAATTGCGGTCGTAACCATCACCGCAAAAGTCATGGTGGCATTTCGTCGTAATCCAATTCCGACTTCACTTGCAATAAATCTCGCGCGCATTTATTTACCCCGTATATCCGTAAACGCCACGTACTTGATCGCGAACCACATGCCCGTTATCTAATTCAATAACGCGCTTTCGCATTTGATCCACAATTCCAGAATCATGTGTCGCCATCAAAACGGTGGTACCTTCTCGATTAATCCGATCCAAGAGTTTCATAATGCCAATAGAAGTGGCTGGGTCTAAATTTCCCGTAGGTTCATCAGCAATAAGAATTGGGGGCTTGGTGACATAAGCTCTTGCAATCGCAACACGTTGTTGTTCGCCACCAGAAATTTCAGATGGTTTGCGATCGCCTTTGTCTTCTAGGCCAACCAGTTCAAGTACTTCCGGCACTTCCCGATTTATTTCCTTTTGCGAATGACCCAAAACATGTAAAGCAAATGCCACATTCTCAGTAATTGTTTTATTTGGTAATAATCTGAAATCTTGAAAAACGGTTCCGACTTGGCGGCGAAGTTCTGGAACTTTATGGTTTGGTAACGTGTTTAAATCTTTGCCAGCCACATGAATAGTTCCGGTAGATGGACGTTCTTCGCGAAGCACTAATCTCAAAAAAGTTGATTTTCCAGATCCAGAAAGTCCAACTAGGAAAACAAATTCGCCTTTTTCGATCTCAAGATTTACATTATCAAGCGCGGGGCGCTCGGTGCCTGGATAAATCTTGCTGACATTTTCAAATCTGATCATAACCAGGCAAGTTTAGATAAAAGGGGTGCTATTTCGGGCTATTTCGACCAATTCACAGAGAATTCTTGAGCGTAAAGTGATTTATTACGCAGTTCTGCGCCAGCGAATTCCAGATTCAATGAAGTCATCAATTTCACCATTTAATACAGCTTGTGTATTTCCAGTTTCATGGTCAGTGCGTAAATCTTTTACCATCTGATACGGATGCAATACATATGAACGCATCTGATTTCCCCACGATCCTGAGTTGCTACCTTTTAGAGCATCTATTTTTGCTTGTTCTTCTTGACGTCTGCGCTCTAACAATTTGGATTGCAATACTGCCATTGCAGTAGCTTTATTTTGAATTTGTGAACGTTCATTTTGGCATGAAACCACTATTCCAGTAGCCATATGTGTAATTCGTACCGCTGAATCAGTGGTGTTAACACCTTGGCCACCTGGTCCTGAAGATCGGTAAACATCAACACGAATTTCTTTTTCATCAATTTCAATGTGATCGCTTTGATCAACAACTGGCACAACTTCTACACCACAAAATGAGGTGTGCCTGCGACTTTGCGAATCAAAGGGTGAAATGCGTACCAAACGATGTGTTCCTTGTTCTACAGAAAGAGTTCCGTATGCATAAGGTGCGCTAACTCGAAAAGTGGTGGATTTAATTCCGGCCTCTTCGCCGTATGAAGTTTCTAAAACATCAACTTTAAAGTTATGTCTTTCACAGTACCTTAAATACATTCGACTAATCATTTCAGCCCAATCACAGGCTTCGACGCCACCTGCTTCAGAGCGAATAGTTATCAAAGCATCTCGTTCGTCATATTCGCCAGATAAGAGAGTTTGTACTTCTAATTCACTCAACACTTTAGTGATTGCATCAAGTTCTTTATCTGCATCTAAATAAGCGCTTTTATCGCCAGCTTCTGCTGCTAATTCAAGTAATACTGGAATATCTTCGATTCGTCTTCGTAAATTCACTAACTTATTTATCTGCGCCTGGGTGTGGCTTAATTTAGAAGTGACTCTCTGTGCATTTTCAGTGTCATTCCACAAATCTGGCGCGCCAGCTTCTGCCTCTAAGTTTGCAGCTTCGGTTTTTAATTTCGGAAGATCCAAAACTTTTTCAATCCCAATAAGCGTCTGATTTAAGGCAGAAATTTCTCCGTTGTAATCGCGCTCAGCCATGTATGTAGTTTAGCGTTCTCCAACATCATCCATTAACGCTTGAATCAAACTCTCTTGCAACCAACCTAACCAGGTATAAACCGCATACACCGCTCTCAATGGGTCATCAGGTTTTAATAATTCAAGATGTTCTTGTTGCGTATCTTCAATTTTCAATCTGACGCCTAAAGCTAATCGAATATCGTTTAAGCCACCCAACCAAGCATTTGCACCTTCATGATCAAGCACGATTGGTTGATCTCCGGCATTAATTAAATTACTTCTGATAGCCATTGAATGTGCCCGTTTTTTATCTCGTAAAGTTGATTCGGTATATCTACGAAACTCTGAGGAAGCGCTCTCATCAGCATATGCATTGGGTAATAAACGAAGTAGGACTTCATCTTCAGGTGGAGCATCATGAACTGTGATGCCAACCATGGCTGCTAACGGATCTTCGTGAGCATGGTCGACTCTCTCAGCTAACAATTCAATGATTTGTTCACTCAAATTAACCAGGACTTCCCGCTCTGAATCGGAAAATTTGGCTTGATATTCATTCTCGCCATGACGTTTAAATCCACTTGGCTCGTTGTTGATCATAATTCTTCTTTGGAGATTGTGGCCCAAAGTCCATATTCATGAAGCCTTTGGACATCACGTTCCATCTCTTCGCGAGAACCGTTTGAAACCACTGCTTTGCCATCATTGTGCACTTTCAACATTAATTCAGTGGCATGTTCTTTTGTGTAACCGAAAAGTTCCATAAAAACATAAGTCACATATGACATTAAATTGACTGGATCATCCCAAACTACACAAACCCAAAGACGATCATTACTGAAGATTGCCTTTAATTCTTCATCAAGATGGGTGTTGGTTTTGACCATATGATAATTTTACTAACGAATTACAACAGTTACCGCCGCAGATTGTGAACCACCCGAACTTACTCGTAAGTTTACGAATGGATTGTTCCCAACTGCGTAACTGAAGGTATAAAGACCACTTAAATCCGTGACTGTACTTGCTACTTGGCTCCACTTACCATCAAAACGTTCCAAAATTACTGGGATCTGTTTACCTGGGTTTACGATTCCAGAAATATTCACTTTGCCATTAAGTGGAATACTTGTTGGTGCCGTGATTTTAATCTGAGGTTTTACTTTAATTACTTGCTCATTTGAGATGCCTTCAAGGCGTTCCCATGTTCCATCACTTCTGAGGCGAATACTCTGATTCTGTCCAAGATAAATTGGTAACTTAATTTGTCCATCTGCTCCAGTGTTTAAAATGCTAATTTCTCTCCAATTAATATCACTAGTGGCTTTAACTTCTACATGTACAGGCAAAGATGCAATCGGCTGCTTATCTGCCAAAGTAAATGTGCCAGTTAAATTAATTGGTTGACCATAAGTAAATTCAGAGAAATCGCTAGTTACATTAGAAATTACTTTATCTGGCGCGATAGATAATGCAATATTTCTAATGTTTGTCATTGATTGGGCATCTTCAAAACCAATAGTCCACGCTGCTACCCCGCCCAAGCGATATTTAGCTACTAATTCGGCGCGAACTTGATATGCCCGAGCGTCTTGATACCAAGCAGT
>CAXBPX010000073.1:0-5671 GCA_963977625.1 uncultured bacterium
CCACGTTCACTTCGTTGGGCGATGGCGGAAATGATTTTGGGTGCAAACCCTGCGCTACATATTTATGTTGGTGCTTCCTTTGCACATGTTGCCTATTCACTTGGTACTGATGAGCAGAAGAAAGTTGCAAAGCAGATGCTTGATCATGGTTGGACTGCAACCATGGTGCTTACCGAACCAGATGCAGGTAGCGATGTTGGTGCCGGACGATCAAAGGCAGTCAAGCAAGCAGATGGCACTTGGCATTTAACTGGTACTAAACGTTTTATTACTTCTGGTGAAAATGATTTAAGTGAAAACATTATTCACTTTGTATTGGCGCGACCTGAAGGCGGCGCAGTTGGTACCAAAGGCCTTTCACTATTTATCGTACCTAAGTACAAGTTCAACTGGGATACTGGTGAAATTGGCGAACGCAACGGAATTTATGCAACTCGTTTAGAACATAAAATGGGTTTAAATATTTCAGCTACTGCAGAAATTAATATGGGCGAGAAAGAGCCTTGTGTTGGTTATCTACTTGGCGATGTTCACGACGGTATTCGCCAAATGTTTAAAATTATTGAATATGCGCGCATGATGGTTGGAACTAAAGCTATTTCAACGCTTTCTACTGGATATTTAAATGCGCTTTCATATGCAAAATCGCGTGTACAGGGCCCTGATCTAACCAAACAGCTAGATAAAGCTTCACCTCGCGTAACCATTATCCATCACCCAGATGTGCGCCGTTCTTTGCTTACCCAGAAGGCATACGCCGAAGGCATGCGTGCGTTGGTGCTTTATACCGCATCAATTCAAGATTCCATTTTGTTGGAAAAAGATGAAGCGAAGTTAAAAGAATTAGAAAAGTTAAATGATTTATTGCTGCCAATTGTTAAAGGTTATGGCAGTGAGAAATCTTGGGTGCAACTTGGTACCGAAAGTTTGCAAACTTTTGGTGGCTCTGGATTTACCCAAGATTGGCCACTCGAACAATATGTGCGCGATGCCAAGATTGATACTTTGTATGAAGGTACCACCGCAATTCAAGGTTTAGATTTCTTCTTCCGCAAAATTGTTCGAGATCACGGTGTAACTTTGGCTAGTTTAAGTAATGAAATTAAAGCTTTTTGTGAATCTGGTGGCGCACTTGCAGATGAGAAAGCTAAATTGCTAAAAGCACTTGGTGATTGCGAAGGAATTATTTCAACAATGATTGGTTATGCATTGGCTTCCCAATCAAAACCAGAAGAAATTTACAAAGTAGGTTTAAATACAACTCGCGCGCTTTTTGCAGCTGGCGATGTAATTATTAGTTGGTTGTTGCTTCGAATGGCAGAGATTGCATTGAGTAAACCGGCTGATGACTTCTACGTTGGAAAAATTGCCGCAGCAAAGCACTTTATTAATGTGGTCTTGCCACATTTAACTGCAGAGCGCAAGATTGCTGAAGCAACTGATGGTTCAATAATGGACCTTCCAGAGAAAGCCTTCTAAATAACGCTAAACTCGTTAGGTGAGTAACCAACGTAAAGGCATTATTGCGCTCTTTATCGCGGCGCTCGCATTTTCGGTAAATGGCATCGTCTCTAAATTAGTTTTAGAAGCGGGACTTTCACCTTGGCGAATGGCTGAAGTTCGATCTACTGGCGCTTTCACCGCATTCTTTATCTACTTAGCGCTCTTTAAAAGAAGCGCACTTAAGTTTGATTTAAAGGCGCTTCCTGAGATGTTGATTTACGGCATCGTTGGTTATGCCGGAGTCCAGGCCTTTTATTTTGTAGCTATTTTGCGAATGCCGGTATCGGTCGGATTAATCATCGAATTTACAGCGCCAATTTGGATCACTTTATGGATTAAATATGTGCGAAAGCAGCATGTGGCACGCACAATGTGGCTTGCGATTGCGCTGGCATTTTCTGGGCTCTTACTTATTGCGCAAGTTTGGAAAGGTTTAATTTTTGATACTTGGGGAGTGATCGCAGCTTTCTTAGATGCCTTCGCGCTAACTGCTTACTTCTTACTTGGTGAAAAATGGGGCAAGCGCGCAGCCACTGAAACTTTGATGATTTATGGTTTTGGAATTTCGATGTTGTTCTGGTGGGCAACTTTTCCGATCTGGACTTACCCAACTGAGATTTTTTCAAAGCAGATTGATTTACGTGGCCAACTTGCCGGCACTATGACTAGCGGTTGGGTTTTGATTTTATTTGTAATTTTTGTCGGAACCATAATTCCTTACACTGGAAATTTAATTGGTATTACCAAAACCAGCGCATCTTCGGCGGCAATTATTGGCATGTTAGAACCAGTGCTGGCAGGGGTATTTGCTTGGATCTGGTTAAGTGAAACTTTTAATTTAATACAGCTATTTGGTGCAGCTTTAGTAATTAGTGGAATTTATATTGCAACTAAGGTACGTAGCGTTACTCAGCAGATCGTGCCTGAGTAAAGTCTTGATTGCCAAAGTTCTGCGCCGCTGGCATATCAACAAATCTTGAGAAGTGAAGTTGTGCAGAGACCGTTAAATCACGGGTTGGTCCGTTACGGTGCTTAACTACAAATAGATCAGCTTCGCCAGATCGATTTTGTTTGTCATATAAATCTTCGCGGTGTAACAAAATAACTACGTCCGCATCCTGTTCGATCGAACCAGATTCGCGCAAGTCAGAGAGCATCGGTTTTTTATCTGCGCGTTGTTCGGGGCCACGGTTTAACTGAGAGATTGCGATTACTGGAATATCTAACTCTTTAGCCATCAACTTTAAGTGGCGAGAAAATTCAGAGACTTCTTGCTGACGATTTTCTACGCGCTTACCGGATGTCATCAACTGTAGATAATCGATCACAATTACTTTTAGATCATGGCGCTGCTTTAAACGACGGGCTTTTGCGCGAATTTCCATCATAGAAAGATTTGGGGAATCATCAATAAATAGCGGCGCATCGCTAATTTCGCCCATACGACGAGCAAGTCGCGCCCATTCATCATCTGTTAGCGCACCGCTTCGGATACTGTTTAAAGCTACGCGCGCTTCGGCGGACAACATACGCATAGTGATTTCAGAGCGCGACATTTCAAGTGAGAAAATCACTGCGGTTTTCTTTTCATGAATTGCTGCATTACGAACAATATCTAAAGCAAAAGTTGATTTACCAACTGCCGGACGCGCAGCAATAACCACCATGTTGCCTGGATGAAAACCATTTGTTAATTTATCTAAATCGCGGAAACCAGTTAAGACACCTTCAGGGCCCACACCTTTTGAAATTCGTTCCATTTCATCAAAGGTCTGTTCGAGTAATTCATTTAAAATTACATAATCTTCTGATGCGCGCCGTTCGGTAACTTGATAAACCTCTGCTTGCGCTTGGTCTACCGCTTCATCGATTTCACCTTCGGGTGAATATCCAAGTTGCACAATCTTGGTACCAGCTTCAACTAAACGTCTGGCAATTGCGCGTTCGCGCACAATCTTTGCGTAGTAACTTGCATTGGCAGCAGTTGGAACTGAACTAATTAACGTATGTAAATATGGCGCACCACCTGCGCGCGCAATATCTCCGCGTTTGGTTAGCTCTGCAGCAACCGTAATTGCATCAGCTGGTTCTCCGCGACCGTAAAGATCAATGATTGCATCGAAGATTAGTTCGTGCGCAGGTCGATAAAAATCGCGCGACTTTAAAATTTCTACAACATCAGAGATGGCATCTTTTGATAACAACATTCCACCGAGCGCAGATTGCTCCGCAATTAAATCTTGCGGAGGAGTGCGTTCTGGTTCGGGGTTGCCCCCGCGGAATTCAGCGATGCTCACGAGGAGAAACTTCCCAGCAAGGTATGACATTGGCGAATAGCCTTGTGTGCAAAGCTGTGCGTAACCCCGCCCTCACCTGTGGAGAAAGCTGTGGATGCTTGTGGATTGAAGGTGGATAACCTTGGTATTTCCGGAAATTTACGCATAAAAATGCCGGTAGCCATTGTGGATATAGGTTTTTTAGAGTTTTTCAAATATTGAGATTACTGGATATGGCTAAATAACTTCGCCTCTGCCAATAAATTAAGCCTATGAGTTCACGGGTAATAAAAATCGAAATTGAGATACCTGAAGTTCCGACGACCCTTACTTCAAGTCGGAAAGTTACGAAAGTAAAAAAGAAAGTTAAAGTTAAAAAAGTTGCCAAGAAGAAAGCCGCTACTAAGAAGACTGCTAAAAAGAAGCCTGCAAAAAAGAAAGCTGCGGTTAAGAAAAAAGTTACTAAAAAGGCAGCAAAGAAAAAATCCCGCAGATAGATTCTGCGGGATTTCTAATTTACTAACTGATTAGTTAGCAGCCACCACTGAAACAGTTACGTTTGCTACTACGTTTCCGTGTAGTGAAACTTTTGCAGTGTGGTTGCCGGTCTTCTTGATATGAGCCAACTTAATTTTGTGGCGATCGATATCAATTGCAACTGCTGACTTGATTGCCGCAGCAACATCTTTATCGGTAACTGAACCGTAAAGCTTGCCTTGTGCGCCAACCTTTACCTTGATTGAAATTGAAGCAGCTTCAAGCTTTGCCTTAATTTCTTTTGCATGATCAAGATCGCGGATCACACGTGCAGCGCGAGCGCGACGGATTCCTTCGATCTGTTTTTCTGCACCAAGGCTCCAAGCAATTGCATTGTGAGTTGGTAGTAAATAGTTACGGCCATAACCATCAGCAACATTTACAACATCGCCAGGATGTCCAAGACCAGATACTTCACGAGTAAGAATTAGCTTCATTTGTATTGTTCCTTTCTATCCTAATTAACGTGCGGTTGATGTGTATGGAAGTAGCGCTACTTCGCGGCTGTTCTTAACAGCAGTTGCGACGGAACGCTGATGTTGTGTGCAAGCACCTGTCACGCGACGTGCGCGGATCTTGCCGCGATCGCTGATGTACTTACGTAGCAAGGCAATATCTTTGTAATCGATATATGTAACCTTGTCACGGCAGAACTGACATGGCTTCTTCTTGAATTTCTTATTAAGAGCCGCTGCTTTAGCGCCCTTATTCTTTGGTTCTTTGAGCGTACGGTTATTACGTGCTCCCATTGTGGTGCTCCTTTTCGGGCCCTTCTCTTAGTTTTATCTTTAATTAACTATTTGAAGGAATGGTTAGTTGTTTTGGATAATTATTTAGAACGGTGGTTCGTCGGTATTGGTTGACCAACCGCCACCAGCTGGTGCTGAAGATGCCCAAGGATCATCGTTAAATGATTCAGCTGTGAAGCCACCACCTGCGTTTGCGTTTCCGCCTGCAGCGCGAGTTGTCTTTGTAACTTTCGCGGTTGCATTACGTAGTGATGGACCAACTTCATCTACTTCAACTTCAAATACTGTGCGCTTCTCGCCCTCTTTGGTTTCGTACGAGCGTTGCTTTAAACGACCAGAAACAATTACGCGCATTCCGCGAGTAAGTGACTCTGCAACGTTCTCTGCTGCCTGACGCCAAATCTGACATTGCAAGAAAAGTGAATCTCCGTCTTTCCATTCATTGGTGTTGCGATCAAAGAAACGCGGAGTTGAAGCTACGCGAAACTTTGCTACCGCTGCACCTGATGGAGTGAAACGTAGTTCTGGATCATCAACAAGATTGCCGATGATGGTGATGTTTGTATCACCTGCTGCCATTTTTATTTACCTTCTATCTACTCTGGG
>CAXBPX010000074.1:0-5602 GCA_963977625.1 uncultured bacterium
GAAGGTGCCAAGATTTACGATCTGCAAGAACCAACTAAAAAAATGTCTAAATCTTCGGATTCCGCAAGCGGAGTTATTGAATTAATGGATGCGCCAGAAGTAAATGCGAAGAAGATTAAGAGCGCGGTAACCGATACCGGCCGTGAAGTTATTTTTGATGTTGAGAATAAGCCAGGCATCAGTAATTTAATGACGATTTATTCAGTTGTGACACAGAAAAATATCGAACAAATTGAAAATGAATTTTCCGGAAAAGGTTATGGAGATTTTAAAACGGCCGTAGCCGATGCCACTGTCGAATATCTACGTCCTATGCGCGAAAAGGCGCTGGAATTATTAAAAGATGAAAGTGAATTGATCCGAATTTTGAACAAAGGTGCAGATAAAGCGCGAATTTTGGCTAGTAAAACGCTCAAAGACACCTATAAAGCGCTGGGAATTCTCGGTTAAGTTTCAACTATCACTTTAGGGTTCATCAAAAAGTAACCAAGTGAATTGCAGTTTCGTTAGAAATTTATCTCGCGTGGGACTAGGCTCTCGTTAACAGCTATCAAGGCCTTGATAGCTAACCCATGGGAGGAAAATTGAAGAAATTCTCACGTATTGTCGCAGTTGCTGCAGCAGCAACAATGGCAACCGTCGGCTTTATCGCAGCTCCATCACACGCAGCATCAAAAGTAAAAGTTGGTATTGCGTATGACATCGGAGGTCGTGGCGATAAGTCATTTAATGATTCTGCAGCTGCAGGTCTAGATCGTGCAAAGAAGAAGTGGGGCATTGCTGCCGCTGAACGTACCGTAACTCAAGGTACTGATTCAGAGCGCACAGACGTTCTACGTCAACTTGCTCAACAGGGATACAGCCCAATCATTGCGGTTGGTTTCTTATATGCAGGTCCAATTACAACTGTTTCACAAGAATTCCCAAACACACAGTTTGGAATTATTGATGATGCATCAGTAGCTGCATTAAACGTTACATCAATGGTTTTCTCTGAAGAACAAGGTTCATACCTTGCAGGTGTAGCCGCAGCTCTATCATCTAAGTCAGGCAAGATTGGCTATGTTGGTGGCGTTCGTATTCCACTACTTCAGAAGTTCGAAGCAGGTTTCGTTGCAGGTGTTAAGGCAACAAAGAAGTCAGCATCAGTTGACGTTAAGTACGTAACTGAATTCCCTGATTTCTCTGGCTTTAATGATCCAGCAAAGATGAAAGTTATCGTTAAGGGCATGATCGATAAGGGTGTTGACGTTGTTTACTCAGCAGCTGGTGGATCAGGTGCTGGTAACTTCAAAGCTGCTACCGAAGCTGCTGCAGCAGGTAAGAAAGTTTGGACCATCGGAGTTGACTCTGATCAGTACCTAACTGCTTCTGCTGCTGAAAAGAAGAATATGTTGACTTCTATGACCAAGCGCGTAGATAACGCTGTTTATGACGTTATTCAGAACGCAGTAGAAGGTCGTACAGTTAACGATATTCTCGATCCAAAGGCTGGTATTTACGGACGTCGCTATGACTTAACAAATGGTGGCGTTGGCGTTTCATACTCTGGCGGATACATCAATAAGTACAAGGCTCAGATTGATGCAGCAGCTGCAGCAATCAAGTCAGGCAAAGTTAAGGTTCCATCTGTTCCAGGGAAGTAATTCTCGCTGAACAATTGTGACCAAAGTAGCCCGGTTAGGATTTCCTAATCGGGCTACTTTCTTTATGATTAAGCAATTAACGCTTCAAAGTTGAAGGGATATTTGAATTGTCTGTTTCGGTAGAACTTAGACATATTTCTAAGCGCTTCCCAGGCGTGGTGGCAAATAAAGATGTCTCTCTTAAAGTCCAAAGCGGCTCAGTTCATGCATTAGTTGGCGAAAACGGCGCCGGAAAATCTACCGTTATGAAGATTCTCTATGGAATGCAGCGCCCAGATAGTGGCGAGATTTTTGTAAATGGCAAGCAAGTAAATTTTAAAAATCCAAACGAAGCGATAGTAGCTGGCATCGGAATGGTGCATCAGCACTTTATGTTGGCCGATAATTTCACCGTTCTTGAAAATATCATTCTGGGCTCTGAACCCAAACAGAGTGTGCAAATTGATTTTGATGCCGCTCGCAAGAAAATAAGTGAGATGGCGACAACTTATGGGTTAGATATTGATCCAGATGAATTGGTAGAAAATCTAGGTGTAGGTCAACGTCAACGTGTGGAAATTTTGAAAGTCTTATATCGCGGGGCCAGTATTTTAATTTTTGACGAACCAACTGCAGTATTAGTTCCACAAGAAGTTGATGATTTGTTTGGTGCCCTTCGCGGACTACGCGAACAAGGGATGTCGGTTATTTTTATTTCACATAAGTTAGATGAAGTGCTCCGTGTTGCCGATGAAGTCACCGTGGTTCGCGCTGGATCGACAGTTGCTGAAGTTAAGGCCAAAGATGTGACTTCGCAGAAGTTAGCCGAACTTATGGTGGGCTCAGAATTGCCAAAGCCAGAAACCAAAGGCAAGACCAGGCGAGATAACGTGGTGCTTGAGTTATCCGGCGTTACCGTACCTTCAAAGGGTGCACGTAATTTGCTAACCAACATCTCTTTCAAACTGCATGCTGGTGAAGTGATTGGAATTGCCGGAGTTGAAGGTAATGGACAATCTGAATTAACTGAAACGATTTTGGGACTTTTAAATTATGAAGGAAATATTAATTTTGATAATTCCTCTATTGATGATTTAAGTGTGGCAGCTAGACGTGATTTAGGAATTGGCTTCATACCGGAAGATCGTCAGCGCCAAGCTTTGATGCTGGGTTCGCCACTTTGGGAGAATCGAATTTTGGGTTATCAAAGAAAAAAACCAATATTTAATGGATTTATTTTAGATAAAAAAGCGACCATCGAAGATACTCGCGTAATTATGCAGGAATTCGATGTTCGCGCACCTGGGCCGAATTCATTAGCTACCGCGTTATCTGGTGGCAATCAGCAGAAATTTATTGTGGGCCGCGAAATGGTGCACGCACCAAAATTACTGGTGGCATCTCATCCAACTCGTGGCGTAGATGTTGGCGCACAAGGTGCAATCTGGGAAGAACTTCGCAAGGCGCGAGAAAAAGGCATGGCGATTGTTTTAATCTCTGCAGATTTAGAAGAGCTAATTGGTATGTCAGATCGACTCTTAGTGATGCTCCGCGGAGAGGTAACTGCAGAGTTAGATCCAGCTAATACCACCCCAGAAAAATTAGGTGCTGCAATGACAGGAGCAAGCAAATGAGCCTCTCTGCACGCTTAAACCCTAAAAAGATTGGCCTAGCTTTAGCGGTGCCATTTTCAGCTGCGTTAGCGTCATTACTTATTTCAAGTATTGCGCTTTTGTTTGCCAAGAAATCTCCCATGTTGGCATTTCAAACAATGTGGAATTTTGGTTCCACGACTAGTTCGATTATTGAATCTCTAAATACCGCGACTTCCTACTACATCGCGGCCATCGCAATCGCAATTACATTTAGAGCTGGACTATTTAATATTGGTGTTGAAGGACAACTGCGTTTAGCAGCGCTCTTTTCTATGTACTTAGGCGCAATGTTTACTTTGCCACCGGTACTTCATGTTTTGGCGATTTTCATTGTGGCTATGACCGTGGGAGGTCTTTGGGCGGCAATTGCCGGTGTCTTAAAGGTTAAGCGCGGTGTGAATGAAGTTATCTCTACCATCATGTTAAACAGCATTGCCGGTGGCCTAAGCGCATTCTTATTTGCCAATTATTTTGCGGTACTAACACCGGGTTCCAATAATTTATCCACCAAGCCATTGCCAGAATCAGGGCAGATGCCAAATTTATCTTTCTTGACCAAGAACTTAGATCCAAAAGAAACTTATGGCCGAGGCGTCTATGGCATGTTAATTGTGGCAATTGCGCTTGGAATTGTCTTTTGGTGGGTAGTTAACCGAACCCGTTTTGGTTTTGAATTGCGCGCATCAGGAATTAATCCAATTGCAGCGCGCGTAAGTGGCGTTAATTCAAAGCGGATGATTGTGGTCGCCATGATTGCCTCAGGAGCAGTTGCCGGATTATCTGGTCTGCCAACGGTGCTTGCAGAAACTCATTCTTACAATATGGGTTTTAGATCTGGACTTGGATTCTCTGCAATTGCAATTGCATTATTGGGACGAAACGGTGCAGTTGGTATGGCATTTTCAAGTCTGCTCTTCTCATTTTTAGAAGTCTCATCAAGATCACTATCTTCGATTGATGTGGCACCCGAAACTTATTTCATTATGCAAGGTGCGATTTTGCTTAGCTCGGTTGTGGCATATGAAGTTGTTAGCAGGTATCGAGTCAAAGTAGTTTCAAACGAATTAGCAAAGGCGGTGCCTAATGCTTAATTTAAGTAACTTAGGTAAACCGGCTCGTTTGACTATTTATGCATTCAGTTTGGTATTTGGCTTGTCTGTCATTAGAAAAATAACTGGTGCAACTGACTTAACAAGTGTGGGTACCGCTTCGGCTGCACTTTTACTTTCAGTACCAATTGCCATGGCAGCATTGGGCGGACTTTTCTCTGAACGAGCTGGCGTCGTAAATATTGGTCTTGAAGGCATGATGATTATGGGTGCTTGGGGTGGCGGCTTTATTGGTTCCAAACATGGACCGTGGGCTGGTTTAGTAGCCGGTATTTTTATGGGCGCAGTCGGTGCGTTGATTCATGCCATTGCTACCGTTGGTTTTGGAGTTGATCACGTAGTTTCTGGTGTGGCAGTAAATATTATTGCAGCTGGTTTAGTTAGATATTTCTCCACCATTCTTTATAAGAATGGCACTTGGCTTGGACCTTCCCAATCTCCAGATGTTGAATCTATCGGCACTAATGGCCTTCCAATTCTCTCTGGTGGAAATATCTTTGGCTGGAAGAGTCCAGATTTGCTTGGAACCATTGCAGCAAAAAATTGGTTCTTTGTATCTGATCTATTTTCAATTTTGCGTGGTTTAACTGGAGAAGTTTCATATGTAACCATGATTGCAATTGCGTTAGTGCCATTCTCATATTGGTTCTTATGGCATACCGCGTTTGGACTACGTTTAAGAAGCGCCGGCGAAGCGCCAACCGCTGCCGAATCACTTGGTGTAAATGTTTATAAGATGAAATATGCCGGTGTTTTAATTTCTGGCGGCTTTGCTGGTTTAGGCGGTGCCTTCCTTGCAATTGTGGCTGCAAATCATTACCAAGAAGCGCAAACTGGCGGACGTGGTTATATTGGTTTAGCTGCTTTGATTTTTGGAAATTGGCGTCCTGGTGGTTTGATGTCCGGCGCTGCGCTATTTGGATTTGCAGATGCGCTGCAGCTGCGAGATTCCGAAGCAGTTCATGCTTTACTAATGTTAATTGCAGTGGCCATGATTCTCTTTGCAATTTTAAATTTACGTAAAGCAAAGTACGTTACGGTTGCAGTAAGCGTTGTGCTCTCAATTCTTTCAGTATCGCTTTACTACGGCATCGAACAGTTACCTGGCCAATTTGTGACTATGACTCCATATGTAATGACGCTGTTAGTACTTGGACTTGGCACCCAAAGATTGCGTATGCCAGCGGCTGATGGAATTCCGTATCGCCGAGGT
>CAXBPX010000075.1:0-5455 GCA_963977625.1 uncultured bacterium
GTTGTAAATATCTTGGAGGGGGCAGGGCGTCCTGAAAAAGGCATTCATCGAAAAGTGTTGAGGCCATGGGGTTGGTACGATAGTGTTGATGAAGGTGATCGCTTTAAAGTAAAGCGCATTTTTGTTAAGCCAGGTGCTAGCCTCTCATTGCAAATGCACCATCATCGAGCTGAGCATTGGGTTGTTGTCAAAGGTGTAGCGACGGTCACAGATGAATCTAAAATATTTAAAGTTTTAAAATTAAATAAAGGGATTGTCGGGATTAATTTGATATTTTTTGATTAATTTAGAGAAAGCAGATACAAAATGAAGAAATCACTTGCCACTCTCATTGCGATTATCTGCTTGCCGGTAATTGCATTTAATTCTTATGCCGCACAAGAATGGACACTGACGCAAGATAATGTAACACTAAATCTTAAAGGTGTTAGCCCGTACGTTGAGAAACTAAGTAGCGGTGCAGACCGCCTTTATTTCGCCAGTGAATCTGCCTTGCCTGACCCAATCATGGTTATGGATTGCAATGAAGCAAATTGCACTCGTAAATCTATAACTTCACGATTTGGCTCAGACGCCACAATTGTTACTTTAAATAACGGCACTCGAAAAGTTTTCTTTGTAGAGATGGGTCCATCCGGAAAGAGCATCAAATTTGCAACTTTAGGTGCAGATGGCTTGTCACATGGCGCAGTAAGTGCACTTGATGTAGATGGCTCTACTGTTAGTCAAAATGAAGGGGCATGGGGAGTACCGGATGCGGTGGTACTTCCAGATGGAAAAGTTCGTGTTTATTGGGTATTTAAAGATCCTGCTACCGGTAAACCAGGTTTACCTGAAGCAGTAATAAGTGCAACTTCGACCGATGCGAGTGCAACTTCATTTAAACGAGATCCTGGATTTCGATTAACTGGCGGCTATGTAGATACAGAAGTATTACGTGCAATTGATGGCGACTGGGTCATGATTGTCTCAACGGGTCCGGGTGCAGGTACTCAGAAGTTATACATGGCAACTTCAGTTGATGGTTTAACTTGGAAAGTAAATGAAAATGTAATATCAAGTCCTACCGAATCTGCATTGGATCCAACGGGTTATGAAATAGAAAAAAATACTTGGCGCATTTATTACGCATCTGCTGCACCAGGCATGGTTGTGGAAAGAATTTACACTTTAAAACGTGCAACTTTGAAACTTAGTGAAGTTCAGGCAACTCCAACGCCAACTCCAACTCCAACGCCAACTGCATCACAAACTCCGAATGTTGTCGTTTCACAAACTCCATTGCCGACTAATTCAGCAACGTTAGTGGCTAAACCTACAAATACTCCGAAATCAGTCGCTAAAAAAATAACGATTACCTGCCTTAAAGGTAAAACTGTGAAGACAGTTACTGCAGTTAATCCAAAATGTCCGGCTGGTTATAAGAAGAAGTAATTATTTAACGCTAGCGAAAGCTTCGTCTAAAACGCTCATTGCTTCTTTTACTAAATCATCGCTAATTACTAGCGGTGGTAAGAAGCGAAGTACGTTGCCGTAAGTACCTGCAGTTAGGAATAAAACGCCTTTTGATTGTGCGTACTTAACTACTTTGCCTAATACATCGCCATTAGGTTCTTTTGATCCTGGCTGTACTAATTCAATTGCGACCATGGCGCCACGACCGCGAACTTCGCCGATTACTGGGTATTTCTTCTGCATTTCGGTAAGTGCGCCGACCATGATTTTGCCAATTTCTTTTGCGCGGTTGATTAAATTTTCGGACTTGATAGTTTCGATTGCACCAAGTGCAGCAGCGCATGCGATTGGATTTCCACCATATGTACCGCCAAGACCTGATGGATGTATTTCGTCCATAATTTCTGCACGACCAGTAACCGCTGCAAGTGGCAGACCACCTGCAATACCTTTGGCGGTAGTGATTAAATCTGGTTCGACATTTTCATCATCGCATGCAAACCAAGTGCCGGTGCGCGCAAAACCTGTCTGTACTTCATCGGCAATAAATACTGCACCAACTTCTTTAGCGAACTTTGCAAGGCCTGGTAAGAAGCCTTTTGGTGGCACGATAAATCCACCTTCGCCTTGAATTGGTTCGATGCAGATCGCAGCTAAATTCTTGCCACCAATCTCTTTTTCAATTTTATGAATTACTTCTTCAAGTGCATGTTCGATATTGCCTTCGTGGCGGAATGGATATGCCATAGGCATGCGGTAAACCTCTGGGGTAAAGGGTCCGAAACCTTCTTTGTAAGGCATGTTCTTTGCAGTCATCGCCATCGTTAGATTGGTGCGACCGTGATAGCCATGTTCGAAAACCACAACTGCTTGGCGCTTGGTGTAATGGCGCGCAATTTTGACCGCATTTTCTAGCGCTTCGGCGCCGGAATTAAATAGTGCGGATTTCTTTTTGAACTTTCCAGGAGTTAATTCATTTAATTGTTCGCAAACTTCAATGTAACCTTCGTAAGGCGCGATCATGAAACAGGTGTGTGTGAAATCCGCAACTTGTTTTTGTACTCGCTCCACAACTTTAGGTGCGCTATTTCCCACATTTACTACTGCAATTCCTGATCCCATATCGATAATTTGATTACCATCAACATCCAGCAGAATTCCGCCAGCTGCATGAGTGATTACTGCCGGAAGTGCCATACCGAGGGATGCAGAGACCGCTTCGCTTCGGCGTTTGATAATTTCCTGAGATTTAGGACCTGGGATTTCGGTAACAAGTTTGCGTTGCTGCGGCACGTTCATTTTTCTAGTTTAGCGTTGCCATGAGAGTATTTCCATTAGGATTAAAGCAAGATGTCGTAGGGCTCAGCAATGATTTCGCCAACTAGGAGGCTAAATTGGCACTTGTCGGAATTTTGCTATTTGTTGCAGCGCTACTTTTTTCAGTAATGGTTCATGAATTCGGGCATTACTTCTTCGCAAAACGTTACGGAATGAAAGTAACTGAATTCTTCTTAGGATTCGGAAAAAGAATTTGGTCTACCCAACGCGGGGAAACCGAATTTGGCGTGAAAGCGATTCCAGCCGGTGGGTATTGCCGCATCGAAGGCATGACAATTCATGATCAGATGCCTGAAGGCGAAGAGGGCAGAGCATTTGTGATTGCATCTACCCGCCGAAAACTTTTTGTACTTGGTGCAGGTTCTTTTAATCACTTTGTACTTGGCTTTGTTTTGATTTTAATTATGTTGGCTGGTGTCGGCACCCGATCTATGTCAACGACCATTCAAGAAATAGTCCCTTGTGTTTCATCAACTACCTCTTGCGCAGCAACTGATCCGGTATCGCCATCGGTTAAAGCTGGGCTAAAAGCAGGGGATCAAGTCGTAGCAATCAACGGTAAAGAGACCACATCAAATAATTTTTCAAAAGATTTACAAGCAATTCGAAATCAATCTGGCAAACAATTTACCTTTACCGTAAAGCGCGGTACAGATTTGTTAGATTTGAAAATTACTCCAACTGATCGAACCATTCAGGGATATACCTATTCATTTATTGGTTTTGTGGCCAAAGAAGCTACTTATCGAATTCCGGTACTAACTGCATTTAAAGATTCCGGAACTATTACTTGGTACATGATTAAGGAAAGTTTGAAATCGCTCTGGCGCTTACCAGCAATGGTTCCAGAATTGGTCCGCGAAACTTTTGGTGATGCACCACGTGATCCAAATGGACCAGTGGGAATTGTGGGTGTTGCACGAGCATCAGGTGAAATCACAAGTAGTTCAAATTTAGGTGCAGCAAATCAGCTTTATATATTCTTAATGATGGTGGCATCTCTAAATATCTTTGTTGGTATTTTCAATTTATTACCGCTCTTGCCATTAGATGGTGGGCATATGGCAATTGCGATTGCAGATGCGCTGCGTTATCGAATCGCCACAATTCGCGGTCGCGAAAAACCAGCGCCAATTGATATCAATCGACTTACTCCAATTACGGCAGTGGTATTTGCACTCCTTCTTGGGCTCACCGTGCTCTTACTCATAGCCGACATTGTTAATCCAATTAGCCTTAATTTATAAAGTTTCACTGCTTTAAGGCAGAATACTGCTCATGGTTGATCTGGGAATCCCTGAGCTAAAGACGCTCACTCCGCGCCGCAAAACCAAACAATTAATGGTTGGCAAAGTTGGCGTCGGAAGCAATTACCCAGTTTCGGTGCAATCTATGTGCACCACTCTTACGGCAGATGTCAATACAACTCTGCAGCAGATTGCCGAACTAACTGCATCTGGCTGTGAAATTGTGCGCGTAGCT
This sequence comes from uncultured bacterium, assembly GCA_963977625.1. Lineage (GTDB taxonomy): Bacteria > Actinomycetota > Actinomycetes > Nanopelagicales > Nanopelagicaceae > ZLKRG08. Next base: position 4,276 of record CAXBPX010000075.1, read on the forward strand.
GTACCGTCCCAAGATGATGCAGATGCGCTGGCGCAAATTGCCAAAAAATCGCAGATACCAGTTATCGCAGATATTCACTTCCAACCAAAATATATTTTTGCCGCAATTGATGCAGGATGCGCGGCAGTGCGAGTTAACCCAGGAAATATCAAGCAATTTGATGACAAAGTTAAGGAAGTTGCCAAAGCTGCGTTAGATTCAAATACTCCAATTCGAATCGGTGTAAACGCTGGCTCACTTGATCCGCGTTTATTACAGAAATATGGCAAAGCCACCCCAGAAGCTTTGGTTGAAAGCGCACTTTGGGAAGCGTCTTTATTTGAAGAACATGGTTTCTCAAACTTTAAAATTTCAGTGAAGCATCATGATCCAGTAACAATGGTTAAGGCATATCGATTACTTGCCGAACGCTGCGATTATCCATTGCATTTAGGTGTCACAGAAGCAGGGCCAGCATTTCAAGCAACTATTAAATCTGCCACCGCATTTGGCATTCTGCTCTCAGAAGGAATCGGCGACACTATTCGCGTTTCTATGTCCGCACCACCAGTTGAAGAGGTAAAAGTTGGCATTTCAATTCTGGAATCTCTTGGACTTCGTCAACGTAAATTAGAAATTGTCTCTTGTCCATCATGTGGTCGCGCCCAAGTTGATGTCTACACATTGGCAGAAAAAGTGCAGGCCGGTTTGCAAGGAATGACCGTGCCACTTCGAGTTGCAGTAATGGGTTGTGTTGTTAATGGTCCAGGCGAAGCGCGCGAAGCTGATTTAGGTGTGGCCTCTGGTAACGGTAAGGGTCAGATCTTTGTTAAAGGACAAGTAATTAAAACAGTTCCAGAATCACAGATTGTTGAAACATTAATTGAAGAAGCGATGCGTCTTGGCGAAGAGATGGAAGCTGCTGGCGTAACTTCAGGTGCACCTTCAGTGGAAATCAAATAGGTAAAAACCATGTTGAAGATGTCAAATTTGTTCTTACGCACACTTCGCGATGATCCTGCAGATGCCACCGTTACTTCTCATAAGTTATTAGTACGTGCCGGTTATGTAAGGCCAATTGCAGCGGGTATTTTTTCTTGGCTACCACTTGGTGTAATTGCACTTCGCAATGTCGAAAGAGTAATTCGCGAAGAGATGGATGCGGCTGGATTTCAAGAAGTACATTTCCCAGCGCTGCTTC
>CAXBPX010000076.1:0-5404 GCA_963977625.1 uncultured bacterium
TGGATTTCCAGCGTTTAGAGCCAATCAATTGGCTGTTCATTATTTTGAACACTACAACGATAACCCAGACTCCTGGACGGATATTCCAAAGGAGTTACGCGCTAATTTAAGTCAGGCACTTATGCCAAAGTTAATTACATTAGTTCGTTCTATAAATGCAGATGGTGGCACTACACGTAAAGATCTTTGGCGACTTCACGATGGCACTCTCGTTGAATCGGTATTAATGCGTTATTCCGACCGGACGACTGTCTGTATTTCATCTCAAGCCGGATGCGGGATGGACTGCCCATTCTGTGCCACCGGCCAAGGTGGTTTAAAGCGAAATCTCACTGCCGGTGAAATCACCGAACAGATCGTGTCAGCAGCGCGTACCTTTGCAAATGGAGAAGTTGGTGGCGAGACAATTCGCTTATCAAATATCGTCTTCATGGGAATGGGCGAACCTCTCGCTAATTACAAAGCAGTGGTGCAGGCGATTCGAAATATCACCTCGCCAAACCCTGATGGTCTAGGAATCTCAGCGCGTTCGGTCACGCTTTCTACAGTCGGATTGGTAAATGGCGTCGAGAAATTCACCAAAGAGGGAATACCGGTAACGCTTGCAGTATCGCTACACACACCAGATGATGAATTGCGCGACACTTTGGTGCCGATTAATACTCGTTTTAAGGTTCGCGAAATTTTGGCCGCTGCAGATGAATATGCCAAGACTACTGGTCGCAGATATTCAATCGAATATGCATTAATCAAAGACATCAACGATCAAGCATGGCGCGCGGATCTATTAGGTAAATTACTGAAGAACCGTAATGCGCACGTTAATTTGATTCCGTTAAACCCGACGCCTGGTTCTAAATGGACCGCGTCGAGACCTGAAGATCAAAGAGAATTCGTACGAGTCTTAGAAAGTTATGGCGTGCCAGTTACCGTCCGCGATACTCGCGGTCGCGAAATCGATGGTGCCTGCGGCCAATTAGCCGCTAGCGAAGGTGCGAAAAAGTAACTAGATTATTCGCATGGAAAAAATCGCGAATTTTATAAACGGTAAATCTGCACCTTCTTCATCCGGCGAGACCACCAAGATCATTGATCCCTCAACTGGTCAGGCATATGCAGAAGCTCCTAAATCAGGGCAAGCCGATGTTGATGCTGCGATGAAAGCCGCTGCAAACGCATTTGAAAGTTGGCGCGATACCACTCCGTCAGAACGTCAACGCGCACTTTTGAAGATTGCAGATGCAATTGAGAACAATGTAGAAAAGTTAGTAGCTATCGAATCAAAGAACACCGGAAAGCCAATAGCGCTTACAACTTCCGAAGAGATTCCGCCAATGGTGGATCAGATTCGCTTCTTTGCAGGCGCTGCTCGTAATTTAGAAGGTAAATCTGCTGGCGAATATATGCGCGGCATGACTTCAATGATTCGCCGCGAACCAATCGGTGTTTGCGCGCAAGTCACACCATGGAATTACCCAATGATGATGGCAGTTTGGAAATGGGCACCTGCGATTGCAGCCGGCAATACCGTAGTGCTAAAACCATCTGATACCACTCCAATGTCAACGGTATTTATGGCAAATGTAATGAGTGAATTTTTACCAGCTGGTGTAATAAATGTGGTTACCGGAGAAAGAGATACTGGTCGCGCATTAATCGAACATCAAACTCCCGCAATGGTTTCAATTACTGGATCCGTGCGCGCAGGTATGCAAGTTGCCGAAACCGCTTCTAAATCTTTGAAACGCGTGCATTTGGAATTAGGTGGCAAAGCGCCCGTAGTAGTTTTTGCAGATGCCGATTTAGCAAGCGCCGCCGAAACTATTGCCATCACTGGATTTTTTAATGCCGGTCAAGATTGCACCGCGGCAACTCGTGTAATCGTTGAAGAGAGCGCTTATGCAGAATTTGTCGAACTGCTTGCAAATCAAGCAAAGGGTCTAAAAACTGGTGCGCCATCAGAAGATGATGCGCTCTTTGGCCCGGTAAATAATGCCAATCAATTAGCGCGTGTGACGGGTTTCTTAAATGAAGTTCCAGCCCATGCAAAAGTCGTGGCAGGTGGCAAGCAAGTAGCCCGCGATGGCTTCTTCATCGAACCAACGGTGATTGCAGATTTGAAACAGAGCGATCGCCACATCCAAGAAGAGATTTTTGGTCCAGTAATTACAGTTCAGAAATTTAAAGATGAAGCCGAAGCGATTCGGATGGCAAATGGAGTTGAGTACGGACTGGCATCATCTGTCTGGACTAGCAATCATGGTCGGGCGATGCGCCTGGCCAAGGCTTTCGACTTTGGATGCGTTTGGATCAATTGCCATATTCCGCTGGTAGCCGAGATGCCACATGGTGGCTACAAGCGAAGCGGTTATGGCAAGGATTTAAGTAGCTACGGATTCGAGGATTACACCCGAATCAAGCATGTAATGACTAATCTGAACGCCTAAGTTAATTGCAAAAGTAGTCGGAATTTAGCCCCTAGGGGGTTAGGATTTCCGCGTAATTCTCTGGAGTTTTTATAGAAAGGCCCAACGTGTCCGAACAAGATTCAATGCTTAATGAATTAAAAGCAATGGCAAAATCAAATGTAACTAGACGCTCAGTCTTAGCTGGTGCCGGCGCAGTTGGCGCAGGTTCATTGCTAGCTGCATGTGGTGGTGGCGGAGGATCAGATACAGATGTTCGTTGGGGCAACTGGACTCTTTATTTAGATTACGACAGCGATAAGAAGGTCTATCCAACTCTTGAAGAATTTACTGCACAGACCAAGATTGCAGTTAAGTATTTAGAAGATTACAACGATAACGATGAGTTTTACGGCAAAGTACAAGGCCAATTAAAGTTAAAGAAAGATATTGGTTACGATTTAATCTGCCCAACTGACTGGATGGCAGCGCGTTATATCCGTCTTGGATATGCGCAGAAATTAGATAAAGCAAATATTCCAAATGCAAAGAATATTTTGCCAGCGCTCGCTAGCGTTCCTTTCGATACCGGTCGCGACTACTCACTTACCTGGCAAGGAATCATGGGTGGATTTACTTGGAATAAAGAGAAACTTCCAAAGGGAGTCCACACATTGGATGAACTTTTTGCACCTGCCAATAAGGGCAAAATCGAAGTTTTAACTGAATTACGCGACACCGTTGGTGTAATCATGTTGGCACAAGGTGTAGATATCACCAAGTTCACAGCTGATGAGTATTACAACGCGCTTGATTTCTTACAGAAGAAGATTTCAGATGGCTTCATCCGCCAAGTTAAAGGAAATGATTACAAAGAAGATCTAATTTCCGGCGATGCAGTTGCGGTTATTGGTTGGTCAGGCGATGCTTTCCAGCTAGCAGCAGAAAATGACGGCAAATTTGAATTTGCGATCCCTGAATCCGGCGGCACAATTTCTGCGGATAACTTCATTATTCCAAGCACCGTTACCGCTGAGACCAAGCCAAAGGTAGAAGAGTTAATTAATTACTATTACGACCCAGTCGTTGCAGCTAAGGTGGCGGCATATGTTAATTACATCTGCCCAGTTGCTGGTGCACAAGAAGCTATGGAACAAGTTGATCCATCACTGGTAAACAATGAATTGATTTTCCCAACCGCTAAGACCCAATCATTGCTACACGTATTCCGTAACTTAACTCCTGCTGAGGAAACTGAGTTAACAGATGCATTCCAAAAGGCGACTGGTAACTAAGTAAAGTGGCAATTGCTACTGCGCGAGGCGATCTCAAATTAGCTAACATCACCAAAACTTATGGTGATTTCACTGCGGTAAATGATCTCTCGTTAACGATCCCTGAAGGTTCATTCTTTGCACTCTTGGGGCCATCGGGTTGTGGCAAAACCACCACGCTTCGCATGATTGCAGGTCTTGAAGATCCAACTGCCGGAACTTTGCATTTAGGTTCACAAGATATTACGCAACTGCGTCCATACCAGCGTCCAATCAATACAGTTTTCCAGAACTATGCGCTATTCCCACACCTTTCAATTTTCGAAAACGTGGCATTTGGTATGCGTCGTCGTGGAATTAAAGATGTTAAGGCAGAGGTTGAACGCGTACTAAAACTAGTTGAGTTGCCGCATTTAGCAGATCGCAAACCAACCCAACTATCTGGTGGACAGCAACAACGCATTGCACTTGCACGCGCGATTGTTAATAAGCCAGCGTTACTACTTCTTGATGAACCACTTGGGGCACTTGATCTAAAACTTCGTCGTCAGATGCAGATTGAATTAAAGTGGATTCAGACTCAAGTGGGTCTTACCTTCGTGCACGTAACACACGATCAAGAAGAAGCTATGACTATGGCTGACACCATCGCAGTTATGAACGAAGGACGCATCGAACAGATGGGCACCCCTGAAGATTTATATGAATCCCCAAGAACTGCATTCGTAGCTAACTTCTTGGGCCAATCTAATTTAATTCGCGGTCAAATTACTGGTAACGATGGTGATAACAATGTAGTTGAAGTCCACGGTCAAAAAGTGGCAGTGCCTAAGAACCGTACCTTTTCCAATTCAAGCAGTGTATTAATCGGAATTCGTCCAGAAAAGATTGATATTGATTTAGAAAACGAACCTGCAGATGGCAATGTTTTGCGTGGCGGAAAAGTTGTAGATGTTTCCTTTGTTGGTGTTTCAACTCAGTATCAAGTTGAGATGCCATGGGGACAAGAACTTATGGTCTTCGAACAGAACGATGGCACAACTCCAATGCTCGAACTTGGCGACCAAGTTCGTTTGCAATGGATGCCAAAATTCACCTTTGGTCTTGATGGCGCGCAAGATGCTGATGCTGGATCAGAAGTAAATCCAGAAGAGTAATGGCATTTCTTCACGCTGCTGCGGGCCACGTTAAATCAGGCGGTCTTAAAAAAGGTCGTCTGCCGTATCTACTTTTAGCGCCGGGATTAATTTTTCTCTTTACTTTCTTTATTCTGCCAATTGCCAATTTGGCAACCACATCAACACAAACACCGGCCAAAGGTGGAGATACCGGTGAATATGTTCAGACATGGAACTTTGCAAATTACATCACCGCATTTACTGAGAATAAAGAACAATTCGGTCGTTCATTCTTATATGCATTTATCACCACAGTTTTAGCATTAGCAATTGCTTATCCACTGGCATATGCCATCGCTTTTAAATCTGGAAAATTTAAAAACATTCTGCTGGTTTTAGTAGTAGCACCGTTTTTCACTTCTTTTTTACTACGCACTATCGCATGGAAACAAATTTTGGGTGAAGAAGGCCCAGTAGTTCAGACATTGCGAACTTTGCACATCATTTCGCCAACTACCACGCTGACCGCATCTGCATTTGCAGTGGTTTCGGGTATGACCTATAACTTTTTACCATTTATGACTTTGCCACTTTATTCATCTTTAGA
>CAXBPX010000077.1:0-5212 GCA_963977625.1 uncultured bacterium
ACATCTGAAAGATAAATTCCAGTTACGCCACCGATTAAGAAATTAAATAACAAGGCATAGACCGAAAGCATCGGCATGGTTGCCCAAACTCGTCCGCGCCAAATTGTGCCAACTAGAACTAAGAACAACATACCTGTCGGAATTGAAATTAATTCCGTAGTTAACATAAATGGTGCATTAAGTAATGGCGCCCAACCTGACATATACATGTGGTGTGCCCAAACAAGTACTGAAAGTCCAGCGATGCCTGCAATACCAACGACTGCCACTGTAAATGAATAAAGTGGACGACGAGTAAATACTGGCGCCATTTCCATAAGCGCTGCAACTGCCGGAATCAAAATTACATAAACTTCCGGATGTCCCATCAACCAGAATAAATGTTCGTACAACCATCCTGATCCGCCATCTTTAGGAACATAAAAACTAGTACCTAGCGCGCGATCCATTCCACTCATCACCTGAGATAAGAAAAATGTTGGGAAAGCAGGTAGTGCAAGTGCAACTGATGCAACTACACCATGAATGAAAATTGGTGTTCGATTCCAAGTCATTCCTTTAGCACGCATTTTGATTACGGTGGTAGTGATATTTGAACCAGCGACCATTGTCGAAAGTGCAAAAATACAAATAAACATAATGTAGCCATTCATGCCAAGTGGAGCTTGACCTGCAAGCGGGTTATAAGCAACCCAACCAGTTGAAATACCACCGATGAACTGGCCCCAAATTAGTGGCACCGCTGCGGCCACAATCAACCAAAGTGAAAGCGCATTAAGGCGTGGGAAAGCCATATCGCGCGCACCAATCATGATCGGCATGATGTAGTTACCAAATGGTCCAGTTACCATAATGATGGCGCCAACAATCATCATGATTCCATGGGTACCAACCAATGAGTTGTAGGCCTGCGGATTTAGCAAGCCTCCGCCTGGATTAGCTAAATTGGTACGAATCATCATGGCCATCACACCTGCAATACCAAAAATTGCCATGGTCACTACTAAATATTGAATGCCAACAACTTTATGGTCTGTGGTGTAGCGGAAATATCGTTTTAGGCCCATATCTTTGCCGGCATAAAACATATTCTCTTCGTGAGAGAGATCTTTGCCGGCCATCCAACGGAATGGACCAATTAGCGCGCCAATTCCAAACATAAAGCCTACAAACCAAGAGATCATTGATATTAATGTGATTTTGTCTTCGCGAGTAAACATTGGAGCAGATTCAGAATCAGCTGGCAAATAAGTTAAGGCTAAACGCCAAGAAACAATGGCGAAAAGTGCACCAAAGAAGAATGCAGTAAATACATTTAACCTTTCGATTAATGGCTTACGAACTGCGGTGCTCATTAGTTGCCCCCATTCTTATTTGGATCTGTCGGTTCGCCCTTATCCTGTGGGAAAGGATCCCCCGAATAATTACGCTTTGGTTGAGTTAATAACCAGTTGTCGTAATCATCTTGTGTTTGCACAATTACTTTGTTCTGCATATATGAATGTAGTAATCCACAAAGTTCAGCACATCGAACATTAAATGTACCTAACTTATTTGGGTTGACGGCAACTTCTGTCACCACACCTGGGTTTGCATCAATCTTCACACCAAGTTCGACAATCCAAAATGAATGCTTCACATCAACGGAAGTGACATGGAATACGACCGGCTTATTAACTACTAAATGTAGCTCCTCGCTACGCACCCCTTGGGAACGTGGGTAGTCGTAGTTCCATACCCATTGTTGTCCGGTGACATTTATATCTACTGCGTGATCATCGAGAATTGATTCGTTGTCATGCTGCAAAACTATGGTTCCGCTAATCACTGCAAATAAAGTGAGGACGGCAGAGACGCTCAACCAAACAATATTTGAGCGTGCCGAATTTCTAATTGAGTGATCTGCATCTGGTGGTGGATTATCTCCGCGGTGGACATTGCCCAATGACACTATTGCAATTGAAAAAACAATTGCAATTACTGGAGAAACAGCCCAAGTAAAGATCCACATCAAACTTTCCGTGGTTTTCATAACTTGCGAAGCCGGAGGTCCCATTAAACGGACCTGAACTTCTGAAGCTAAATAACCAATAATCGGCGTCAGAATTACTGTAAGTAGCGCCGCTTTACGAACATCTTTTTTCTCCCACCATTTTGTGGAAGTTTTAGTATGTGCTTGCATATCAGTCATCGTGTTAAGCCTTTACCGTAAAGTGACCAGACATGTAACTCATGGCTGACATCGCATTACCAAATCGCGCGACAGTTCCGTCACCGCAAGGAAATTCGCAATTCCAAACATATTCACCTTCATCACCGGTTATAAATGTGAAAGTGGTTTTAGTTGGAAATTGCGTGTAACCGCCTTCTTCTTCTGCGGCAGTTACTTCATCATCATTTGCGAGCGCTAGTGGCACGTTAACGAAAATCTTGTCTTTATTATTTGCTAAACCATGCAGAGTCCAAGTATGTCCAACTGCATCGTGTGGGATGCTGGTGATCTTTGCTTCAACTGATGCGTTCTTCATAGCTTTGTTATCCCAACGCTGCACAAAGGTAGCGGTGCCATCTACGGTGCCGATTACATGTGAGAAGAAATCATTATTTAAAGTTTCACCTGAGTCGTATTGAAAAACGGTGATGGTGACTGCGGAATGTGGTGGGACTACGAAATTAGTTCCGGTCGCAGCATCACTCATAATCTCTCCGTTTGGTCCGCCCAATCCGTATGAAACCCAATCCGGATGCGCACCTCCGCCTGCTCCGTGATGCCCACCAAACAAACTATTCGGGTAGGTATTTAGATTTATTGTGTAGTGCGGATAAGTCTTGCCATCAGGTGCGGTGTATTGCCCTGCTGGAGTAGCAGCGGTGACACCATTGTCATTCCAAGAATTTGAAACATAAGCGGTGATTCCTACAATCAGACCCGCTCCAAGCACCAGAGTTACTAAAGCCGCCATTAAGCGTGACTTCATTAACGCCTCCCATTTTCTGCAATCGATTTGCAATTGTGTTAGCAGTCACACGAGGGTAAAGGTTTCAAGGCGTGGAATAAAGGGTAAACACAACTTTTTTTCACTTTTTTTAAATAAAACCCCCAGATTTTGCCCATATTGAGGGCTACCCTGAGCAATTAATGAAACGCATTTATTTTTCTATTGCGATGGTCTTGACAGTAGCCGTGACGGTGACCCCGATCGGCACCCGTGCCTTGGAAGTCTTCACTTTTCACATGATCCAGCACATTACTTTGCTGATGGTGGTGGGTTCGTTATTAGTTCTTGCTACTACTCAAAAAGTACGGGATCAGTTAAATTCAAATTCACTTTTTAGGCTCTTTTCAAGCCCTTGGATTAGTTTCACCTTATATGCGGCAATGATGATTGGGGTGCATCTGCCAGCCGTGCACCTTTTTATTATGCACAACTCTTGGGCGCATTACTGGGTTGAAGTCCCGCTTTATTTAATTGTGCCCTACCTCTTCTACTTTAATATTTTGGAATCTAACTTAACTAATCGCAGGCTTTCCACCGCGATGTCGGTGATTATGCTCTGGCTAATGATGGTCCCAGAAACTTTGACTGGATTCTTCATTTACATCTCACATGAATCTGCATATGAATATATGTATGAAATTAATGATCAACGCTTGGGTGGCACCATCATGTGGTCTGGGGGCATGATTATCGACGTGGCTTGGATAATGTTGGCGGTTTATCACTGGTGGAAATCTGAGGAGTTAAAGAATGTCTAACCCTGAAGAATTTAAAGCACCAGATTGGGTCGCTAAGCAACCGATTGAAGAGCCGCAAGATGGACCGACAAAGAACCAACGGATTTTCATGACTATTGTTTTAGTTTTTGTAATTCCGCTCTTTCTATTTCTTGGTTATTTTGAATTTGGTCGAGCACAACAAGGAAATTGGCGTGCCTGGGTCTACACCTTTGAATGGCCATTCTTTGCGATTTTAGCTATTTATTTATGGCGCAAATTAATGAGTGGCGGAAAATTTAAAATTCCTACTCCAAAAGATATGGGTTTTGACGAGTAATAATTGAGAGCCCCCGGTCGGGATCGAACCGACGATCTGCTCGTTACGAATGAGCTGCTCTACCACTGAGCCACGGAGGCAAGTGCATGTAAAACTAGTCAACAAGAATGGTGCCGTTTGGTGTTTCAAACTGCACTGCAATAATTCCGGTGTCACCATCTGCTTCTGATGGTGTCATCCAATGAATTTCTACCTCTTCGCCCAACGCATCTTTGTATTCAACGCCTAAATATTCACGAACCGTTTGTGGCTCACCAGCAACTTCAAGCCGAGTAATTTTTGAAGCTGCTTTTCCATCTGATGATGGATGATGATTTTCAATCCATTCGACGAAGAATGGCAGTTGGCGATCTTCAAGAGTTGAAAGAATTCCAATTTGTTTCCAGCGAAGTGTTTCACCATCAGGTTTGGTGCGTGATCCATCAACTGCTGCGCGACCTAATCGTTTTTCAATTGCTGCCACATCATCAACTGATAAAACCCAAGTTAACCAACCGCCACCTTCATCTGCACGCTGTTTAACTGCGCGACCAAATGGAGTTTTATCTGTGGCTGGATGATCTAGTGGACAAACAACTTCAATGTAATGGCCATTAATTAATGGTGCTGTGAAATTACGAGTTCCAAATCTTGGATGAGCGCCACCATCAACAAATGTGGTTCCAAGTTTTGCGCCTAAGCGCTGCACGGTATCTGAAATCTGATCGTGGGAAGTCACATAAGAGATGTGGTCTAAACGCATGGGAGAATTTTGCACCACCAAAAGGGGTGCTCTTTACCATCCAGGGCCTAGCTAAGCAGCGGAATTACGCACCACAAGCCAGGTTTTGTGCGGGTAAAACCCCCGAAATTAGATACTTTTCGACCGCCTGGTCTACACAAGGTTCATCGCGGTTATATCCGGTATGCCCTTCTCCAGATACCGAAATCAGAATTGAATTTAGCAAAACTTGCGACAACTTAACCGCCCATTGATAAGGAGTAGCCGGATCATTGGTAGTTCCGATTACCATCACTTGAGTTTTCATCGAAATTGGTCCATCAATTAATTCATGTTTTGATTTTGGTAGATATTCGCAGTCCATTTCGGAATACATTAGATACTTTCCAAATATCGGTGCTGCGTTTTTTATCTGCTCTTGATCCGCCCCCGTTGG
>CAXBPX010000078.1:0-5041 GCA_963977625.1 uncultured bacterium
GCACTTCTTGATTTAGGAGAGCGTTTTGGCAAGAAGACAGAGGAAGGTCTTTTTGTACATCACGATCTAACTCAAGAAGAACTTGCGCAATTAGTTGGCGCATCTCGCGAAACAGTTAATAAAGCGCTAGCTGACTTTGCAGGACGCGGTTGGCTAAAACTTGATGGTCGCGCGGTATTAATTACAGATTTAGATCGTTTAACTAAACGTAGTAAATAGTGTCCGAGCCCCACGATTTATTAATTAGTGCGGGGTTCCTCGGAAATTAATGACTTCGATTAGGCAATCTCAACAGTCAGTTCTACTTCTACCGGTGAATTAAGCGGCAGTTCTGCCACACCTAACGCAGAGCGTGCTGCTATTCCAGCATCACCAAAGATATGCATAAATAACTCGGATGCGCCATTAGCAACTGCAGGTTGTGAAATAAAACCTGGTGCACCATTTACATAGCAAACAATGCGGACCACTTTTACAATCGAATCAACTGGCGCTACTAATTCAACTGCTGCCAACGCATTTAGCGCACAAATTTCCGCTAAATGTTTTGCTTCTTCAATAGAAACATCCGCACCAACTTTTCCGGTCTGCGCCATTTCTCCATTAACTAAAGGTAACTGCCCTGCCGTAAAAACTAAGTTGCCAGTTTTTGTTGCAGGTGTATATGCCGCTAAAGGTTTTGCAGCTACTGGAAGGGTTAAACCTTTTTCTGCCAATTTGGCGCGTACGTCTGCCATTTATTTAACCTCTCGCTTCATGTAAGCAACTAAAGAATCTCCGCCACCAGGAGCAGGCACTACTTGCACTAATTCCCAGCCTTCTGAGCCCCAAGTATCAAGAATTTGTTTTGTGGCGTGAGTTAAAAGTGGCACGGTTACATATTCGTATTTAATGCGATCTGTCATTTGTTTAGCGCTTCCTTAACTAGTGATGAAACAAGTGCACCATCTGCTTTGCCCGCAACTTTTGCTTTTAATCCACCCATTACTTTGCCCATATCCGCAGGACCAGATGCGCCAACTGCAGCGATAGTTTCTGCAATTAGATTTTTTATTTCCGCTTCGGATAATTGAGCCGGCAAGTAACTAGCAATAACTTCGCCTTCTGCGCGTTCTGCAGCAGCGCGATCTGCGCGACCACCTTGTTCGAAAGCTTCGGCTGCTTCGCGACGTTTTTTAGCTTCGCGAGTTAAAACGGTAATTACTTCCGCATCTGAGAGTTCTTTCTTCTCTTTGCCAGCAACTTCTTCATTGGTAATTGCGGTAAGTACCATGCGAATCGTTTCGGCAACCACAGAGTTGCGAGATTTGATTGCTGAATTCAGATCAGTCTTTAGTGTTTCTTTGATGCTCATTTAGTTAATTCCTTTGCCACAAGTTCGGCAATCTGAGCAGTATTTAGCGCAGCGCCTTTGCGTAGATTATCTCCGCATAGGAATAGGTCAATTGAGTGTTTGTCGTCGATTGATTGACGCACACGTCCTACCCAAGTTGGATCAGTACCAACTACATCAGCGGGAGTTGGGAATTTCTTATTTTCCGGATCATCAAGCAGCTCTACTCCGGCCGCGTTTTTAAGTACATCTTGCGCTGCTTTTCGTGAAACTTCTTTTTCAAAAGATGCATGAACCGTTAATGAGTGTGTTGTAATCACCGGAACGCGCACACAAGTAGCGGAAACCTTTAAGTTTGGCATGCCTAAAATCTTGCGAGATTCATTGCGCACTTTTAACTCTTCGGATGTGTAGCCCTCTTCTTTTAATGAGCCAGCCCAAGGCACTACGTTCATTGCAAGTGGTGCAGGGAATGGACCTAAATCTGAAACCGCTGTTCGTACATCTCCGGCAACATCGCCAAGTCCTTTACCTGCAACTTCTTTTAATTGAGCTTGCAAAGTATCAATTCCAGGTTGTCCAGCACCTGATGCCGCTTGATAAGAAGAGACGACAAGTTCTTTTAAACCAAATTCTTTATTTAGTGCACCCATTGCAACAATCATGGAAAGCGTGGTGCAATTTGGATTAGAGATAATTCCTTTTGGGCGTTCTTTAGTTTTATCAGGATTAACTTCTGGAACAACTAGTGGTACATCTGCATCCATACGGAATGCGCCAGAGTTATCAACTACCACTGCACCGCGCGCAGCTGCGATTGGTCCCCACTCTGCCGAGATCTCATCTGGCACATCGAACATGGCAATGTCGATGCCATCGAATGCTTCTGGTGATAGCGCAACTACTGTTAACTCTTCGCCGCGACACATTAACTTCTTGCCTGCCGAACGCGCAGAAGCAATTAAACGAATTTCGCCATAAACATTTGGTCGCTTAGTAAGAATATCTAGCATTACCGTGCCAACTGCTCCGGTAGCACCAACTACTGCAAGTGATGGAAGTTTGCTCATCGACCTGTTCCTCCGTAAACAACTGCTTCACCATCTGCATCTAATTCGAATGCGGTGTGCGCTGCGCGAACTGCTTTATCTAAATCATTTGCACGGCAGACAATTGAGATACGAATTTCTGAAGTTGAAATCATTTCGATATTTACGCCAGCATCTGACATCGCCGCAAAGAAGGTGGCAGTCACACCTGGATGTGAGCGCATACCAGCGCCAATTAATGATAATTTGCCGATTTGATCATCGTATTGAATTGATTGAAAACCAATTTCACCTTGTAGCTTCTGCAAAATTGAAGTGGCATTAGCGCCTTCGGTCTTTGGCAGAGTAAAGGAAATATCAGTTAACCCAGTTGCAGCGGCAGATACGTTCTGCACAATCATGTCGATATTGATATCGGCATCTGCAACTGCTTGGAAGATGCGCGCGGCAACACCAGTGCGATCTGGTACTCCAACTACCGTAATCTTCGCTTCGCTCTTATCGTGTGCGATGCCAGAGATGATTGCTTGCTCCATGTCTTCTCCTTCAGGGTGATCTTTAACTACCCAGGTTCCTTCATTGCTAGAAAAACTTGAACGTACGTGAATTGGTAAATCAAAACGTCGCGCATATTCCACGCAACGTAAATGTAAAACTTTGGCACCAGCTGCAGCTAATTCCAACATTTCTTCATAAGTAACAGTTTTTAATTTGCGCGCCGATGGAACAACTCGTGGATCTGCAGAGAAGACGCCATCGACATCTGTATAAATTTCACAAACATCTGCTTCGAGCGCTGCGGCTAATGCAACTGCAGTGGTATCAGATCCACCGCGACCAAGTGTGGTTACATCTTTGGTATCTTGACTAATTCCTTGAAATCCAGCCACGATTGCAATTGCACCTTCATCTAGCGCTTCACGAATTCGTGATGGAGTAACGTCAATAATTCGCGCGCGACCATGTGCACTGGTGGTAATCACGCCAGCTTGCGAACCAGTAAATGAAAGCGCTTCGTGGCCAAGATTTTTAATTGCCATTGCAAGTAGCGCCATTGAAATTCGCTCACCTGCAGTTAGCAACATATCTAATTCGCGGCCTTCAGGAATTGGCGTGATCTGGTTGGCTAAATCAATTAGTTCATCGGTGGTATCGCCCATCGCAGATACGACCACGACCACTTTGTGGCCAGCTTTCTTGGTGGCGACGATGCGACTTGCAACGCGCTTCATCGATTCGGCATCCGCGACCGATGAACCACCGTATTTCTGAACGATTAAACCCATGGCGCAATTCTCGCCGCATGGCTAAGGGCATAGCACCTTACTTTCGGAATATCTCAAATATTAAGACAATGTAGCGTGTCAAATAATGAGATTAATCGATGTTTCGGCGACCCTCAAAGGCGCGCCCCAGCGTGACCTCATCTGCATATTCAAGATCGCCGCCGACTGGCAAGCCCGATGCCAAACGACTGACTTTAATTCCCATCGGTTTAATCATGCGAGCTAAGTAAGTCGCAGTCGCTTCGCCTTCTAGATTTGGATCGGTTGCCAGAATTACTTCTTGGATATTTGAATCGGAAAGTCGCGCCATTAATTCCCGAACTCGTAATTGTTCTGGACCAATGCCATCAATCGGTGAAATCGCACCACCAAGTACGTGATACTTCCCGCGAAATTCTCGAGTGCGTTCGATTGCATTAACATCTTTTGATTCTTCTACTACACAAATATGTGAACCATCGCGGCGCGGATCCATACAAATTTTGCACTTTACATCTTCAGAAACATTGCCGCATTCTTCACAGAATTTCACGCGCTCGCGCACGGTGCGGATAGCTTCGACTAAATCAACTGCAATTTCAGAATCGGTTTGCAAAATATGAAATGCAATTCGTTGCGCACTTTTTGGACCAATGCCAGGCAAACGTCCGAGTGCATCAATTAGATCTTGTATCGCGCCTTCGTACATTAGTCGTGCTCTTCTACTTTGATTACTTCGGCACCAAGTTCAGATGCCAAAAGTGCAATTCCTGATGGCGCTTGTGGATCATCAAGTGATTCGCCTTTGGTTGGTGCCGATTTTGCTTGTGGAGTTCCTTCGACAGATGGATCGATAATTGCTTCAATCTTTCGATCTATTCCAACAACATCAATAAATGATTGACGCAGGATCTCATCTGAATTTGAACGTAAGAAAGAATCTCGGGCACCTGCATTAACGATTCCGATAGTAATTAGCTTGTCATCCACTGCAATGATCTGCGCGCTAGCGCTAAGTAGCGACCAAGTTAATCGACGCTTCTTTTTTACATCTTCAATTACATCTGGCCAAAGTCTGCGCAACCCCGCCACATCGAAGGTATGCGTCGCAGTAGCGGAAGGTTTGTTCGTTGAAGTTGATGGTTGCGGCGCAGCTTCGGTCGATTTCTTGGCTGCTTGTTTAGGAGCAGCTTCGGCAACTGCTGGCGAAACTAGAGATGTTTTTGGCGTTTCGACAGTGGTTGCCGATGCGCGAGTAGCAGTTGGAGAAATCGACTCGTAGCGCTCTAAACGCTCAATACGAGAGAGCATGCCTGATTCAGATGTATCGCCAATCGGCAGCAACATTCGTGCACAAATAAGTTCCAGCATTAATCGTGGAGCAGTTGCACCTC
>CAXBPX010000079.1:0-5007 GCA_963977625.1 uncultured bacterium
TCTTCAAATGCATTAAAACCACGTAACAAAATTAAGTTAATACTAAATGTAACTAGTCCAACGCCAAGTGCCGACAACACATAACCCATGTACAAACCATCTTCATAAGGAATCCCAACGAAAATGGTGCTAGTCATCAAAGGCCCTAATAAAAAGAATGCCATTCCTGCCGGAACTGTAATTACACCAACCATCCGAATCGCACGTACTAATTCGTTTTTAACGCCTTCGCGATCTTTTTTAATTGCTAACTCTGAAATATGAGGTAATAACGCGGTAATTAATGAAATAGTCACAATGCCGTATGGCAACATCATTACATAATAAGAATTTTGAAAAGGAGTAATTCCAACACCAGTAGTGATACCAGCTTTTGCACTACGTACTGCAGCGCTAGTTGCAACACTTACCGTTACTAAATAACCAAGTTGTGAAATTAAAACATAAACTAAAGTCCACCCGGCTAACGAAAATGATTTTCCTAAGCCACCTAATCCAAACCGAATTTTTAAGTGAAAATTTGTCTTCTTAACTGCTGGAATAACTAACAGCGCTTGAACCACCACACCGGCAGTGGTGCCCCAACCTAAAATTGCGACTTGGGTATCAGTGATGGTATCTGCCGTAAATTTCGGAACCATTGCAATGAAGTAGGTAAGTAGCGCGATACCCACCAAATTATTAGCAATTGGCGCCCACATCATTGGGGCAAATGAGCCGCGGGAGTTAGCTACTTGGCCAAGCATCGTGAATAAACCCAGAAAGAAGATCTGCGGCAGACAGATTCGCATCATGGTTAGCGTTAAATCATAAATATGTTCAAAACCTGGCTGTGAAAATTCTGGTGCATAGATTTTCACTAAAGCAGGCGCAAAAATTACACCGACAATTACCAGCGCACCAAGTATCAAACTAATCGTAGTAACCAAACGCGACGCAAAATCCAAACCACCATCAGCTTCTGCTTTACTTTTCACTAACTGCGGCACAAAGATGGCAGTTAACGCGCCACCAACCATTAAGTTATAAATAATGTTAGGCATCGTATTTGCTACGTTAAAACTATCTGCCAGTAACGCAGTTCCTAAAACAGCTACTGTTAAAACGCTGCGAATAAATCCAGCAATACGCGAGAGCACGGTACCAACAGCCATTACGGTTGATTGGCGGAAGAGATCTTGATTCTTCACTTCTCGGCCCTACTCTTTCTAACCCGTCTAACGCTCTGCGCAACTGCGGCCAGAATTAATAGCAATCCAGCACCGGTGGTAAAGCGTGAAACTGCAGGTGAAATAATTGTAGAAGATAATTCAATAATTCCTTTGGTGCCAATGACTTTACCTTTACCATTTTCAAATCTAGCAATCACGGTGGTGTCACCAGCCGCGATAGTTTTGATTGGCACACTTACTTGGATCTTGCTTTTAGCATTTAAAGTGATCTGTCGATACTGCGGGAAAGTTACGCGGTTATTTAGTGGTGTGAAATACAAATCTACTTTTACCGGAGAATTGAAATCATTTACCAAAGTTACCGGGATTTTTTCATTTGAAGTTGTGATTTGATAACGACCACTTACAATTCTTAATTTCTTAATTACATTACTTTGCCCAACGCGATAATCCTTTAATAGCTCATTTCTTTGCGCACCATCTAACTGTGGGCTAAATAATTGAGCTATTCGCGCTCGATCAGTTTCGACCTCTTTTGGGTTTACGGCAGTCGAAATCAAACTAAATTCTTGGCGAGAATTATTAAAAAACTGGCGCAAATCATTATCAATTTTGGCCCGGCGCCAGGCGTAACCACTGCCCTTTTCACTTAGCACATTCTTAAGTAGCACTGCTTGCAGATGTTGCAGACCCACGATGTAATAAAAATTTAACTCTGTAGGTGCTAAAGAATTCAAATAAATTACATCTGGGTTTCCGTAAGCGGTTGCATAAATAGTATCGCCACGTGATTCTTTCTTAAGTTGAGTCAACCAATTTGTAGCAATCGTGGAATTTTTTGTAATTAAGTACTGCACATCTTCTAGCAAAGCTGCATCCATAATCCAGGTGCGCGGTCTTGCAACTGGTTGAAATATTAATTTGCCTAAATCACCCGTAGGTGCAAGAGATTTTTCAAAATCTTTATTGATTATTTCACCTACATAGTTGCGATTAGCAGGCGATGCGATCCAAATGCTGTTTCCGGCAGCTTGCGCAGGTGCGGGTGTGATAAAAGTTAAAATAAAAAGGAAAAATAAAATGCGCTTCATTTTAAATCACCGCTTCGGGCAATTAATTTCTTCTCATCAGGATAAGCCAAACGAGTAACAATCTCTTCTAACGGAAACCAGCGCACCTCATCAACTTCTGATTCTTGCGGAGTAAGTTCGCCACTTACCTCTTTAAATAAGAAATGGTGAACAGTTTTATGAATTCTTTTACCACTGGCCATAAACCAGAAATCAATCACACCTAATTCGCGAGAAATTTCTGAAGTAATCCCAGTCTCTTCGGCAACTTCGCGAATCGCGGCTGCTTCTGGAGTTTCACCTTCTTCTATATGTCCTTTAGGTAGCGACCAAAGTAAACGTTCGCGATTGGCATCTTTTTGATCATATCGACCAATTAACAAACCTTTTGTACCCGAAAAATCAATTACCAAACCGCCTGCGCTAACTTCATCAACTCGCTTTGCGTAGCGAATTTTTGGGTTGGCAGGAGTAGTCGATTTCTTTTTTCGATTACGCGAACGCTTTTTTCGGTGAGGCTTAGAGGCTGATGGAGTACTTAAACCAGCATCGCCGCCAGCACCAGGTGCCGGGGTCATGCGAGTACCCTAACCTTTCCCCCATGAGTAACGCATTAGATGCCGCAGGAGAATTAGCGATTCGTTCGCTAATTGAGCGCGCACCTCTTGCAAGTTCATTAGCAGCAGCCTTTAAAGAGGCCGGATTTAAATTGGCTTTGGTTGGCGGACCAGTGCGTGATGCAATTCTTGGTCGACTTGGTAATGATTTAGATTTCACCACAAATGCCAGACCAGAAGCTACCAAGAAAATTTTAAAATCTTGGGCGGAAGATGTTTGGGATATCGGAATTGAATTTGGAACTATTGCTGGCAAACGCGGCGATACTACGGTTGAAATTACCACTTACCGAAGTGACAAATATGATTTAGATTCGCGCAAACCAGAAGTGCAATTTGGTGAAACCATCCAAGGTGATTTGTCTAGAAGAGATTTCACCGTAAATGCGATGGCGCTAGAACTAACTGGCGACAAACCAGAATTTATCGATGCTTTTAACGGGCTGGCAGATTTAAGTGCCAAAATTTTGCGAACTCCGGTAACGCCAGAACAATCCTTTAGTGATGATCCACTTCGAATGATGCGTGCGGCGCGCTTTGCAGCTCAATTAAATTTTGAAGTCGCACCCGATGCACTTAAAGCTATGCAGGAAATGGCAGAGCGCATCAACATAATTTCGGCAGAGCGCATCCGTGATGAATTTATTAAATTAGTAATGTCAAATAATCCACGCCAAGGAATTTCAATTTTAGTTACAACTGGTTTAGCCGCTTTAGTTTTACCTGAAATTCCAAAGTTGCAACTAGAAATTGACGAACATCATCACCACAAAGATGTTTACGAACACTCACTAACAGTTCTCGAACAAGCAGTGGCACTTGAAGAGCGTTTAGGCGGTAAGAATTTAGTGATTCGCTTAGCAGCGTTACTTCACGATATTGGAAAGCCAAAAACTAGAGCCTTAATTGCTGGTGGTGGAGTTTCATTTCATCACCATGAAGTAGTTGGTGCGCGATTAGCTAAAGAGCGTTTGAAAAAACTTCGGTTTTCCAACGAAGTTATTGATCAAGTAGAAACGTTGATTGCTTTACACCTGCGCTTTCACGGTTATGGTGACGGCGAATGGACCGACTCTGCAGTGCGTCGATATGTGCGTGATGCTGGGGAACTTTTGACCCATTTACATGTATTAACTCGCGCAGATTGCACTACCCGTAATCAAAAGAAAGCCGAACGTTTGGCGCGCACTTATGATGAATTAGAAGCGCGCATTGATCGATTAGCTGCTGCCGAAGAGTTAGCTGCAATCCGACCAGATTTAGATGGCGCGGAAGTTATGGAGTTACTAAATTTAAAACCATCGCGCGAAGTAGGTTTAGCTTTAGATTTTCTATTGGAACTTAGATTAGAACATGGTCCTTTAGGTAAAGAACGCGCAACTACTGAATTACTTAATTGGTGGAAGTCGCGCTAAATTTACTTGGCCGCAGCAAAATGAATGCGTTTAGTAAGTAAATAATTGAAATTGCAGCCGGCACCAAAAATGTTTTACCAGAATTAGGAATTAACAAAGCTGCCAACAAAGCGCAACCTACAATTGCAAAATTAACTGACATATCATTTAGCGCAAAAGTGCGACCGCGGTAATCATCAGTAATTTTTGATTGAATCAGTGCATCATTGGTGACTTTCATACTTTGACCGCTTAGCGCCACAAAAAATGCAGCAGCATAAAGCAGTGTTTGGCTCTGCCAAATTCCAAGCAGGATTGGAGTAACTGCACTTGCCGCAGCCATCGCTCTAATCCAGTTATGTCTGCCAATTTTCGCTACGCCCGCCGGCGCAATTAGCGCACCAATTACTAATCCAGCACCGGCAAATGCAATGGCTCTACTTACACCAGCAAGTCCTGCTTCGGTATCCATAGGATCGTTAAAAGTATTTCGCTCTAGCAATAGCCCCACAATGGTGAGCGCAGTTAGCCCACCTCTTTGAATTGAAGTGGCAATAATTCCGCGCGCAGCATCGCGGTGATTGCGTAAAAACTTAAGCGCCGCAATTAACTCTGCAAATCCATCAGCTTTCCCAGTTTCATGCGGCAGTGGACCCAGTTCGTTACGTTGAATTCTGGAAGTAAAGAAAGTTGCGCTTAAATAACCTAAAACTGCAATTAATAAAAGTATGCCATCAGAATGGTTGGCATTATT
>CAXBPX010000080.1:0-4985 GCA_963977625.1 uncultured bacterium
CCCGGTACTGAGTCCTTGCGACAATTAACTACGGTTGCTTCAAGTCCGCGACCCCATGAGATTGCGATAGTTTGATTTGGCTTTAAACCTTTTTGCAATGTTTGTGCGGCAGCGCGACCGACAGCATTAACCGCTAAGTCGTTACGATCTGGTGCGATAACTTGGATATCTTCAATATTTAACTTTTCGATTAATTGTTGCGCGACATAATCATGACGGGAAGTAGGCGCAATAACTCGAATCTCTACATAACCCAAGCGACGAGCAGAGGTAAGCATTCTGGAGATGTTCGAACGAGAGGTGTTTAACTTTGCCGCAACTTGGTCTTGCGAAAGTTCATCTTCGTAATAAAGGCGCGCAGCTTGGAGAATTAGCTCCGTTTCGCGCTGCTTCATTGCCACCCGATCTACCTGCTCACCATTAAGAGACGTGCGTCTGAACAAGTTGGCGAAAGTGTCCTACCGCACACAAGTGAGGTCAAGGACATTTGTGAGCATTTTTGTGAGTTACTGGCACGTACGTGAAGATTAAAGCGCATCGCCCAGGCGTTTAAGCAACGCCGCCCCGTCGTAGAAATCAAGCGCTCGCAGATCAATGGTCAATGAAAGCGCCAACGCGCCATTGCTATCGATTCCAACTGTGAGCCCAGTTGCTTGGTTTGGGAAAAGTGCAGGTTTAGTAGATGTCATTGCATAGCTGGTTAAATCAAAGATAGTTGTGGTGGCACCATTTAACATCGCAAGCGGTACTTTGCCGTGCTTTGCCTGTTCGGTTGTTTGTTGTACCAAAGAAGTTAGCGCAGCTAATTCTTGTTTGTCTGGATTTTTAAATACCGGAAGTGCACTGCCGTATTTTGATTCGATAATTAATGCAACTCCAATTTCTTGGTTTGCATCTTTGAGGAAGCCGCGCAAAGTCTTTGCCCACTTAGCTAGTAACTGCGCATGCCATTCAGCTTGGCTACCCGCGTTTTTATGCACTGCACGCGTAAATGAAGTTTGCGGGATACCAAGAGTTAGTTCGATGCCCTTTGCAATAAGTTCTTTGTTTGCTTGTTTGCGTTTGCTAATTGCTGGATCCACATTTGCATTTGTGACATCTTCATATGTAATAGTTTCAAATGGACCCGTCGGGTTAATGGTTTGTAGATTGATGCCTTTTTCTGCTGCGAGGTTTCGCGCTGCAGGAACGGACTTTGGGTTGTCCGAGTAAATAACAGGCGCTGCTTGGGCAGAGGTTAAAGCAACAGGTGCCGGAGTCGTAACAATAGGAGGAACCTCTGCCACATTTACATTTTCACCAGGCTCGGACAGAACCAGTGCCACCTCACTACCCAAACTATCTCCGGACATAGCCGGACTATCAAAATCAAATGAAAGAACTTGAGTTTCGGTTTCCATAATCAAAACCGGTTTGCCGATTTCAAGTACCGCACCAGGATCGGCAAGCAATTGCTCCACTTTGCCATCAGCAGGAGCTTCAACTTCCATATCGATTTTGTCGGTCATTACTTCAAAGAGCACATCTCCAGCTTTAACTTCTTGGCCAACAGATACGTGAAAACCAATTAATTCACCGGTTTCCATGGTCATGCTCATCTTTGGCATGACTACTGTGTGCTTGAAACTCATCGCCAGTTCTTCACAATCTCTGAAGCGGCTGCATAAATATCTTCAATTTGTGGCACTGCTGCTTTTTCAAGTTGTGGTGCGTAAGGAATTGGAATATTTAAACCGGCAACTTTTTTGATTGGCGCTTTTAGCGAACCAAAGACATGCGATCCTGCAACTTGTGCCACAACTTCATTAATGAAGCCGCCATGTGATGGACCTTCTTGTACAACCAATAAACGACCCGTGCTATCAACTGAGTCAAAAGTAGTTGACATATCTAATGGTGAAAGTGTGCGTGGATCAATAACAGTTACTTCGATGCCTTCAGTTGCTAACTTCTCTGCAGCATCAAGAGATTTCTTAACCATTACGCCAGTTGCAACGATAGTTAAATCTTTACCGGTGCGAACTACGCGACTAACTCCAAGTGGAATTCTTGTGCTGCCCTCAGGTACCGGTTCCCATCCTGGTGTTTTGTAAAGCAACTTATGTTCCAAAAACATAACTGGGTTAGGGTCATCAATCGCAGAGAGCAGAAGCCCCTTGGCATCTGCTGGATTTGATGGCACCACCACTTTTAAACCAGGCACATTGGTAAACCAATTCTCAACAATCTGTGAATGTTGTGCTGCAGCTCCGGTACCAGAACCTTGCGGTGCACGGATAACCATCGGCACATGTAACGCGCCACCTAACATAAAGTGAATCTTCGCTGCTTGATTAGCAATTTGATCCATTGCTTGCGCAGAAAAGTCAGAGAATTGAATTTCAGCAATTGGTCGCATACCGGAAAGCGCGGCACCAACGGCCGCACCGATATAACCAAGCTCTGAAATCGGAGTATCAATTACGCGATCTGCACCGAATTTTTCATACATCCCTGCAGAAACACCAAATGCTCCACCATAAATACCAACATCTTCGCCCATGAGAAAAACTTCAGGACGCTCTTCCATAGCAATAGTCATTGCCTCGCGCACAGCTTCGGCCATAGTTAACATGCGATCTGACAATTACTTCACCGCCTTAAATACCGCGGCTTCAAGCCCCGCGGGATCTGCAGCTTTTGCTTTTACAGATTCATTTACTGCAGCAATAATTTCATCGGTGGCTTGTTGTTGTACTGCATCCATTTCAGCTTGAGTAAGTAAGTTCTGTTCCAAAATCTGCGACATAAATTTCGCGATTGGCTCTTTGCCTTTCCACTCTTCAATCTCTTCTTTGGTGCGATAAAGATTTTTATCAGAACGTGAGTGGCCCTTCCAGCGATAGGTAACGCATTCCAAAAGGGTAGGGCCGCCACCGTTGCGAGCTGTTTCGACAGCCCGCTCGGCAGCCTCGTAAACGGCAACAACGTCATTGCCATCCACTGTCACACCAGGAATTCCATAGCCGAGTCCGCGATCGGCCAAGTTTTCTAGTGCGAATGCTTTTTCGGTGGAATTAGACATTCCATATTTATTATTTTCGCAAACAAAGATAACTGGCAATTTCCAGATAGCAGCCATATTTGCCGCTTCGTGGAAAGCACCTTCATTAAGTGCGCCATCACCAAAAAAAGTTACGGCAACTGTGCCTTTCTTCTGTAATTTTGAAGCAAGTCCTGCGCCAGTTGCAATTGGAATTCCGCCAGCCACAATTCCATTTGCGCCAAGGTTTCCGGTTTCAACATCAGCAATGTGCATTGAACCGCCGCGACCACCACAGTAACCAATCTCTTTACCCAGTAACTCTGCAATCATGCGAGTTAAATCAGCGCCTTTTGCAATGCAATGTCCGTGACCTCGGTGAGTAGAGGTAATTTGATCAGTAAGTCGTAGCGCCATGCACACACCGGTAGGTGAAGCTTCTTGACCAATTGAAAGATGCATAGTTCCGTGCATCATTCCGCGACCAAATAAATCTTCAACTGCTTCTTCGAATTTACGAATCTTCCACATGAACAAAAGTGCATGCGATGCATTTTCTTTCGAAGCTAATGGATGGCCCATTAGTAACGCTTTACTCATCTCGTCCCATCTTTACTATTCGCTCTGCTTTCGCTTGATTTAAAGCCATTTTCGAAGCCTAATTACTAAAATCAGAATCTGCACATTTGTGCAAGTGCCTGAAAATATGTTCATATTTAACATGACAAACTTCAATTACGCTAGCCCAATGAAAGAGTTTCTTACCAAAGTTGGTTCGCCAGTAGGCCTGCACGCTCGCCCGGCATCATTATTTGCAAAGGCCGCTAAAGAATCAGGCTCAAAAGTCTCGCTAGCCAAAATTGCTGAAGATGGCACCGAGAGCACATTTGTCGACGGTGCCTCAATTTTGAAAATTATGGCGCTAGGAATTAAGCAAGGCGAATCAATCAAAGTGCAAGTAGAAGGCGACACTGAAGAAGCAACTGCAACTGCGCTCCAAGCAATTGTCGAAAGCACCGATCACTAACTTTTAAATGTCTACAAATAATCTACGAACCGGCGTTGGTGTTGATGCGCATAAGTTTGCGCAATCAGCATCAGCTGGTCCATGCCATCTGGCTGGTCTGGAGTGGCCAGAAAGTAATCGTTTAGAAGGCCATTCAGATGGAGATGCTGCAGTGCATGCGCTATGTGATGCAGTTTTGGCGGCAGCCGGTTTAGGAGATGTTGGCCAAGTTTTTGGGATTGATAAACCAGAATGGCAAGGCGCAAGTGGTGTAAAAATGATCGAACATCTGCGTTCTTTAATTTCAGAAAAAGGAATCGAAATCAATAATGTTTCGATTCAAATTGTGGGCAATACACCAAAGATTGCCAAACGACGTGATGAAGCTCAGCAAGTCTTATCAAAAGCACTTGGCGCACCTGTCACAATTGGCGCTACTACAACAGACACAATGGGTTTTACTGGACGCGGCGAAGGAGTATTCGTGATTGCAAATGCTTTGGTGCGTCTGCCATGAAGTTATACAACACCCGAACTCGCGAAACTACTGAATTCAAACCATTAAAAGCTGGCAAAGTTGGCATCTATGTTTGTGGCGCCACCGTGCAATCTTTTCCGCATATTGGCCATGTCCGAAGCGGTATAAATTTCGATATTTTGCGCCGTTGGTTAAGTGCGAGCGGTTATGAAGTTACTTTTATACGTAACGTGACTGATATTGATGACAAGATTTTAGAGAAATCAAAGTCTGAAAATATGCCTTGGTGGGCGCTTGCTTTTAAGTACGAACAAGAATTCCAAAAAGCCTACGCGCTTTTAAATGTCTTACCGCCAACTTACGAACCACGTGCCACCGGCCACATCACGCAAATGATTGAATTGATGCAAGCATTAATAGCTAATGGCGCGGCATATGCACCTGGTAATGGCGATGTTTATCTAGAAGTTGGCAAATTA
>CAXBPX010000081.1:0-4802 GCA_963977625.1 uncultured bacterium
ATCACAAAATGCATTATCACGCTGAAACAGACTCGCATCATCGCCACGACGACTAAGTCGCTGCCATCGGTCAATTTGACGATTTTGGCGCCGGCTTGGTTTTACCGATCAGGATGTGGATGAGAGGCATTTTGGCCCTTGGTTCGGCGATATGCCGACACGGCCAACATTCATGCCAGCAAATATACCAACTTTTGTCCCGGATGCCAACGGATGGAGCGGGACAAACCTAGAGTCGCCTTGAGCTTTAATTCTTTAAATATCAGGTAGTTCTGGTCTTCTTCGGACACTCTTGGAGAGTGTTTTGGTGCCAATTAACCACTCCTTGTAAAGATTTAAATCCGATAAATTTAAATACTCCGTATTCTTTCCAAGAGAATAAAGACGAACTTAGTGCAAAGATCGAGAAATACTTTGAAGTAAATGTCGGCACTAAAATTACAACTACCGAAAATCACCTAGAAGATATCGCTAAAGCAAATTGGGTTTTTGCTGGCCCTGGTAGTCCAACCTTTAATTTAAAACAGTGGAAAAACAAAAGTATTGATAGTGCGCTAAATGATTTACTTCAGCGCGGCTCTCTGGTTTTGGCTTCTGCAGCCGCAATGTCTATCGGAAATAAAGTAATGCCGGTTTATGAAATGTATCGTGTAGGTGAAGATCCACACTGGGTTGAAGGTTTGAATATTCTAGAAAACGCGCTTGGTTTTAAAGGTGTCGTGATTGCACACTACAACAACACTCAAGGCGGAACCCATGACACCAGATTCTGTTTTGTTGGTGAGCGCAGAATGAATGAACTTGAAGCTCAATTAGATTCAGATATCGCAATTCTGGGTATTGATGAACATACTGGCGTGGCATTTGATTTAGATAATAAAACTGTAGAAGTTTTCGGTAAAGGTGTATTCACTTTTAAACGAAATGGAATCACCAAAACATTCGAAAATAAGGCTGTAATCAACAGTTCTGAGTTTACGCTTTAGACATGAAGCCACTAAAAATTCTCGTTCCGCTCTCCTTACTTTCACTTCTCTACAACGTCGTGATACTTATTTCGGTAACACTTAATTTGGACTGGGCTCGCACAAGAGCAGCTGGCGGACAATTTAAAGAATTCCCGATTGGAGTTAGGTTTGTTTATCTATTGATGGCAATCTTTATGTTCTTCTTGATTGGAATGTTGTGGAACCACCGCGATAAACCTATGGATGCTAAAGGTCCAATGGTTACCAGAATAATTGGATATACATTCTTCTTAAGTATGTTTTTTCAGTTGATCTCACGTTCGGCAAATGAACGTTGGAATGCAATTCCTGCTGCGATACTTGCTGTTACTTTTATTCTTATTTCACGGCGCGAACAGATTTATAGGAAACATTTCGATAAATAAAAAATCCCGCCAGCATTCGCTAGCGGGATTGGTGGAGACTAGGGGAATCGAACCCCTAACCCCCTGCTTGCAAAGCAGGTGCTCTACCAATTGAGCTAAGTCCCCGTCGTAAAACGGATATTAAGTTGTCTTGCTTGGTGGGCCTAGGTGGACTTGAACCACCGACCTCTTCCTTATCAGGGAAGCGCTCTAACCAGGCTGAGCTATAGGCCCAAGCAAGGAAGCAAAATCTACCTTGTTAAGGTTTTTAGCCCAAATCGTTGGTTAAGCGGGCGTAACCGTATCAGCATCTTCGCCGTTTTTGGTAACTGATAAGAGCGCAACGCCCTCATCAAGATTTACTAAACGAACTCCCATGCTGTCACGGCCAGTCTGTCGAATTTCTGATGCATCAGTACGCATTACTGATCCATTAGATGTAATCGCCAGAATTTCATCTTTGTTGCTAATTACAAGTGCGCCGACTAAACCGCCGCGCTCTTCATTAATTTTTGCAGCTTTGATTCCAATACCGCCACGATTTTGAATTCGATATTCATCCAGCGGAGATTTCTTACCGAATCCACCATCGGTTGCAGTAAAGACAAATAAGTTTTTATCCGATCCGCCAACTCGCGCCATTGCTAGCAATTCATCACCAGCACGGAACTTCATACCGATTACGCCAGTTGCGCTGCGTCCCATTGAACGAATTGATTCGTTGTTGGCTAAGAAGCGAAGTGACATTCCTTTTCGAGAAACAAGTAACAATTCATCTTTATCGGTAGCAAGAGTTGCGCCTACAACTTCATCGCCGTCACGAAGTGAAATTGCAATTAATCCGCCGGTTCGTGGTGAGTCGTATTCGGTCAATGGAGATTTTTTAACTAATCCTGTTTTGGTTGCTAAAACTAAATATGGCGCAGTGTGGTAATCCTTAATAGAAAGCACTGAAGCAATTTGCTCATCCGGTTTAAATGCCATCAAATTGGCTACATGTTGTCCGCGTGCATCGCGGCCCGCATCTGGTAATTCATGAACTTTCGCGCGATAAACGCGTCCTTTATTCGTGAAAAAGAGCAACCAATCATGTGTTGAAGCCACAAAGAAATGATCAACTACATCGTCTTGTTTTAGTGATGCTCCTTTAACCCCTTTGCCTCCGCGTTTTTGGCTGCGATAAAGCTCGGCGCGAGTACGTTTTGAATAACCACCACGAGTAACAGTAACCACCACATCTTGGTCTGGAATTAAATCTTCCGCGCTGAAATCGCCTTCTGCTGCAACTATTTGAGTGCGGCGATCATCGCCATATTTTGCGACCGTCTCATTTAATTCGGTTTTCACGATTTCGCGCTGTTTTTCAATACTTCCTAAAATTATATTTAGCTCATTAATTTCTGACATTAATTGATCGTATTCGTCATTAATTTTCTGTCGTTCTAATGCAGCTAAACGACGAAGTTGCATATCTAAGATTGCGTTAGCTTGTAGTTCATCGACATCAAGTAACTTCATTAAACCTTCACGAGCTTCTTCGGAAGTTTTTGAAGCGCGGATCAGTGCAATCACTGCATCTAGTGCATCTAATGCTTTTAAGTAACCGCGCAAAATATGAGCGCGGCGTTCTTTTTCAGCCAATCGGAATTTAGAGCGGCGCACAATAACTTCAATTTGGTGTTCGATGTAATAACGAACAAATTCATCAAGTCGAAGTGTGCGTGGGACACCATCAACAAGTGCCAACATGTTGGCGCCAAAAGTATCTTGTAGTTGCGTGTGCTTATAAAGATTGTTTAATACAACTTTTGCAATCGCGCCGGATTGCAAAACAATTACTAATCGTTGCCCAAGACGCTCATTGCCTTCATCGCGAACATCTGCGATTCCTTTTATTTTGCCATCTTTGACTAATTCCGCAATTTTTAACGCCAAATTATCTGGATTTACTTGATATGGCAGTTCGGTAACTACCAAGCAGGTACGTTTATTAATTTCTTCAACGTTAACAACTGCGCGCATGGTGATTGAACCACGTCCGGTGCGATAAGCCTCTTCAATTCCGCTGCGGCCCACAATTAGCGCTTTAGTTGGAAAATCTGGACCTTTTACGATTGTTAATAAATGCGCCAATAAATCTTCAGCAGTAGCTTCTGGATTTTCTAACGCCCAAGTTACGCCTTCGGCAATCTCTTTTAAATTGTGCGGCGGAATATTGGTAGCCATACCAACTGCAATGCCGGCAGAGCCATTAACTAAAAGATTTGGAAAACGGGAAGGTAGAACTGTTGGTTCTTGAGATCGGCCATCGTAATTTGAAATGAAATTGACGGTGTCCTCATCAATATCGCGCATCATCTCCATTGCGATCGGAGAAAGTCGCGCTTCGGTGTAGCGCATCGCAGCCGCTGGATCGTTTCCTGGGCTACCAAAGTTTCCATTTCCGTCGACTAATGGATAGCGAAGCGACCATGGTTGGGCTAAACGAACTACGGTGTCATAGATCGCGCCGTCGCCATGTGGGTGATAGTTACCCATAACATCACCGACGATGCGCGAAGATTTGTAATAACCCTTATCTGGTCGATACCCCGCGTCATACATTGCATAAAGCACGCGGCGGTGCACCGGTTTTAATCCATCTCGGACATCTGGAAGTGCGCGTCCGACAATAACTGACATTGCATAATCCAGATAGCTGCGCGCCATCTCAACTTGTAAATCGACAGTTTCTATTTTGTCGAAACTTTTATTTTCCATATTCTCCATAATGTTTGGTAAATTTCCTAAATATCTAACTAAATATCCAAGAATCTAACGTCTTTGGCATTTCGTTGAATAAATTGACGACGTTGTTCGACATCTTCGCCCATTAATACTGAGAAAAGTCCGTCCGCTGCTGCCGCATCTTCAAGCGTAACTTTTACTAATACTCGGTGTTCTGGATCCATGGTGGTATCCCAAAGTTCCTTGGCCGGCATTTCACCTAAACCTTTGAAGCGTTGAATTCCATCTTCTTTTGGTAGACGTTTTCCGGCGTCAATACCAATTTTGATCATGCCGTCGCGCTCTTTATCGCTAAATGCATATTCGACTGGTTCTTTGCCGGCCCATTTCAATTTATAAAGTGGTGGCTGCGCTAAATAAACATGTCCATGTTCGATTAATGGACGCATAAAACGAAATAGTAAAGTCAAAAGTAAAGTGCGAATATGTTGACCGTCAACATCTGCATCCGCCATCAAAATAATTTTATGGTAACGAAGTTTTGCTAAATCAAAATCATCATGAACGCCAGTACCAAGTGCAGTAATAAGTGCTTGCACTTCATTGTTTTGTAGCACGCGATCAATGCGCGCCTTTTCAACATTTAGAATTTTGCCGCGAATTGGCAATACTGCTTGATACTTTGAATCGCGTCCGCCTTTAG
>CAXBPX010000082.1:0-4775 GCA_963977625.1 uncultured bacterium
GTGAAAAATTTGTAGTCGGTGGCGCTGCTGGCGGTGGTGCCGGCATGGGAACTTTGCAAGCGTTATTAACAGAATTATCTGGATTAAAAAAACCACGCGGCTTTTTCAATCGTATTGTGCGCCGAACACTTGGAATGCGTCCAAAGAATCCTCCTAAGTACCGAATTTTGGTAGTTATGGCAACCAATATGCCGGAAGCGCTAGATGAAGCGCTGTTACGTCCTGGACGTATTGATCGTATGTATCGCGTCGGCTATCCAAGTAAGAATGGACGCGTTCGTACCTACCAAGGTTATTTAGACAAAGTTTCGCATGTGCTGGAAATTGCGGATATTGAAAAACTTGCAATCATGACGCCTTACTCAACAGGTGCAACGATTAAAGACATGATTAACGAAGCTTTAATTATTGCAATTAGAGATGGTCGAACTGCGATTACCTGGGCAGATGTGCTTCGCGCTAAGCAACAGAAAGAATTAGGACCATCTGAAGATGTTGAATATATTGAACGCGAAAGACATGCAATTGCAGTTCACGAAGCTTGCCATGCAGTTATTGCTCATCGCGTCCGCCAACACATGACCATTGATCTAGCCACAATTGAAAAAGGTTCGGATTACTTAGGTATGGTGGCTTCTATTCCACCAGATGATCAATTCACCAGATGGAAGAGCGAATATCAATCAGATATTTTAGTTTCTTTGGCATCTTTGGCCGGAGAGAGATTGTTCTTTGAAGGCGATAACTCATCCGGAGTTTCTGGAGATTTGGAATCTGCCACCACAATTGCAAGTTTGATGGAAGGTCATTGGGGAATGGGATCAACCATCTCATCTCATGCATCAAATAGAAGATTTGAAGTTGGGGCACCAGGTGGCGGCAAAGGACCTGATCAAAATGATCGCGAATTACGTCGCGCGCTTTCAGATCGCATCGAAGATAATCTCAACCAATTACTTGAAAGGGTTGAGCAATTGCTAAAGCAGAATCGGCAAGAAGTTTTAGCTTTAGCGCATGCACTCGAAACATATAAAACTTTGCCTGGAGATGATGTAGCCGCGGTTATTAATTGTGAAAATGGCACGCTTGCAGATGGTCGACCTTATGCAGATGCTTCATTTATGAATGAAATTGAGGCTTATCACAAGGCTTGTGTTAGCGCTCATAGAGAACATCGCGCACCAGAAATTCCGTTGCCTACATATAAGACTGCGTAAGGATTGGTAAGGTATCCATATGGGACCAGGTGGAATTGCAACCATAATTGCGGCGGTATCGTTACTTGTTATTGCTATTGCCATAGGTTTCGCAGTAATTCGTTTAAGTCGTTTGATCGACGAAGCGAAAGTTTCCTTGAAAGCTTTTACTGATGAGACTACGCCATTAATCAAAGAATCAACCAGAACAGTGGAATTGGTTAATGGTCCGCTTGAAAGTATCAACCGAATCACTAAAAACGTGGAATCTGTTTCCGAAAAGGTTGCTGGCGCTACTGGAGATTTTGTTAGTAAAGGTGGACCTGCAGTCAAAGCGCTAGGGTTCCTTGCCTCTGCTGCATCTGCCTCCAAGAAGCGCGGAAAGAAAAAGTAATTGGAATCCGCAGATATACGCGCACGTTGGTTGCGCTTTTTTGAGTCTGGGAATCGTGAAAATCTACCGCATGAAGTTGTTCCTTCTGCTTCATTAATTGCAGATGATCCCAATTTACTTTTAGTAAATGCGGGAATGGTGCCATTTAAACCTTTTTTTCTGGGAGAAGTCACGCCTCCATATAAGAGAGCAACTTCTGTACAAAAATGCGTGCGCACCTTAGACATTGATGAAGTTGGCAAAACCACTAGACATGCTTCGTTCTTCCAAATGTGCGGCAATTTTTCTTTTGGTGATTACTTTAAAGATGGCGCTATCTCGTTGGCTTGGGATTTACTGACTCGTCCAGTTTCTGATGGTGGCTATGGATTCCCAGAGAGCCGCTTGTGGGTAACTGTTTATGAAGATGACGATGAAGCAGCAGATATTTGGCATAAGAAAATAGGTGTACCAAAAGAACGCATCCAGCGCCGAGATATGAATGATAACTATTGGTCGATGGGAGTTCCTGGCCCTTGCGGTCCTTGTTCAGAAATTTATTACGATCGCGGCCCCGAATATGGCAAAGATGGGGGACCAATTGCAGACGAAGAGAGATATTTAGAAGTTTGGAACTTAGTTTTTATGCAGTTCGAACGTGGCGCTGGAGCTGGAAAAACCGATTATCCAATCTTGGGCGAATTACCTAATAAGAATATTGATACCGGTTTAGGTCTCGAACGTATGGCTGCAATTTTGCAAGGCGTAGAAAATATTTATGAAATTGATACTACCAAGATTATTTTAAATAGAGCTGTCGATTTAACTGGAATTAAATATGGCAGTTCGACGAAAAATGATGTTTCACTACGGGTAATTGCAGATCATGCTCGCACTGCTGCAATGTTGATTTGTGATGGGGTAACACCCGGAAACGAAGGCCGTGGCTATGTGCTACGAAGGATGATGCGTCGCACCATCAGAAATATGCGACTTTTGGGTGCTCATGAACCAGTAATAAAAGAATTAATTGATGCATCCATAAAAGCTATGGGACCTCAATACCCTGAATTAATTTCAGATCAAAGCCGAATTCAAAAGGTAGCGATAGCTGAAGAGGAATCATTCTTACAAACGCTCAAATCTGGCACCCAAATTTTCGACACCGCTGCTAATGAAATTAAATCAAGTGGCGGCAAAGTTTTATCAGGAGATGCAGCGTTTAAATTACATGACACCTACGGATTTCCAATTGACTTAACTTTAGAAATGGCAACCGAACAAGGTTTGCAAGTAGATGCGGATGGCTTCCGTCGCCTAATGAAAGAGCAGAAAGATCGTGCGAAAGCTGATTCTAAAGCCAAGAAAAGTGGCCATACTGATTTAACTGAATATCGAAAAATTGCCGATGAAAATGGATTATCTGAATTCATTGGTTATGCATCGATAGAATCTGAAGCCAAAGTTCGCGGCTTGCTCGTTGATGGCAAGAGCTCTATGAGCGCCTCTGAAGGTGATGAGTTAGAAATTATTTTAGATCGCACTCCTTTTTATGCAGAAGGTGGCGGTCAATTGGCAGACGGTGGATTAATCACCTTGGCTAACGGCACCAGAATTCAAATCGATGATGTGCAAGCACCAGTTCCATCTCTTAGCGTTCATCGTGGCCGAGTAATTGTGGGTTCAATCGAAGTTGGCAATGAAGTGCATGCTGCAATTGATCTTGAACGACGTCGTGCAATTTCACGCGCGCATTCTGCAACTCACATGGTGCATAAAGCATTTCGTGAAATTTTAGGTGAAACCGCTACTCAAGCAGGTTCAGAAAACTCACCAGGTCGTTTTCGCTTTGATTTTCCGGCCACTGGCGCGGTACCCAACTCGGTACTTAATGATGTGGAATCAAGAGTTAACGCCTTGCTGCTTGAAGATTGGGAAGTAACCGCCGAAATCATGAGCCAGGCGGATGCAAAGAAATTAGGTGCCATGGCTCTTTTCGGAGAGAAATATGGTGACCGAGTTCGCGTAGTTAGTGTTGGTGATTGGGCGCGTGAACTATGCGGTGGTACACATGTTGCTCGTACTGGCCAATTAGGTGTCGTGAAGTTGCTATCTGAGTCTTCAATTGGTGCAGGTGTACGAAGAGTCGAAGCACTTGTAGGCGCAGATGCATACAAATTCTTAGCGCGCGAACATATTTTGGTTAATCAACTAACAGAATTAATAAAAGGAAGCAAAGCTGAAGAACTTCCAGAGCGAATTACTGATCTAATAAACAAATTAAAAGATGCTGAAAAAGAGTTAGCACAAGTTCGGTCACAGCAAGCTTTGGCACAGGTTTCAGGATTATTAGCAACTGCAAAAAATGTTGGAGATTATAAATTCTTAGCCGCACAGATAGGTGACGGCATTTCAGTTGAAGACTTGCGAACAATGGCGCTAGATATAAAGAATCGGCTAGGAGAATCGGTAGTCGCACTTGCCAGCATTTCATCTGGTAAACCAATTGTGGTGGTGGCAACTTCAGATTTAGCCAGAGCAAAAGGTGTTAAAGCGGGTGCCTTGGTAAAAGCGGCATCATCAGTCTTAGGTGGTGGCGGTGGCGGCAAGGATGATTTTGCCCAAG
Source organism: uncultured bacterium (assembly GCA_963977625.1). Taxonomy (GTDB): domain Bacteria; phylum Actinomycetota; class Actinomycetes; order Nanopelagicales; family Nanopelagicaceae; genus ZLKRG08. The sequence goes on from CAXBPX010000082.1 coordinate 4,196, forward strand.
GTGGCGGCGTAAATATCTCGGAAATCCCTAATGCTCTTTTAGCAATCGAAAAGGCGTTAACAAAGTAATGACTTTCGGTCGCCGACTGGGAATCGATTTCGGTCTGGCTCGGATTGGTGTTGCTATCTGTGATTCAGATGGACTGATTGCCACCCCTTTAACCACACTTAAAAACGATAAGAAAATTTTCTCGGAGCTAGCAGAGATTATCCAATCCCAGAATATTGTTGGAATTTTTGTAGGTAAACCTAAACAATTAAGTGGAGTAGAAGGCGCAACCGTTGAATTGGTAGCTGCATTTAGCGAACGATTGATGGAAAGTTTCGGATTACCAATTACTTATGTAGACGAACGTTTAACGAGTAATGCAGCAGAGAAGTTATTGAAATCGGCTGGCAAAAACAGCAAAGAATCTCGTGGGTTGATAGATCAGTTGGCCGCAGTAGCTATTCTGGAGTTAGGTATTCAAATTGAAAAGCGCAATTAAAAAATGGTGGCCCGCATTTGCTGGAGTCTTTTTTGCTTTTGCATTAGCTTTCTCATTGCACCTAATTAGAAGCAATTTGGCAGAAGTAGCTAA
>CAXBPX010000083.1:0-4686 GCA_963977625.1 uncultured bacterium
AAGTGCTAGCACTTACTTGAATTTCGTTTTATTTCTTAAGAAACTTAGAGATGACGATTGCAAATAGATTGGCCATCAGGGCCCACTTCAAAATGTTCGCAAGGTAGATGCAATTTTTCCCAAGCTTTATCGCCATAATGAGTGCGATAGGCAAGTGCTAATAAAACGCGAACATTGGTATCGCCATCAGATTTAATTCCGAATGCTTTAGCAGCGCGACTTACGGTATTTTCAACTACTTTTTCGGTGTGTGCTGTTTCGCGCGCAATTGCGGCGTTTGATTTTCCTTCACACACTAACTCCAAAACTAGGCGTTCAAAAGGAGTTAGATCACGAAATTGAATAGTGATATCAGTTGCCATTTTTTCGCTCTCCGTACGATTTGACGGTCCTATTCTTTCACTAATTCGCCCTCTAGGATGCCTCTCGTGGCCGAGATTCTTACAATGTTAGAGAGCCAAGTGCTCAGCATCTCCTTCAACCGTGCTCAGAAGATGAATGCAATTACTCGCGCTATGTACGCTCAACTAGCAAATGAACTGAACACGGCAGATCAAGAGTTTGGTATTCGAGCGGTAATTATCACCTCCGAAGGGGATCATTTCACGTCCGGAAATGACATCACAGATTTTTTAGAGCATCCACCGACATCAGAAGATTCAACCGTTGCCGCTTTTTTATCTGCCATTCATAACTTCACTAAACCACTAATAATTGCAGTAAAGGGAAATGCGGTGGGCGTTGGTACAACCATGCTGTTGCACGCAGATATTGTGGTAGCCGCAGAAAATGCAAAATTTTCATTACCTTTCACGTCCTTAGGCTTAGTCCCCGAAGCCGGATCTTCATTTCTGTTGCCGCGAATGATTGGACATCACCGGGCGGCGGAACTTTTCATGACCGGAGACAGCTTCGATGCGAATTATGCAGAAGAGATTGGTTTAGTTAATTACATTTCAGCAGATCCTTACCAAAAGGCGCATGAGATTGCGTTAAAAATCGCCAAACAACCTCCGCAAGCCATCATCAATACCAAAGCCCTTATGAAAGCCAATGTTCATGATGCTGTGGCTGCAGTAATGCGCGCAGAATTTGAAATATTCTCTTTGGCTTTGCAATCCGAAGAAGCACGAAACGCATTTATGCAATTCCTAAATCGAAAGCGAGAAAAATAATGTCACTAGCCGGAAGACGAGTTTTTATTACTGGTGGTTCTCGTGGAATTGGATTGGAAATAGCCAAGCGCATCGCAAAAGATGGCGCACAGATTGCAATTGCGGCAAAAACTGCAGATCCAAATCCAAAATTACCTGGCACGATATTTACTGCAGCCAAAGAAATTGAAGCAGCTGGTGGACAAGCGCTTCCGCTAGTTACCGATATCCGCGATGAGCAAGCATTGGCAGCGTCCGTCAACGAAGCGGCCACTAAATTTGGCGGATTAGATATTCTGATTAATAACGCTTCCGCAATTAATTTAACCAAAACAGAAGCAACTCCCGCCAAACGATTTGATTTAATGTTTGATGTAAATGTGCGTGGCACTTTTCTGGCTTCACAAGCAGCAATCCCACACCTACGTAATGGAAATAATCCGCATATTTTGACTTTATCGCCACCTTTATCAATGAAAGAAAAGTGGTTTAAGAATCATGTGGCATACACCATGTCTAAATACGGAATGAGTATGTGTGTGCTGGGTATGAGCGGTGAGTTCAAGCGAGAAGGAATTGCGGTAAATGCACTTTGGCCAATGACTGCAATTGAAACTGCGGCACTTGCCATGATTCCGGGTATTGATACCAATTTCTGCCGTAAACCAGAGATTATGGCGGATGCTGCATATGTGATTCTAAATCGAGATGCCAAGAGCACCACGGGAAATTTCTTTGTTGATGAAGAGGTGCTTCGCGAGGAAGGTGTGAGCGATTTCGATCATTACTCTGTAGTTCCAGGCACAAAGGATTTACTAAAAGATTTCTTTTTAGACTAATACAATTTCCGCATGCCACTTTTTAGTCTTGAACTAGAGCTAAACAGCGTAAATCAAATTACCGATGCGGAACGACATGGCAAGGCGAGTGATTTGTTCTGGCCGTGGTGTGGAGCCAATGTTTCGGTATTGGCAATTTCGTATGGAGCTTTTCTCTTAGGTTTTGGGATTAATTTTTGGCAAGCAACTTTGGCTGCTTTGATTGGCACGGTACTTTCCTTTTTATTGGTAGGAATTAGCAGCCTGGCCGGTAAAAAACATAGCGTTCCTACGATGATACTTAGCAGAGCTACCTTTGGAGTTAAAGGGAATTTGATTCCAGGCTTTCTCTCTTACTTAGTATTTGTGGGATGGGAAACGGTTCTGGTTTCCATTGCAACTCTAGCTACCGGCACCATCTTCGAAAGAATTGGTTCTTTAGAGCGAAATACCGCGCTTTTGTTAGGCTTTTTACTCTCCGTAACTTTAACTATCGCCGGAGGAGTGCTTGGTTACAAAGTAATTATGCGAATGCAGAAATGGATTTCGCTCATTACTTTAATTGCCACAGTTATATACATGGCTTTAACTTTAAAAGAGATTAATTGGCAGTTAATTAGTGCAACTGATGGTGGTTCAATCGCTGGTTTTATAGGAGCGGTAATTTTTGCTATTACGGGTATCGGTTTAGGTTGGGTTAATAGCGCGGCAGATTATTCAAGATATTTGCCCCGCACTGTAAATAGTAAAGCGGTAGTTGGTTGGACCATCTTCGGAGCTTCCTTAGCGCCAGTAGTAATGGTTACCTACGGGGCGGCGTTAGCAGGAAGTTCGCAAGAACTTTATGAGAAAGTGTCATTGGATCCGGTTGGTGCCATAACTAATATTTTGCCCACTTGGTTTCTGTTTCTATTCGCACTGATTGCAATTTTTGGATTGATTGGTGGCGCGATTTTAGATCTTTATTCATCAGGCCTCACATTGGTAGCGCTAGGTGCGCCAATTAAGCGACATAAAGCGGCAATGTTGGATGCAATTATTATGTTAATCGGCGCTATTTATATTGTTTGGATTAGCGATAATTTCTTGGCCCCGTTTCAAGGTTTCCTGATAACCATTGGAGTACCGCTAGCTGCTTGGTCTGCCATTTTTGCCGCAGATGTGCTCTTTAGAAAGAAATTGGATGAACCCGAACTTTATAACCCTTCAGGTCAATATCGTGGTGTAAATAAATCATCTCTTTTCATAATGGCGATTGCAACATTCATTGGATACGGATTTGTCACAAATACTTTTGCCGCTTGGTTAAATTGGCAGGGTTACTTCATGAACTTGATTGGCGGCAAAGATGGTCAGTGGGCCTATGCAAATGTGGGAATTATCTTTGCGCTTTTAATTGGATTTATTGGGCAAACAGTAAAACTTAAGCGTGCTTAATAAATCTAGAACCGATCGCCAATAAGATTGCTAAAACGGCTGGAATTAACATCGCCCAGCGCAGTGATATGACTGTTGAAATGTAACCCATTGTTGGCGGCCCGGCCATGAACCCAAAGTAAGAAATTCCGGAGGCAATTGCTACTGCTTGAGAAGGTGCGAGAGTTCCGCGATCACGAGCAATTTCGGCAGCCAAACTAAACACCATTGGAATTACCACAGACATTCCAGCTCCAATTGCGAACCATCCAAATATCTGTCCGTAAATATTTCCAATTGCTAAGCCAATAGCTAAGCCAATTCCAGACATTAAACCTGCAGTAAATAAGATTCGTAACGCACCGAATTTAGTGGCTAAATAATCGCCACTAAATCTGCCGATGACCATTGCGGTGTTAAAGAATATATAAGGCAAAGTTGCTAAGAATGGCGCAGCGTTAAATGTATCCCGGGCCAGGATGCCACCCCAATCGCCAGCCGCACCTTCATTGATTGTTGAGGCAAGCCCAAGTAATCCGATGAAAATAAAAATTGAAGGCTTTTTGGTTTTCTCATCTTTTTTAAATTCATGAATATCGGCTGTTGCGGGTAACCACCAATTAATAACCGCCGTGGCGAGTAAAACATAAAGAATAGAAATTGCGATACTTTGGCTTAAGAGAGAAACTTCAAATTGAGATGCAATCCCTCCGAGAAATCCACCTAATAGAGCTCCCAAACTAAATACAGCATGAAATCCACTCATGTAGCGCTTACCAGTTTGATGTTCAACAGTTGAAGCATGGGTATTCATGGCAATATCTTGCGTGGCTAAGACTGAACCCCACACTACAAAAGCCACACAAATGCTTGCAAAATTGGGAGCTAGTGCAACTGGGAAGAGAGTGAATGCTCCAATATAAGAAGAAACGATTACCACCGGTTTGGAGCCTTGTTTCGCGCAAAGTTTGCCAATAAATGTAATTGCAACAAGCACTCCAACTGAAGCACTCAGCAGGACAGTTCCCACTTGTGCATTACTTAAATTGTGAATGCCCTTGATATCTGGAATTCGAGCATAAATTGCTCCTACGCCAAGACCATTTGCAATAAATGCTGATCTAACCGCCCACGGTGCCTTGTTCATTGCTTCAGCCTACAAGTCTGACAATGGAAAACCCCGCCGATTTCTCAGCGGGGTTGTCCAATTAGGAGAAGTAGTTTTTAGATATCGTAATAGAGTTCGAACTCAGCTGGATGTGGACGAAGACGAACATAATCGACTTCTTCCTTTCGCT
>CAXBPX010000084.1:0-4572 GCA_963977625.1 uncultured bacterium
AGTTTCAATTTTCTTTCAAGGTCACGATCATATCTTTGTCACGCAAGAGCGAGATGGATTGATTTATCAAGCGATGCCAAACCCAGCTGATGACACTTTCTCGATGTTTAATTCAGATGCCTATAAGAGCGGAACTAAAGCCCCTAATTCAGGCCACGTTCGAGTGTCAGTATCTGCAGCAGAAGCTAAAGTTGAATACTTCTTGGCAGCGAGAGCACAAGATACCTCTCGTAAAAATCTGACCATTGCGCATTCCTATTCCGTTAAACCTCGAGGTAATTAATGCATGAACATGAAGTTCGACATCTATCCGAAATTGATAGACGAACTTTGCTTACCGGCGCGACACTTGCTACTGGGCTAACTTTCCTTGGCAATTTAAATCTATCCGCGGCGGCTGCAACTACTTCAACTTTGGCTGGTTTCACCGCTTTTGCTAAAAGCGTAAAAGTTACCAAGAACGCCAAATATTATTTGGTGGAAAGCTCTGGAATGCCAAGTCATCCGATGATGAAAGGCATAGTTAGTTGGCAACAACAAATTCCAACTCCGCAGCCTTATACAGGTACGAACGCATGGTCTATTCCAATAAAGCCGATAATTGCAAAAAATCCAATGTCAGCCAGAAATCACTTTTTAAGAGGAGCCATTGCAATTGCTGTGAATGGTGTACCGATATTTAATGCGTTAAATAATCGGGGTGATGATGCATATCTAGCCGGAGAGTTAGATGATTGGGGCGGTCATTGTGGAAGAGCCGATGATTATCACTACCACATTGCTCCTTTGCATCTACAAAGCATCATAGGAAAGAAAGTTCCTATTGCTTATGCATTAGATGGCTATCCAATATATGGTGATACAGAAATTGATGGTAAAGCAATTTCCAAGTTAGATGAATTCAACGGACATTTTGATAGCAAGAAGAATTATCACTATCACGGTACTAAAACTTATCCATACATCAATGGTGGCTTTAAAGGTGTGGTTCAAGAAATTGATGGTCAGGTTGATCCGCAAGCGGCTACTAAAGCCTTTAGACCAGCAGGCACACCATTGAGGGGAGCTTCGATTACTAATTGCGAACAACTTGGCACAAATAGTTTCAATTTAACTTATTCGCTTAATAATGAAAATTATCAAATTAGATATACCGCATCTCTAACATCCGTAGAAATCAGCTTCATCAACCCTGATGGAAGCCAAAGAAACGAAAGTTATATCCGTAAATGAGTAATTTATTTAATTATGTATTAAGTCGTCGCAATGTCTTGAAGGCCTCAATGATCTCTTTGCTGCCAATATCACAGGCTTCGGCAGCTTCTTTGATGATCTCTGCAAAAGTAGAAAATCCAATGGGAGCCAATTCTGCTCGAATCCAAGTTACTACCAACCAATCAATAAATGTTTACATTGAATATGGATTTACTCGGGCTAAATATATGTACAAGACCGGAGTCACAAATTTAAAGTCTGGTAGCAATAACTATCTCATTCTAAGCAATTTGAAACCTGAAACTAAGGTTTATTATCGACTTCGCTATTCGTTGAAGACTTCAGGTACTTATTTAGCTAAGCCCGAAGCAACCTTTACCACCGGTAAAGTTTCCGCTAACACAACATTTGCAGTGCAAGCCGATCCGCATATGGATGAAAATTCAGATGCCACGGTATACACAAAGACTCTAGAACAAATTGTGGCCGCCAGCCCAGCTTTTCTATTGGACTTAGGCGATATCTTCATGGTGGATAAATTGCAGAATAAGAGCGAAGCAAATATTCGAGCGCGTTTTGAATTAATGCTTGGTTTCTACAAAAAGTTAGGAAATGTTCCGCTAAAGATTTGCCTGGGAAATCATGATGGTGAACTTGGATATAGCAAATTTAATACTAAGAATTATCGAAAAGAATATTTTCCAGAACAAACTGGCGAATTAGCATATTTTGCTTTTGATGGACCTGATCAATTGCATGTGGTTCTAGATCCTTTTACATACACAACCACAAATCCTAAAGATGATGGGTGGCAATGGACTTTAGGCAAAACTCAATACGATTGGTTAGTTACGACTTTAACTAGCTCCAAAGCCACCCACAAATTCATTTATATCCATCATTTGTTAGTTGGAAATGCCACCTCTCGTGGTGGCGTAGAAATTGCGATGCGCAATGAATGGGGAGGCAATAACAATGATGGCAGCAACGGTTTCGAACAAAATCGTCCTGGTTGGGGTAAACCAATTCATCAATTACTTGTTGAAAATAAAGTGGGCTTTGTTTTCAAAGGACATGACCATCTTTATGTTAAACAGGAATTAGATGGAATTATTTATCAGACTTTGCCACAACCAAGTCATCCAGGCGATAAATTAGATGTGAAGCAATATGGATACTTATCCGGCAAAGGCGTTGGCGGATCTGGCTTCTTAAAGGTTCGCACCGATGCGAAAACCGCATACGTAGACTTTATTAAATTTGATGGCTCAATTGGGGATAGCTACACGAAAGTTATGAATTGAAAGTAATTCGAATCTTTTTGGCAATTTTGTTAGCTATGGGTGTTCCCAGCGCTCAAGCTGCGACTACCAAAACAATCTCATTTACGGCCGAAGTGTGGGCGGATAATTGGTTTGCACTTTATGTAAATGGCAAAAAGGTGGCAGAAGATAGCGTTTCCATAACCACCCAGAAATCATTTAACAGCGAAGTCATTAAGTTTTCCGCGACCTACCCGTTAACCATCGGGTTTATCGCCAAAGATTATGTGCAATCAAAATCTGGTTTGGAATATCTGGGGCAGCCCAATCAGCAAATTGGTGATGGTGGAATCATCTTTCAAATTAAAGAATCGGTAAGCGGAAAATTGGTAACCGTCTCCGATGAGACATGGAAAATGAGGGTTGCCAATACTGCGCCTCTTAATCCCGAATGTGAAAAATCAAACCAACCTGATCTTGATTGTAAATTTTCGAATTTTACGATTCCTACCAATTGGGCCAGCGCTTCCTTTAGTGACAAATTATGGGCAAGTTCGAAAGTTTTTTCAGCTACACAAGTTGGGCCTAAAGATGGCTATCTGCAGATTACCTGGAATGCCGCAGCAAAATTTATCTGGGGTAATGATTTAAAGCTTGATAATACGGTTTACTTTAGAAAGAAAGTAAGCGCACCTGTTGCGAATTCAGTGACTGCTAGTTTTGATTTTACGGTCACTAGCGCTACGGGAAGTAATCTAAATATTGACACCACTTGTGATGGCAAGGCGTTATCTCCAGGAATTACTTTGAATGCAGTGCCAGCAAGTGCAAAATCTTTAATCTTAATAATGGACACGATTCCAGGACCGGCAAGACCTGGCGAAACTCAAGTTGGTAATCACTATTACATCACCAAATTCAATATTGCACCTACCACATCTAGTTTTGCAGAAGGATCAATAACACCTTATTCACCGCCATGTTCACAAGGACCAGGATTAAAGGAGTACCGATTCTTCATCTTTGTTTTAAACAAAGTTTTGCCAGCAGATCAAAAGTATGATGGCGCGGCACTTATGGAAATTGGAGAGCGAGATTCCATCGCTAAGGCAACACACATTTATACCTATGCCAGAAAAGCTTGAATAAAGCGGGTAATTGGGCTCGATTAGGTTTAATTCGGACCTTAAATTAGAATTCAACCCTCGAAAGAGGCGAAAAACGAGGAAATCGCGTTACGTGTCCAAGACCGTAACCACTCGTTAAAAATGAAAAGGAGTGCCAAATGGCGCTAACACCAGAAGTAAAGAAGTCAATCGTTGCGCAGTATGGCTCATCCGCAACAGATACCGGTAGCCCAGAAGCGCAAGTTGCACTTCTATCAAAGCGCATCGATGATCTAACCGAGCACCTAAAGACAAATAAGCATGATCACCACAACCGTCGTGGTTTATTGCTTCTTGTTGGTCAGCGCCGTCGTGTTTTGCAATACCTTGCAAAGACCGACATCAATCGCTACCGCGCAATTATTGAAAAACTCGGCATCCGCCGATAACAAATTAAACCTACGGGGGCTGCAAGTAAATGGTCTCCGGTAGTGGTTTTCAAATATTGGAAAATTAATTCCTATTTGAGAACTTCGATCGTAGATACATTTCTTCTGTCGCCCGTAGGTCTTGAAAGAAATGGAGCGACCTATGGAAGGTCAAGACGTTAAGCATGCCGTTGCAGTAATCGACAACGGAAAATTCGGAAAGCGAGAGATTCGCTTTGAAACTGGGCGACTAGCTAAGCAAGCAGCTGGCTGTGCGACTGTTTATTTAGATGATGAAACCATGTTGCTATCTGCAACCACAGTTTCTAAATCACCAAAAGATCAATTCGATTTCTTCCCACTAACAGTGGATGTCGAAGAACGTATGTATTCAATTGGAAAGATTCCCGGATCTTTCTTCCGCCGCGAAGGTCGTCCAACAGAAGAGGCAATTCTTACTTGCCGTCTGATTGACCGTCCGCTTCGTCCATCATTCGTAAAGGGTCTTCGTAACGAAGTACAGATCGTGGTATCTGTAATGGCGTTAAACCCTGATCACAT
>CAXBPX010000085.1:0-4544 GCA_963977625.1 uncultured bacterium
CTATGAAAATTATTCTGTTGAAATTACAGAAGTAATTGATTCATATGCCTGGGACGGAGATTCCCAGAAATAAAACTTGTGGAGGTGCCGGGAATTGAACCCGGGTCCTCTAGTACTAAAACAGGGCTTCTACGGGCGTAGTGTGTTTAACGTTTTCTCAGTTCCGAAGCTCATACACACAAGTCTTCGACAAACTCATTTGCAGTTAAATTCCCATTAACACCTGCAACATTGTTAACGGAGGAGCTCTTTAGTCGACGCTAGTTACCAAGCCAAGAGCGAACTTGGACTAACGGATCTTGGGGTTCGCTTATGCAGCGAAGGCAAGATCAGCAGTGTCTTGACTGCCGTTTATTTTGTTTGCATGGTTATTGGTTAACGAGATCATCCATGCTTCCTCGGCCCGCTTCCCCTGCCTCAACAAGCCAAAGTCGAGACCGTTCACCCCCAAATTTATTTTTGGATTCATCCAAAATAAACCTGAGATATGGAAAGCATTCTTTCCGCGCTATTTAGTTTTCAATTAAGTTTTCAATTTTGTTTCTTATTAAGTTCGAGATTCCAGCGATTGCCAGCGCACTATTCTCTCAGATAAGAGAAGCATCTGAGATCGGATTATTTTGGTTAATCCTGTTCTAGTTCGCTATCTAGCTACTTTAGAGAACGCTCAGCAAAGCCCTTTTATTCTTATTATTTTTTATCAGATCTAATATCTGATTGAGTTAGGGCTGACTGGTCGCGGCGCCCTTCGCCCGCTTCTACCTACCTCTACGAATACCAGGGCCATTTGTCGCTTAAACCCCCGCATGATCTGCGCGGACCTTTACAACCTTTTGATAACAAAGGGCGCGTATGCGCATTTTTGGTTCTAGCCCTAAAACCACCACTTTTAGAATTTGCCCCATCTTCGCGATCTATCACGCGAAGCCCCTCGGGAAAATCGAAAGGTAATAAATGAAACTACGTACGCGTGGTCTAGCAGTTGCTGTTGCGGCCGCAATGACAGCTGGTGCATTCGTGGCAGCTCCTTCATTTGCTGCTGGCGATGCACGCACAGTGACAATTTGGTCAGGTGCTGCTGATGCTAAGTCTGATAACCAGACACCAATCATCGCTGCTTGGGCAACTAAGCAAGGCATCACAATTAATACTGTTTACAAGAAGAACGTTCGTGATGAATTCATCAAGGCAACTCCAGACGGTAAGGGTCCAGACCTAATGGTTGGCGCTCACGACTGGACAGGTCAGCTTGTTGGCGCTGGTGTAGTTGCACCAGTAGCACTTGGTGGTCTTGGTACTTCATTCTCAGCTGCAACCAAGTCAGGTTTCACTGTTGGTGGCAAGCTTTACGGAATGCCAATTTATTCAGAAAACATTGCACTTATCTGGAATAAGCGCGATGCAACAGATCCAGCAGGAAAGACATTCTCTGATCTAGTTAACTCAACAAATGGTCTTGCAATTACCCGCGACCTAACAAGTGGCGATCCATACCACTGGTCATCAGTTGCATCTTCATTTGGTCTAACACTTTTCACACGTGATAAGTCAGGTTGGACAACCAAGCTTGGTTACGGCGAAGCAGGTTCAGATGCATACGCTAACTTCTTAGCTGGCGATGCAAAGAAGATCATTCGTCCAACAGATGGTTGGGATCAGTCAGCATGTACTCTACAAAAGGGTGCATACATCATCTCTGGTCCATGGATGTATAACCATGCACAAGACACAATCTCTGGTTGCTCTGCAAAGCCACTTAAGGCTTCAGAACTAGGTATCGCAAACATTCCTTCAGTTGGTGGCAAGACTGTTCACCAGTTCTCAGGTGTTTACGGATACTGGCTGTCATCAAAGGTTGCAGGTCAGCCAAATGCGGTTTCAGTTGGAAAGGTACTTCGCTATGTAGGTTCAGCTGAATTCCAGCTTGCACTTAACAAGGCAGGTAACAACATTCCAGTAAATCAGCAAGCACTTTCTGCAATGACAGATAAGAACCTTGCTGCATTCGGTAAGGCTGGCGTAAATGCATATCCAATGCCTGCATACGTGTTCATGGACACCGTATGGTCAAAGGTTGGATCTGCAGAAGCAGCAATCCTTGCAGGTAAGTACACCGGAACACCTGGTGACTTCCTACGTAAGGCAATCGCTGCAGCACAGGCTGCAATCGATACCAAGTAATTACATTAATCTCTAATTGATTGATTGAATTAATTGATTGACTTAATTAAATTAAATCAATCAATAAAGATAGTAATTACCAACTAGCAGTAAATGTGGGGCTCGAATAATCGGGCCCCACATTCTTTTTAAAATTTTTACTGTAATCCTCCAACAATTAATATCATCATTTATATGACTTCATAAGCGTATATTTATGAATAAGAAGCTATTTATTAAATGGCAAATCCCCACTAAATTAACCCCGTAGTTTTAACCGATCCCGACCCTCGCAAGTTAGCCGATTCAACAAGGAGCAAGAGTGGCAACGCTGGAATCAAAGGAAGCCATTAAGGCGCGCGATAAAGAGATAAAAGCGCGTCGTAAAGCTGCAAAGCATTTATATGATGGCGGCGTTCCAAGTATTCGTGGTCAGATTGCAAAAATTATTATTTTAGGAATTATTGATGCCTTTGCCGGAACCATTTTCTTCTCACTAATTGGTAAAAATCAATTCACCTTTGCTGCCATTTTGGCCTTTGTTACTTTAACTATTAATTACATTTATCTTCGCAAAGGTGGCTTGCCTGCAAAATATTTAGCGCCTGGCGTTATTTTATTAATCTGTTTTCAGATTTACACCGTTATTTTCAGTGGTTACATCTCTTTTACGAATTACGGATCGCTACATAATGGAAATTACGAAGCTGCGCTAAATGCCACCATGCTGGCTGCCGTAGAACCTGTTGAAGGTGCAGCCGAATACGACATCAAAATTGTGCGCGGCGCAGATGGCGCAATGCAATTTTTGGCTACCGATATGAATTCCATGAAAGTTTATTTGGGCGGCGCTGATTACAAAGCTAACCCACTTCGCGAAGTCACTGCAGCTGATGGTTTAGTAATGGGTCCCGATGGTCTTCCAGAATCAATTAATGGTTACAAGCGACTAAATGATGATCAAATTACAAATAATGCGGTGGAAGTGGTTGGGCTCAAAGTTCCACTTGGCCCAAACCCTGCAACAGATGGTTTCTTAGCCACAACTGATGGTTATGTGGGCGCAGTTAATAAATATTCCTATACCTATGATGCCGCAACCAAAACCATCACCACAGTTGGCGATAATCGAAAATTTATTGCAAATGACCAAGAAGGTTTTTTCACAGAACCAGCTTCAGGTGACCGATTAAATGAAATTGGTTGGCGTACCAATATCGGTTGGAAGAATTTCCAGACAATATTCACCGATAAAGAATTACGCGGGCCGCTACTCGGAGTTCTGCTTTGGACCTTCCAATTCGCAATTCTCACGGTTCTTTCAACATTTGTACTGGGCTTAATTCTTGCGCTACTTCTTAATGATCAAAGAATTCGCGGATTAAAAATTTATCGCTCGATTCTGATTTTGCCATACGCATTCCCTGCTTTCCTTTCAGCTTATGTATGGAAAGGTATGTACAACACAGATCGCGGCTTTATTAATAATTCGATTTTGCATTTAGGTGAAGGCAACAAAATTCCGTGGCTCGAACAGCAAGGCCCGGCCCGCGCTGCGATTTTGATTATGAATTTATGGCTTGGTTTTCCATACATGTTCTTAATTACCACTGGTGCGCTTCAAGCTATTCCGGCAGATCTATCTGAATCTGCAAGCATCGATGGCGCATCTGCGTGGCAGACATTCCGATTAATTAAATTGCCATTGCTTTTAGTTTCTTTAACTCCGCTATTAATTGCATCATTTGCATATAACTTCAATAACTTCACGGTGATCTATCTGTTAACAGGCGGTGGTCCAATTCTGGATCCAACCTTGCGCGTAACAACTGGCGCCACTGACATTTTAATTACTTTCGTCTATCGCATCGCATTCGGTGGCGGTGTTGGCGCTAACTATGGTCTAGCTTCTGCATTCTCAATTTTGATCTTCTTCATTATTGGTGGAATTTCATTCTTCTCATTTAAACGAACTCAGTCACTAGAGGAGGCAACACGATGAGCAATAAATCGTTATTTGGTCGCAAACCTGCTGTCTCTGCTGTTTCTGCAGATGGTTCAACTCTTACAGTTCGCACCAATCGAAAGAGTTTTAGCCAATGGGCGAAAGAAGTTGGTTGGAAACACATCATTGCTTGGATGATGATTATTTACGCAATCTTCCCAATCCTTTACATCATCTCTACTTCCCTGACTGACTTCGGTGGTATTGAAAATGCGGCGCTCTTTCAGCAATTCCACTATCAGAATTACATTGATCTCTTTAATGATCCAAGTTATCCATTCGCTAAATGGATGATGAATACCGTGATTATTGCGGGCAGTACCGCAATTCTTTCCGTATTTATTTCAGCGTGTGCCGCATATGCATTTAGTCGTTTGCG
>CAXBPX010000086.1:0-4490 GCA_963977625.1 uncultured bacterium
AATTTTTGCTGCTTCGTAATCATCGCGATATTTGATTGCAATCGCCCAAAAATGTGGTGGGGTCCAAAAAAATACCACCATGAAGAACCAGAACGCGGTCCAAGAAAGCGAATTAGTAACTGCAGCCCAACCAATTAAAACTGGCAGACAACCAGCAATGCCACCCCAAACAATATTCTGATTAGTGTTTGGTTTTAAAGCTACTGTATAAATTGCAACATAAAAAAAGATTGCCAGCGAAGTTAATAACGTAGCAAGTGGCGTCGTAAATACCCAGAAAATTACTAAACTTAAAATCATAATTATCGAAGCAAATTTGGTTGCTTGTTGCTTGGTTAATACGCCAGATGCAATTGGTCGATGTTTAGTGCGAGACATTAATTTATCGGTCTCTGCTTCAATCACCATGTTAAATGCATTTGCAGCACCTGCAGCTAAAGTGCCTCCGACCAAAGAAGCAATGGTCGGCATTAAAGGTGGCCAACCATTGGAAGCCAGAAATAAAGCAGGTACGGTAGTTATGATCAAAAGTTCGACCACTCGCAGCTTCATTAACTCTATGTAGGCTCGCACCGAGCAAGATTACTAAGCAAACATGACCGTCCTTCCCAACCAATTCTCAGAAATAACGCCTATTTTCTGCATATGAGCGAAAAACCAGAGTGGTTTGAGATGGCGTCGGAAGATCCAAAGCCAACTGAACCGAAATTGAAATCAAAAAAGCGCATTGTAAAGATTGCTTTGTTAACCGCACCGCTATTACTAGTTGGTGGCGCAATGGTCTTTGCCGAAGGTGATGATGGTGATGATGCACCAAAAATGGATACTACTATTCCAACTGCAACAGTAGCTAATTCAACAAGTTCAACTAATTCAACTAATTCAACTGCAGTAGTTCAAAAAGCTTCAACTTCAAATGCAACTTCAAATACTAAAAATATTTCAACTAACGCTAAATCAAGCAGCAACGTCGGAGTCGTAAATCCAGCGACTACTAATTCTGGAACCGGAGTTGGGGTACCAAAACCAACTGGTCGCGGTGATGATGAAGGTCGCGAGGGCCATGAAGGTCGTGAACGTCCACATGGTGAAGGCCATGAAGGTGGCGAACATGAATTCGGTGGTGACGACGACTAAAAGTTACAAAAGGTATTAAGAAGTTATTGTTTCAGGTGACGGCGTCGGAGTAATTTCCGGCGCTGTTGCTATTTCCAACGGATAAGCAATTTTGCCAAGCAATTTATCAATCTTTGCCCGAGCGGCAGATTCTGCATAATAATTTCTACCAATGCGATCTGCAATTATCGCAAATACATATTTATGTGGCCCAGATTCAATATAGCCAGCCAAACTAACTACGCCACTTATCGAACCGGTTTTAGCATGTACTAGCCCAACTGCTTGTGGAGCGCTATTAATAAAACGCCGTTGCAATGTTCCGGAGATTCCTCCGACTGGTAATCCATTAATGGCGGGTGCAAATTTAGGATTGTTAATCATTTTTAATAGCACTTGCGCCAAAGTTTCGGTTGAAATTCTATTTTCATGGGATAACCCACTTCCATCAAATGCATTCACTTTTGCCCTATTAATTTCATAGCGAGCAAGTACATCATTAAAAACCATTGAAATACCCAGATTGCTGTAGCCATAGCCCGCACTAGCGGCAGCCGACTTTGCTAAATAATCTGCCACCCAGTTATCGCTAAATAGCAAAGTGTAATGAAGTATTTCAGCTAAATTAGGTGAAGTCGCGCTGTAAATCTGATCTGTAACATGGAAAGTAGATTCGCGCTCAGAAATCGGAACCCAAGTGATTCGATAACCGACTTGCCGGAAATAATTGCTCATATTTGTTTTGGTTCGGAAAGTTAAGCCGTAATACCTAATTTTCAAAGTACGACTCTTAGCAACTTTGCGAATTTGATTTACTAAATTATCGCTCCAAACAAACTTTAAATTCTTGGCAAGTTTTAAGCTAGGAGTAATTGATGGATCAAAATCACCCACTATTTGAAAAGTATTACTTAAATCAGTTTTATAGATGTGAGTTTTAAAAGTTCTATCTGCTGGTAAAAATTCTAAAGCTGCAAAAGCACTTAGAAGCTTTAATACTGAAGCCGGTTTTCTAAAACTATTTGCATCGCGACTAAAAATTGTCTCCCCGCTATTTACATCTAAAAGCATCATTGAGGGATTACCTAAGGTTTTATCCTTAGTTAATTCAGTAAAAACAGTCGGAATCTGTTCCATTTTTAAATATGCAGCAGAATCTGATACTGGAATTACTAACAGTGCAACTATTAGTAAAATTACTGGCTTTTTAAAACGCATTAAAGAGATACTGCAATAAATACGTTAAACACAGTTAAGCCAAGCATGGTGCCCCAAATCAAATTGGAAAGTTTTGGCTTACTTTGATTTTGGTATCCTAAAATCATAATCACCATCAAGACCAAAAATTTAACTCCAACTTTCAAGTGACTAATTTCGTCATTTAGCGCAGAATCAATTCCGATTAATGCAAAGCCGGCAACAAGTGCAGTCAGTGCGGCATGCATAAATCCTTTTGGCAATACCTTCTCAGCTTTAGAGGTCTGCATCAACAGAAGTACCAACATGCCAAGCACACTGGCTACGTGCACTAACAAAAAGATTATTTTTGCCATTTCCATTTGTGAAGCCTCCTGCTTTGAAGTTAGAGTGCTCATTATGCCTAATACGCCTGCGGAAATCGGTCCCGGAGAGTTCTATCCGGTCGTTGGAGTTGGTCCGCACCCAGCACCTTGGCCGGTCGGTGAGCAATATGACCAAGAGCTCTTGGAAAATGGCGATCGCCGAAATGTTTTAGATCATTATCGATACTGGAAAGTTTCTGCAATAGTCGATGATTTAAATACCAAGCGACATGGTTTACAGATTGCCATTGAAAATTGGCAACACGATTTAAATATTGGATCAATTGTAAGAACTGCTAATGCATTTAATGTAAGTGGCGTACATATTGTTGGCAAAAGAGATTGGAATCGTCGCGGAGCCATGGTTACTGACAGATACTTATCAGTTCACCATCATCCAACGGTTGCGGATTTTGCAGCATGGTGCAAAGCGCAAAATTTACCGATTATTGGCATTGATAATGTAGAAAATTCAAAAAAACTTGAAGGTGCAAAACTTCCTGAAAATTGCGTGCTACTTTTCGGACAAGAAGGTGCTGGGATGTCTGACGAGGGTATTGCGGCATGCGAAGTTTTATATGAAATTGCGCAATATGGTTCGACTAGATCCATGAACGCATCTGCGGCGGGTGCCATTGCTATGTATCACTGGGCTTTGCAACACTTACCTAGATAATTCGTGAAGTAAGCCAGTTATCGCAGAATCAATCATTTCGTAAACAGCCTCAAAGTGACCAATCGGTAATGAATATGGATCTGGAACTTCTAAATCACTTTCTTTTGCATTTCGAAGTGCGAGATCAAATTGGCGCAGATAGAAAACTTTATGTTTAACATCTTCATTTGCAAGCGCCATCACATTAGCAAGATTCATAGAATCCATAACTAAAATTAAGTCTGATGAATAAAAATCATTTTTAGAAAATTTCTTAGCCGTGTGATCATATTTCAGCCCATGTTTCTCCCAAGTCTGCTTTGAGAGCGGATTTGGACCCTCGCCAACATGCCAAGCGCCAGTTCCGGAACTATCCACGATGATTTTGGGAGCTTGGATTTCATTACGCCGGTTATATAAAACTGCTGCGGCCATTGGAGATCTACAAATATTGCCCATGCAGACCATAGAAATAGTCACTTCAGGATTACCTTTTAGATACTGCAACACAATTAGTAATTGTAATGTGTGCAAGTGCGCACTTGGCTATCAAGAAATCTAATCATCATTACTTTAATTTCTTTAGCTCAAGATGCCGCCAGTGAATTGATCTATCCACTTTTGCCTATTCTGGTCGCAGGTGCAGTTGGCGCGGCACCGCTTGCGTTAGGTGTGATTGAAGGTGCTGCCGAATTCGCAGCTGGTTTTACCAAACTTTATGCTGGCAAATTTAGCGATCGCTTTGGTCGAAAACCATTCGTTGTCGGAGGCTACTCCTTAACTGGAATTGGAAAAGTATTTACCGTGCTTTCCTTAAGTTGGTCAGGGATATTTGCAGGACGAGTAATTGATCGAATCGGTAAAGGAATGCGCGGTGCGCCACGCGATGCACTTATTCATGACGGTGTTGAAGATAAAGATTTGGGAAAAGCTTTTGGTTTTCACAGGGCTGGAGATAATTTAGGTGCGGTAATTGGTCCATTATTAGCGTTAGTACTTTTAGCGCTATTGAATAACGATGTGCGGGCAGTGGCAAAATGGGCTTTAATTCCCGCATTGTTAAGTGCGCTTTTAACTTTTTTCATTAAAGATATAAAAACTAAACAAAGCAAAGTTAGATTTACAAAAGCACCACTTAGCCCGAAACTAAAGAGAAT
>CAXBPX010000087.1:0-4397 GCA_963977625.1 uncultured bacterium
AGGAATTGAAAATAAAGTCCTTTTGCTATTTGATTAAGATATGAAAAATGGTGTGCGCGAAATCGCTAAATTGGCAAAAGTTTCAATTGGTACTGTTTCAAATGTCCTAAATCGCCCCGAAGTAGTTTCACCTGACACGGTGGAGCGGGTAAACGATGCGATTCAGAAGCTGGGCTATAAAGCCGGCACCCATAAGCAGCGTCGCCGTTTGGCCCTTTGCGATAACCCTGAGAGCGCCGCGCTCGTCGAAAAGGCGATAGCTGAGGGCATCAAAATTGAGAAGATCTGTCTTTGTGACGAAGGCCAGCGCGAAAAGGTGCTGCGCTATCTGCTTGAAAATAAGGCGTCCGCAGGCGCGATTTTGTTGCTGGGCCAAGCAGGCTCCCTTGCTAAGGAATTGGGGAATGTCCTAGGCGCTTGAGCTAAGTGCTCGGTGCGGGGTTCAACCTAAAGTTTTGAGGGTCGGGAATAAGTCCGGCATGCCCCCTGTTCCTTAGATTAGATAAACCTTGAGTCGCGCCGGCTCAACTTTTTAAGTAGGCTCGGCTCAGGTCTCAAAAGAGCATAAGGAGCATTAAATGGCTAGAGCAGTTGGAATCGACCTAGGTACAACCAATAGTTGCGTCTCGGTTTTAGAAGGCGGCGAACCGACCGTCATCGCCAACGCCGAAGGCGCACGTACGACCCCGTCAATCGTCGCTTTCGCGAAGAATGGCGAAGTACTCGTAGGTGAAGTGGCAAAGCGCCAATCTGTCACCAACGTAGATCGC
This sequence comes from uncultured bacterium, assembly GCA_963977625.1. Classification (GTDB taxonomy): domain Bacteria; phylum Actinomycetota; class Actinomycetes; order Nanopelagicales; family Nanopelagicaceae; genus ZLKRG08. The sequence continues at coordinate 771 of CAXBPX010000087.1, forward strand.
ACCATCCGTTCCGTTAAGCGCCATATCGGCACTAACTGGAATATTGATATTGATAATAAGAAGTACACCTCGCAAGAAATCTCTGCACGTGTATTACAAAAATTAAAGCGTGATGCCGAAAGTTATTTGGGCGAAACTGTTACTGATGCAGTTATCACGGTTCCTGCATATTTCAATGACGCACAGCGTCAAGCAACTAAAGAAGCTGGCGAAATTGCGGGCTTAAATGTTTTGCGTATTATCAACGAACCAACTGCAGCAGCGCTCGCATATGGTTTAGATAAAGGCGATAAAGAACAGACCATTTTAGTTTTCGACTTAGGTGGCGGAACTTTCGACGTATCTCTACTTGAAATTGGTGACGGCGTTGTAGAAGTTAAAGCAACCAATGGTGATAACCACTTAGGTGGAGATGATTGGGATCAAGCACTTGTAGATCACTTAGTAAATACTTTCCGTGCTACAAATGGCATTGATTTAACTAAAGACAAAATGGCGATGCAGCGTATTCGCGAAGCAGCTGAAAAAGCGAAGATCGAACTTTCATCATCAATGCAAGCAACCGTAAATCTGCCATACATCACAGTGGATGCAGATAAGAACCCAATGTTCTTAGATGAAACCATTTCTCGCGCACAATTCCAGCAACTATCAGCTGATCTACTTGCACGTTGCAAGAAGCCAGTTGAAGCAGTGCTAAAAGATGCAGGTATTCCAATTTCCAAGATTGATCACGTGCTACTTGTTGGTGGTTCAACCCGTATGCCAGCGGTGGTTGATCTAGTTAAGGAAATGACCGGCGGAAAAGAGCCAAATAAAGGCGTAAATCCGGATGAAGTAGTGGCAGTTGGTGCTTCACTTCAAGCAGGTGTCTTAAAGGGCGAAGTTAAAGATGTGCTACTACTAGATGTAACACCACTTTCACTTGGTATCGAAACCAAGGGCGGCGTTATGACTAAGTTAATCGAACGTAACACCACCATTCCTACTAAGAGAAGTGAAGTCTTTACTACTGCTGATGACAATCAGCCAGCGGTACAGATTCAAGTTTTCCAAGGTGAACGTGAAATGGCTGCTTACAACAAGCGCCTTGGTATGTTCGAATTAACTGGACTACCACCTGCACCACGTGGCGTGCCACAGATCGAAGTTACTTTCGATATTGATGCCAACGGAATTGTGCACGTATCAGCAAAAGATCTTGGTACCGGTAAAGAACAGAGCATGACCATCACAGGTGGCTCTGCACTTTCTAAGGACGATATCGAACGCATGATGAAGGATGCCGAATCACACGCTGAAGAAGATAAGAAGCGTCGTGAAGAAGCAGAAATTCGCAACAATGGTGATTCACTTGTTTATCAAACTGAAAAGTTTATTAACGAAAATCGTGAAAAACTTGCCTCTGGTGAAGGCGCAGAAAAATTAGCAGAGACTGAAACTGCAACTGCAGATTTAAAGAAACTGCTTGAAGGTGCAGATTATGAAGGTATTAAAACTGCAACCAATAAAGTTGCAGAACTTTCACAAGCACTTGGCGCAGCGCTTTATGCAGCTAATGCCGCAAGTGCACCACAAGGTGGCCAAGGCGCAAACGACGAAGGCATCCAAGATGCAGAGGTCGTTGAAGAGTAATGACTGAAAACGTCAACGAAACCGTTGATGAATCAGTTGAAGTTGTAGCGGATGAGGTCGAGCAAACACTCGACCTCACTGCTTCTTTAACCGCTGATTTACAACGATTACAAGCCGAATACGCTAATTATCGCAAGCGCGTCGAACGCGACCGCGCAGTGGCATCTGAAATTGCAGTAGCGGCAGTGCTATCTGAACTACTTTCTACTTTAGATGACATCGATCGCGCAGCCCAGCATGGCGAATTAACCGGTGGTTTTAAATCGGTGGCTGATCAATTAATTGCCACCACCACCAAACTTGGTTTAGAAAAATATGGCACTGACGGAGATGAATTTGATCCACAGATTCATGAAGCGCTAATGCATGAAACTTCTGCGGAAGTAAAAGTGGCTACCGCATCAAAGATTCTGCAACCAGGATATAAATTCAAAGAGCGCGTATTGCGTCCAGCCCGAGTATCGGTTACTGATCCAGAGTAAATTCAAATGGCAGCTAAAGATTTATACGAAAAAGACTTTTATAAAGTCCTTGGCGTATCTAAAACTGCCAGCGCAGATGAAATCAAAAAGAAGTATCGCCAATTAGCGCGTGATTTGCATCCAGATCAAAATAAAGGCGATACCAAAAAGGAAGAACAATTCAAAGAAGTTTCCGAAGCGTATGACATCTTGTCTGATGCTAAGAAGCGCGCAGAATATGACGAAGCTCGTTCGTTATTCGAACGCGGTGGAATTCCAAGAGGCGGATTTGGCGGCGGACAGCACCAAGGCGATTTCTCCGATTTATTTGGTGGCGGCAATCCGCAAGATATTTTTGCAAATTTATTTGGTGGTCGACGCGGTCCGCGTAAAGGACAAGATTTACAGACCGAATCCACGATTACATTTCGCGAATCAATTTACGGCACCACTTTAGATCTGCGATTAAATGTAGAAGGTCGCGCACAACAAATTACCGCGCGCGTTCCAGCCGGTGTCCAAGATGGTGCAAAAATCAGAGTAAAAGGTAAAGGTGCACCCGGTGAAGCAGGGCCTGGTGATTTATTCATTTATTTACATGTAAAAGCGCACCAAATCTTTGGCCGCAAAGGCGAAAATTTAACTTTAACGCTTCCAATAACTTTTGCCGAAGCCGCACTTGGCGCAGATGTAAAGATTCCCACTTTAGAAGGACAAGAAGTAACAGTGCGCATCGCGCCAGGAACTCCAACCGGTCGCACGCTTCGTGTTAAAGGAAAAGGTGTCACCAAAGGTCATCACACCGGAGATTTATTAGTAACTGTTGAGGTACAAGTTCCGCGTCGCGCTGAAGGAAAAGTTGAAGAAGCAATCAAAGCTTTTGCAGCAGCTACTGAAAATGAAGATGTGCGCGCCGAGTTTAGAGAGCAGGCTCAGAAATGAGCGAAAATAAAAACGAAATCGAAAAAAGAATTAGCGAGCTGGATGAAGAAGCAGCAGTTTATGTAATTAGCGTAGCGGCAGAACTTTCTGGGCTACATCCCCAAACACTTCGTCAATATGATCGTTTAGGTTTAGTTTCACCTGGCCGTACTTCAGGCCGTAACCGCAGATACTCTTTGCGCGATATCGCGCTACTTCGTAATGTGACTAAATTGGTGGAAGAAGGCATCAATCATGTTGGCATTAAGCGCATCATTGAATTAGAGAGCGCAATGGCTAACCTTTCAATCGAAGTGGCAAAACTAAGAATTGAAGTTGATGAATTAATCCGACGCGATAACAATGTCATCGTTTATAAAAACGAGGAAGAGTAGGCTTCAACGCATGTCTGCAAAAGCGCAATTACGCGAAGAAATCATCAACAAGGCCGTAGTTCACGGAAAAGTAATTCTTTCTAGTGGCAAAGAAGCGGATTACTATGTTGATTTACGTCGCGTAACGCTTGATCATGTAGCCGCCCCATTAATTGGCGAAGTGATGCTGGAATTAACTAAAGATATGGATTATGAAGCAGTTGGCGGCTTAACAC
>CAXBPX010000088.1:0-4376 GCA_963977625.1 uncultured bacterium
GTCCCAACCCGCCTAGAATTCGGTAGTGTTGCTCCACGATTTTTGCATTAAGTCCATTTACTAGAGTTGATAATTCTGCTGCAAAACACATTCCAATGGCTATAGCTTCACCGTGTCGCAATTGATAATTTGAATGCCTTTCGATGGCGTGACCCAGAGTATGTCCATAATTCAAAATTTCTCTTAAAAAACTCTCTTTGAAATCTTGATTAACAACTTGTGCCTTGACGGCAACTGCTCTATGAATGAGTTGGAGTTGCAACTCTTGATTGCTACAAATATCTTGTAAAGAATTATTTTCAAATAAATCTAAAATCTTAAGATCCGAAATAAATCCACATTTAACAACTTCTGCCATACCTGCCGCTACATCGCGTTCGGTCAAGCTTTTGATCCAATTCAAATCAATTAGCACCGCGCAAGGTGAGTGAAAAGCACCAATCAGATTCTTCCCGTGCTTGGAATTTATGCCAGTTTTCCCACCAACTGCTGCATCAACCATTCCAGCCAAGGTAGTTGGAATAGCTACCCAATCAACTCCGCGCAGCCAAGTTGCTGCGACAAAGCCGGCAAAGTCAGTAACTGTGCCGCCACCTATTCCAATTATCAAATCTTGTCGATTGATTTCTAATTCACCGAGGCTTTGCCAAACTTTCACCAATACCTCTGGTGATTTCCCGGCTTCACCATCTGGGATATTGATAGTCGGATAATCAGTTTGGATTGCCAGATTTTCGCTTTTTATCAGCACCACTTTATTGCGATCTTTTACCCAGTCTTTAAGCGAAGCTTCCCAATTGACGCCGATTTCTACTCGGTAATCACGTTCTGCATTTACGGTAATAGTTTTCAAAGCACACCAATGATTTCGTTGGTTACTTCCGCAATGGATTTATCACTTACATCGATTATGACATCGGCTAGCGATTCATATGTTGGCCTGCGCAAATTCATAAGCTCAGACCATTTTTGCCTAGGGTTAACCATTAATAATGGTCTGGCATTATCAAACCCCACTCTGGGCGATACCGCAGCGAGAGAGATGTCTAAAAATACTTTCTTAGCTGGTGAATTTTTTAGATTTTTTGCTACTTCCTCATTCATGACTGCGCCGCCACCTAGTGATAAAACACCAGCTTCCGATAAAAGCGCATCAATAACGACGCTCTCTTCTACCAAACGAAAATGAGGCTCGCCATCTTCGATGAAGATTTCAGAGACTGATTTGCCTTGATCGGATTCAATTAACGCATCAGTATCCGCAAAAGGTAAATTCAATTCTTTGGCGAGTTGATTGCCAATCGTGGTTTTACCCGCACCCATCGGACCAATTAGAACCAATTTCGGAGCCATTATTTAAAGGGAAGATTCTTGATGTAGTTTTCAAAATTGCGTTTTGTTTCTAAAACCGAATCTCCACCAAATTTCTCTAATACCGCTTGCGCTAAAACTAAAGCCACCATCGCTTCAGCCACTACTCCGGCTGCTGGTACCGCACAGACATCTGAACGTTGATTAATTGCTTTAGCAGCTTCTCCGGTTGCCACATCTATGGTGTCCAGGGCTTTTGGCACCGTGGAGATTGGCTTCATTGCCGCGCGCACGCGAAGTAAATCTCCATTGCTTATGCCACCTTCGGTACCACCGGCACGTTTTGAACGACGAGCAATGGTTCCATCAACAAGTTCGATTTCATCGTGTGCAACACTTCCGCGGCGTGTAGCGGTGGTAAATCCATCTCCTAATTCGACACCTTTAATAGCTTGAATGCCCATAAGCGCACCTGCTAATCGAGAATCTAATCTTCTATCCCAATGCACATGTGAACCTAGACCTACTGGAACGTTATAAGCAATTACTTCTACCACGCCACCTAGAGTGTCACCATCTTTATGCGCTGCTTCAATCTCTTTCACCATTTCCGCAGCTGCTACTGGATCTGCACATCTAACTGAATCTTCATCAATCCGATTTAAATCTGTGAAATTAGGTAATGGTTTATCTTCGGAAACTTTAGCGGTGCCAATTGAAACTACATGACTTAACATTTCGATATTGACCGATTGCTTTAGAAACGCTTTAGCCACCGCACCTAATGCAACTCTGGCGGCAGTCTCTCTTGCGGATGCTCTTTCTAAAACTGCCCGAGCGTCATTAAAACCATACTTCTGCATCCCAACTAAATCTGCGTGGCCCGGACGGGGTCTAGTAAGCGGTGCATTTCTGGCTAATTTTGAAATCTCATCCTCAGGAACGGGATCTGCCGACATTACTTTTTCCCACTTAGGCCATTCGCTGTTACCTACTTGAATTGAAATAGGCCCGCCTTGGGATTCTCCCAATCTAATTCCACCGGTAATAGTTACTTTGTCGGCTTCAAAATTCTGCCGCGCGCCACGACCAAAACCCAATCGACGTCTAGACAATTCCTTGTCGATATCCGCAGTGGTGATTTTTATATGTGCCGGCAAACCTTCAATAATGGCAGTCAAAAGCGGCCCATGTGATTCACCTGCAGTTAACCAGCGCATTGGCCAATTATTTCAGATGAATCCAATACTTCGCGCCAAATTAGCCAATATGACTCCGACCGCCATGAAAGGCGCAAAAATGATTGATTTACGCCGGTAAATTAACCCCGCTAACCCGCCGAGTATGAGCGAAACGTAAATCCAATATTGACTTGAATTTGTGATGTGGGACCAGATTGCGATTGCCACCGCCAATTTAATATCACCAGCGCCAATATATTTTCCAAAGGTTAGTGCGACTACCAATCCAATTAGTATCGCAACAAGATGAAATTTGGAGAACCATGGCAGTGAGAGCGCGATTGCTGAATAGGTCAACCAATTTGGAATTTTTCGAAACTTTAGATCAAAATAGCTAGCAATTACTAGCGCAATGATCAACAACCATTTCATAAACGATCTTTAATTTGCGCCTCTCCAGCGGTTCGGAGAACTTGATACATGAGTTTACGATCGATCACAAAACCGGTCATTAAATGTATTTGATCTATGGCTTGATGAACTAATAAATCTAAACCATCAATCACTAAACCTTTCCATTTGCCTGCCAAAACAGTAGGCCAAGGATCATAAAGTGATTCAAAGAAGACACCGTTACCTGGTTGCAATAAATCGGCAACTCCCTTTGGTGAGGTATTTATAACTAAATCTGCATCTAAAACCAGGTTCTCCCAATTTCGAAAACTTAAATCCGCATCCAGCACACAGTTACGAAGTGCGGCTTCCCTTTGAGAATTTCGGCTAATTACTTGGATGCTTCGGCCTGGTGCATCTATTGCGGCTGCGGCAGCTCTTGCTGTTGCGCCAGCGCCAAGTATTTGTACTGTCTTAAAATTTTGGACTTGATGTTGCGCTAGCGCCCAGATAAAACCAGCGACATCTGTTGAAGTGGCAAACCATCCGTCAGGGGTTGGCACCAAAGTATTAGCTGAATTAATCTGTTTTGCTAACGGATCTATCTTGTCAGCAACCGAAAGAGTTTCTTCTTTTAGTGGCATGGTTAATGAGAATCCGATCCAATTAACTTCGGCTTTTCGAACTTGATCCATAAAAGTTGGTAATTCACCACTTTTAACTTCAACGGCATCATATTTACCTTCTATACCTAAACTTAAGTAAGCGGCATTATGAAGTGCAGGTGATAATGAATGCGAAATCGGCGAACCCAAAACTGCGGCACGTTTTCTCATTTGAAAGCTCCTGCTTGTAAATTCTTCAGGTACTCATTCTTCCAAATCAAGAACTCATCATGCGACTTGGTAAACCTAGTATCACCAGGCTTAACTGTGATGAAATAGAGCCAATCTCCCTTATCCGGATTTAGCGCGGCTTTCATGGCAGCAGCGCCTGGATTTCCAATTGGCGCAGGCGGTAATCCATATCTTTTATAGGTGTTGTATGGAGAATTTATAAGAGTTGATTTTGTGGATAAGAAGACCGAACCCCGCTTCTTTAATACATATTGCACGGTGGTATCTAGTTGTAATGGCATTCCGATCTTTAATCTGTTGTAAATAACTCGAGAAATCTTGGCGAAATCAGCTGGATCTCCTTCTGCCTGTATTAGCGAAGCGATTATTAACTCTTTCTCATTGGTGAGTCCTACCTCTTTTGCCACTTTCGCGAATCTATCAACCATGGATTGCAACGCTTCATTGATCGAACTCTCTTTTGCAAATGAATACTGTGCCGGGAAATAAATACCTTCTGTAGCGTCAAATCCGGTCGGTACCTTTAAGTTATTAAAGGCTTGGTCAACATTTCTATATCCGAGCGATTTTAGTTTTGCAGCAATTTCACTACGCCAGGCACCTTCTATTACTGATACCAAACCAATATTTCGTT
>CAXBPX010000089.1:0-4368 GCA_963977625.1 uncultured bacterium
TAAATTTAAAAGTTAATAGCGTGAAGAGATTAGTTTAAAAAGGATTGCAAAATGGAGAATAGAAATAGTTCTGGACGTTCTGATCGTCCAAAGCGTTCTAGCAGAGATGGCGATCGTTCATCTCGTCCATCTCGTCCATCACGCGATGGTGAATTTAAACCACGTCGTCCGCGCGAAGATAGCCAACGTTCAGGGACGCGAAATAACAGCGCTTTTAAGCCTAAAAATGAGCGTTTTGGCGATCGCTCATTAAAGAATCGTCGCAAAGATGATCATCGTCCGGTTAATAGAGATTTTTCCAAAGACCCAATTATTCCGGAGGGAATTACCGGCGAAGAGTTAGACAAGGTAACTCGCGGAGATTTATTAACTTTGAGCGCTGACAACGCAAAAATTGTGGCGCAACATTTATCGTGCGTAAATGCTTATGCAGATAGCGAACCAGAATTAGCACACGAACATGCCCAAGCGGCGGTTCGTCATGCAGGGCGAGTAGCAGTGGTTCGTGAAACTGCTGGATATGCTGCTTACCGAATTGGCAAATATGAAATTGCGATTAAAGATTTAAAAGCGGCGTTTCGAATTAATGGAGATGTATCTATTTGGCCAGTGCTTGCAGATTGCGAACGTGGTTTAGGTCGTCCACGAAAAGCGTTGGAATTAGCAGGCGCACCTGAAGCAAAAAAGTTAGCCAAGGAACAAGCAATAGAACTTCGAATTGTGGCAGCCGGTGCTCGCCGTGATCTAGGTGAGATTGAAGCTGCGATTGTTACCTTGCAGACCAATGATTTAAATACCGAGAATGACTCTTGGGCTATCCGTTTGCGTTATGCATATGCAGATGCTTTGGAAGCGGCAGGACGTAAAGATGAAGCTCGAAAATGGTTTAAAAAATGTGCTCAGCTAGATGTAGATGAGAGCACTGATGCCGCAGCACGTTGTGAATAACTTTAAATTCTTGTCTTAAGCTCATTGCAGTATTCCTCCATCAATTCAATTGAAAAATCGGAGGCAGAAAAATGGCACGAGAATCTTTAAAACAACCCTTAAAAGAACCAGTAAGCGAAGCCGCAGCAGAAGAGATTGATTACTCCCTAAATGATGTAGCGCTTCGAGGTTGGGTTACTACGACTGCAACAGAACGTGAACTACCCAGTGGCGATCTAGTAGTTCAGTTTCGAATTGCAATCACGCGACCTGAAGGGGGCGTTGACACCATTGATTTAGAGAGCTGGAGCGCAAAAACTCGAAGAAGCGCATTGACGTTAAAAGATGGAGAATGGGTGGAAATCGCTGGTTCCATCCGCCGCCGGTTTTGGAAGAGCCAAGCGGGTCTTGCAAGTCGCTGGCAAGTAGTCACAACTGAAATCAAGCGCTTATGAGCAATTTCTTTGAGCGGCTCAAGCGGTAAAGTTATCGCGTGGCCATTAAAGATCTACGCGATAACTTAAAGCGTTTAAAGGATGCTGACCCTGTTGAAATAGCAAGCCAGGTAAATACTTGGTTGCAAGAGGGCGGCGAAGCGCTCAGAGTGCGAATTGAAGATGAAGTTGAAAAGGCTGTCACCAAACGCGGCTTTGTAAAACGTTCTGAATTTCAAAAATTAGAAGCGCGAATTGCAGCACTTGAAGGTAAGCCAAAACGTGCGGCGAAACCAGTAAAAAAGAAGGTCGACAGAAAAACTTCGCAAAAGAAATCGCAAAAGAACTCGCAAAATAGAGCTAGCGCAAAGAAGGTAAGTAAGCGATGAACCAACTTAATCTTGATGAGATTCGGGCCGAACTTTCTGCTATTGAAGGTTCAGAGCTACCAGAACATGTGGCTCGCTATGAAGCTCTACATGCAAAATTAACTGAAGCTCTTAAGAGCATCGACGAAATTTAGAATTTCTCAAGAAAATTTAGAAATGAAGAACCGCCTCGATTCTGAATTGGTGCGTAGAGGTTTGGCGCGTTCTCGAGAAAATGCAGCCGATTTGATTGAATCTCGATCAGTGCTTGTAAATGGAATCCCTGCTACCAAATCTGCATCCCAGGTAGACGCGGAAACTTCAATTGTGATCCAAGGTGAACGTGATGATTTTGTCTCTCGTGGTGGCCATAAATTAGCGGGTGCACTTGATGCATTCCCTGAAATAAATGTGACCGGTAAACGTGCACTTGATGCGGGTGCTTCAACAGGCGGATTTACTGATGTTTTGCTACGACGCGGGGCAGCAGAAGTTGTTGCCGTCGATGTGGGATATGGTCAATTGGCTTGGGAATTGCGGCAAGATCCAAGAGTAAAAATTTTAGATCGCACCAATATTCGCCATTTAACTGGAGCGCAAGTTGGAGAACCAGTAGATTTAATTGTGGCTGATTTATCTTTTATTTCTTTAACTCTCGTTTTACCGGCTTTAGCAGCGGTTTCTAAACCCGAAGCCGATTATTTATTGATGGTTAAACCACAATTTGAAGTTGGACGTGAGCATCTAGGTGCAGGCGGAGTAGTGCGCGATGCTGCACTTCGCAAATCAGCGGTACTTGAAGTGGCAGAGAGCGCATTTGATGTGGGGCTAGGCACTTTAGGAATCGTGGCTTCATCTCTTCCTGGTCCAGCAGGCAATGTGGAATATTTTCTATGGCTGCGCCGCGGTGCTGGCGAAATAAATGAAGCTGCATTGGATGCAGCAATCGCGATTGGACCTCAGTAATGGCAAATCAATCTAGAAAAGCAATCTTTGTTGTAAATCGAAATCGTCAAGAAGCAATCGATGCCGAAACCAAGATCAAATCGCTCTTAACAGGTTTTGAATATGTAGAAGATACCGAAGCTGAAATAGTTATTGTTTTAGGTGGCGATGGCACCATTTTGCGTGGTGCAGTGATTGCAAGGCGTCTGAATGTGCCACTTCTGGGTATTAACTTAGGTCGAGTCGGTTTCATGGCGGAAGTGGAAAAGAGCACCTTTGAAGAGATAGCTAAAGCTATTATCGATAAAAGTTACGTCATCGAACCACGATTAATTTTAGAATACGAAATAGAACGCAATGGCAAAGTAAGTTCGAATGGTTGGGCGTTAAATGAAGTTACCATCGAATGCGAACAAGGCACCATGATTGAATTGCTACTGCAAATTGATGGACGCCCGATTAGTAGTTGGTGGGCGGATGGCTTAATTGTGGCTACCCCAACTGGTTCTACCGCTTATGCATTTAGCGTTGGTGGGCCGATTATTTGGCCACAAACCGATGCTTTGGTGGTTACTCCAATTGCCGCACATGCTTTATTTACTCGTCCACTTGTGATTCCACCATCTTCAGATATCGCAATCGACATTCTTTCTGAAGATGGAATTGTTAAAGCAGATGCACTTCGTTTTGATGGATTATTAGTCGGAGATCGGGTAATAGTTAAGCGGGCGGCTAACCCAATTAATTTAGCGCACGTGCGCGGTACCAATTTCAGTGATCGTTTAGTAGCAAAATTTAAATTACCAATCGAAGGTTGGCGCGGTGCTTAAACGTCCAACGCTCAATGAAATCAGTATTTCGGGCATTGGTGTTATCGATAAATCAAATCTTCAGATAGGTCCAGGTTTAACCGTTATCACTGGCGAAACCGGTGCTGGCAAAACCATGGTTTTAACTGCGCTAAATCTAGTTCTGGGTGGCAAAGCTGATGCGGCGCTGGTTAGACATGGCCAGGAACGAGCAATTGCTAATGCCACTTTTAATATTCCGCAAGAATTTGCAGAGCGTTTCGAATCTAAAGGAATAATCTCCGAATCTGGTGAATTAATTCTTACGCGCACCGTAAATAAAGATGGCAAGTCAAAAGCAGTGGCCAGTGGAGCCGCAGTTAGCGCCAATGCACTCCAGGAAATTTCTGAGGAATTGGTCATGGTACATGGCCAAGCTGCAAGTCAAACGTTGACTAAACCTGCCAAACATCTTGAACTTCTTGATGCTTACGCTGAAATTTCATTCGAAAAATTTCGAGAAACTTTAACTGAAGCTAATGAATTAACTAATAGAATTAAAGCAATGAAGAGCGCAGGCAAAGAGCGAGAAAAGCAATTAGAAGCCCTTAAAGAATTTGCCGCTGCCTATAAAAAAATCAAACCTCAAAATGGTGAATTACAAGAAGTAAATGATGAAATTAACCGCTTAAATTCAATTGAAGGGCTAACTTCTACCGCAGGTGCTGCCAGCTCTGTTTTAGAAGATGATGAAAGCGGCGTGTTAACCGGGCTGTCAAACGCCCGAAAATCTCTTGAGAAGGCGGTCACCTTAGATCCAACCTTGGACCAACTGTCAGAGAAATTAAATGATGCCTTCTTCGAGTTACAGGATGTGGCGGCCAATTTGGCCAGTTATCTCTCTGA
>CAXBPX010000090.1:0-4248 GCA_963977625.1 uncultured bacterium
TTCGCCGGAACCAAGAGTCTTAATTGTATGTAGCGCATCTTCTGGAGTTGAGTAGAGCTTGGCATCATGCTTTGCTTCAACGCCATCTTCTTCTCCGCCAACTACACCAATTTCAATTTCTAAAATTGTTTTAGCAGCAGCGCATTTATCAATTAATTCATCTGCAATTTTCATATTTTCATTCATGTCTACAGCTGAGCCATCCCACATGTGTGAATTAAAGAGTGGTTTTTGGCCGGCCTTGATGCGCTCAGCGCCAATTGCAAGTAGCGGACGCATAAATGAATCCAATTTTTCAACTGGGCAATGATCTGTATGTAGCGCAATGTTTACGTTGTAATTTTTTGCCACAACATGTGCAAACTCTGCGAGCGCTACGGCGCCATCTGTTGAATTCTTAACGGTAGATCCGGATGCATATTCAGCACCGCCCCAAGAGAATTGAATAATTCCATCTGACTCTGCCTCTGCGAAGCCACGAATCGCTGCGATTAAAGTCTGTGATGAAGATACGTTAATTGCAGGATATGCGAATGCGCCCTTCTTAGCGCGATCAAGCATCTCTGCATAAATTTCAGGGGTTGCAATTGCCATTTTTGCTCCTCGGTTATTTGTAAATCTCGCACCGAGCGCGCCGTTGGGTCGATTGGAGGCTTACGGCTAATCCAACCATCTGACCCGCTCAAAATAAAATCGCCGCCCCCGAAATCTCACTCCGGAAGCGGCGATTTATGCGGGTTTAGGCCAATACCGCCGATAGCTTGGCCAGCGCCGCCATTAGCAGCTTGACGTTGGTAGTTGATGAAAAGAATTTCATCAATAGCGCAATAAATGATGCAAGCATGAATCGCCTTTCTACTAGAGGCAAATTTTCATGCATTTACGTAGCTAATTTTTGGAAAATTTTATTGCTGTGGATAGGCGTGGCTAGTAACCTCACATCTCGTGTCACAAGATCAAGTCGAGAACCTTTTAAGCGAAGCACGCACCTTTGCACCCACAGCTGAATTTGCTGCGCAAGCAAATATCAAAAATTCAGAGTATGCACTTGCCGATACAGACCGCATCGCTTTCTGGGAATCTAAAGCTGAATATTTAAAGTGGGATAAACGTTGGCACACAGTTTTAGATTGGCAAGTTCCATTTTCTAAATGGTTTGTAGATGGCAAATTAAATGCTTCAGTAAATTGTTTAGATCGCCACATTGAAGAAGGTCGCGGAAATCGCGTGGCATTTTTCTTCGAAGGCGAACCTGGCGATACTCGCACTATTACTTACGCACAATTGCTTGCAGAAGTTAAGAAAGCTGCTAACGCATTAACTGAAATCGGAATTAAAGCTGGCGATCGTGTGGCAATTTATATGCCGATGATTCCTGAAGCTGCAGTTGCAATGTTGGCCTGCGCACGTATTGGCGCAGCGCACTCGGTAGTTTTTGGTGGTTTTAGCGCTGAGGCGTTAATTTCGAGAATTCAAGATGCGGATGCGCGTTTAGTAATTACTGCAGATGGTGGTTATCGAAAAGGTGCTGCTTTCGCCCTCAAACCCGCAGTGGATGAGGCGCTGCTTGGTCAACACAATGTCCAGAAAGTTTTGGTTGTTAAGCGGACTGGGCAAGAAGTTGCATGGACTGATCGTGATATCTGGTGGCATGAAATTGTTGATCGCCAACCAGCCGAACATGTCGCAGAGAGCTTTGATTCAGAACATCCGCTATTTATTCTTTACACCAGCGGAACTACTGCCAAACCAAAAGGTATTTTTCATACTACTGGTGGTTATTTAACGCAGGCTTCTTACACGCATCGTGCAGTCTTTGATTTAAAGCCAGAGACTGACATTTATTGGTGCACTGCAGATGTTGGCTGGATTACGGGCCATTCATACGTGGTTTACGGTCCACTAATAAATGGAGCTACTCAGGTTATGTATGAAGGTACGCCAGATACTCCACATAAAGGGCGTTTATTTGAAATTATCGAAAAATATAAAGTAACTATTCTTTATACCGCACCCACATTAATTCGCACTTGGATGAAGTGGGGCGATGAATTCCCAAATAAATTTAATTTAAATTCACTTCGCTTACTTGGTTCGGTTGGCGAACCAATCAATCCAGAAGCATGGATGTGGTACCGCGAAGTAATTGGTGGTAATCGCTGTCCGATTGTTGATACTTGGTGGCAAACCGAAACCGGCGCAATCATGATTTCACCGCTACCTGGAGTCACTGCAACCAAACCAGGTTCTGCAATGCGACCGCTACCAGGAATTAGTGCAAAAGTTGTTGATGACCATGCAAATGAAGTTGGTAAAGGTCATGGTGGATATTTGATTTTAGATAAACCATGGCCATCAATGTTGCGCGGTGTTTGGGGCGAACCAGAACGCTATAAAGAAACTTACTGGTCAAAATATGACGGAATTTATTTTGCTGGCGATGGCGCTAAGTTAGATATTGATGGCGCATATTGGTTATTAGGTCGAGTAGATGATGTTATGAATGTTTCAGGACATCGCATTTCGACAACTGAAGTTGAGTCTGCATTAGTTTCACATGAAGAGGTGGCAGAGGCCGCAGTAGTTGGCGCTAACGATGCAATGACTGGCCAAGCTATTGTTGCATTTGTAATTTTACGTGGCGGAATTGATCACACGAAGGGCGAAGCGTTAATTACTGCGTTGAAAGCTCATGTAGTCAAAGAAATTGGGGCTATCGCACGGCCTCGACAAATTTTGGTGGTCAATGAATTACCAAAAACTCGTAGTGGCAAAATCATGCGCCGGCTACTTCGAGATGTGGCGGAAAATCGTGCAGTTGGTGATTCCACAACATTGGCCGATCCAAATGTTATGAATTTAATTAAAGAAGGTTTAACTACCGCTACTGAAGATTAAAGTATTTTTTAGCTAACTTCTCTACCTCGGCATAATCTGCAAAAGCACCAATTTTCTTGTAAATAACTTTGCCAGATTCATCTATAAACCAAGTAACTGGGACTCCCATACCAATTACTGAACGAGTCCGACCATCTGGATCAAAAAGACTAGGCCAAATAAAGCCATGCGATTCAATAAATGGTCGCGCGGCATCTTTGCTTGGTTCTTCGACATCAAGTCCAACTAATTGAACTTGGTCGTTGTACTTATCGTAAAACTGACGTAGGTAAGGAATTTCAGCTTTGCATGGTTCACACCAAGAGCCCCAAATATTTAACATCATTGGTCCGCGTAAAGATTTCAAGTCAATTACGCTGCCATCACCTAAACAAAGTAGCTCAATTTCGCTGCCATCAACATGTTTAATTGAATCGCAATTAACAACTTTTCCATCCGTATATTTCACGTTATTTTGCGATGAGGAACATGAAGTTAATAGCATCGTTACCGCTATCAAACTAGCGAAAATCTTCATCACGCTTCACCAACTTCTTTGCCTTTTCCTTATCAATTTCACCAATGCCAAATGATGGACAGATATTCTGCAATGGACAAGCACCGCACGCAGGTTTGCGCGAATGACAAATTCGACGACCATGCCAAACAACTCGTTGCGACAAATCTACCCAATTTTTCTTCGGAAAAAGTGCGCCTACTTCTTGTTCGATTTTCACTGGATCTTGCAATTTAGTCCAACCAAATCTGCGCGATAACCGGCCAAAGTGGGTATCTACAGTAATTCCAGGAATATCAAATGCGTGGCCTAAAACTACATTTGCAGTTTTGCGTCCAATTCCTGGCAATTTAACTAACTCTTCTAAAGTACTTGGAACTTTGCCACCATAATCTGCATCAATCATCATGCCGAGCGCTTTAATGTTTCGAGCTTTTGCACGGAATAATCCAATTGAACGGATTTCATCTTCAAGTTTGTGAATATTGGCATTTCCATAATCACGCGCGCTTTTATATTTCTTAAAGAGTATTGGAGTTACCAGATTGACCCTCTTATCGGTACATTGGGCTGAAAGCACCGATGCCACAACTAATTGCAGTGGATTCTTAAAATTCAATTCGCAAGTTGCATGCGGGTAGGTCTTAGTCAGGATTTTAAATATCTCCCGCGCTTGATCCATAGCCTTAAATTACTGCCGATTTTTACCTAAAGCACCCGACCAGTTAAGATAATGAAATGAGCAATGAAGATGATGTAGTTCGTAAAGCGCCTCTTTTTACTGCTCTTGATGATGCCGCGGCAGCTTCTCTACGTAGCGCAATGACACCAGTCAAGATCAACCGAGGCGGAAT
>CAXBPX010000091.1:0-4216 GCA_963977625.1 uncultured bacterium
CTACTCGACCAGTAATACGAGCAATTTCAGTTAAACGACGCTTGCCATCCTTGCCAAGAGTCACGTGAATTATTAGATCCAGCGCAGTTGCCACAGTTGGAGCTACGAATTTCATTGAAATATTCTCACCAGCAAGAAGTGGCAAGGTTTGTAGTTTCATAACCGCATCACGTGCAGAGTTGGCATGAATAGTTCCCATACCAGGTAACCCTGAATTCAATGCAATCAATAAATCCAATGCTTCTGCTTCTCGAACCTCACCTACAACAATTCTTGATGGACGCATTCGCAAAGATTCCTTGATAAGTCTACGAAGCGGTATTTCTCCTTCACCTTGAATATTTACGCTGCGAGTTTGCATTGCAATCACATCTGGCAATACTGGCTTTAATTCGAAAACTTCCTCAACTGTAATAACACGTTCGTTAGTTGGAATTGCGGATACTAATGCGTTTAGCATTGTGGTTTTCCCAGCTTGAGTTCCACCACTTACTAATATATTTGAACCATCAGATACTTCTTCTTGTAGAAATTCTGCAATTTCTAAATCCATCACACCTAGTTTTGCCAAATCAATAAGTTCTAGATTTCGTAATAAGTGCTTGCGAATATTTACAGCCCAGTGTTCAGCTGTAATTTCAGGAATAGCAACATGTAAGCGAGATCCATCAGGAAGTCGTGCGTCAACAAAAGGTTGTGAAAGATCTAATCGACGTCCACTCCACATTAGTGCTCTTTCAACTATGTTTCGTACATCATCGGCAGTGAGCAGTAAATTGGTTAATTCACTACGACCGTTGCGAGCAACAAAGATACGTTCTGGTGTATTAATCCAAATTTCTTCGATAGACGGATCACTTATGAAAGGGAAGATAGGCCCATAAGTGATTGAAATATCTATATCACTGCTCACTGACGACATGTGTCAGACAGTAGGCCTTTCTTGTTTATAAAGATTTCGAAGATTTTAAAAGCTGTGGATTATCAAGTTCTTCTAATACTTGGGCTAGTCCTTTAGTTCCATCTATCATGACCCAGCAATAATAAAATTCACGCCTTTCAACATTTTTAATTCGGGTAACAAGAGATTCACAGGCAGAATCTATTTGAGAGTCAAATCTGAGCAATACTGCAAATTCATGACTTGTAATTCGGGAAATTAGGTCATGTTGCCTGACCGCAAGTTCTAATTCATTGGCAAAGAAAAGTAAATGTTCTTCAGAAGTCTCTCTGTTTAATTTGAATTTTAAGACTCCTACAAGATTGCCTTCACGTTTTGCAAAGGAAATTTCTCTTTTCAATGCGTCATAGAAAACTGGTGCTAAATAGTGATGAGTCAATGAGTCGTGATAGCAATCAAATGACTTTGGCTCCCTGATTGGTAAGATTCTTTCCATGATTAATCTTCAGTCGCGAGCTTGGCGTGCCACTATCGCGGCGGCCCTACTTCTAGTTGAAGCGCTTGTGGTGTTATCCCTAGCCATCTATCTGGTGGTTCAAAATTTCATCGCAGACAATGTTGATGATCGCCACGCTTTACTTGGCGAGATTATTTATGCAACGGCAGGTGCAGCGGTGCTTGCGCTTTTAGCTTGGGGATTCTTTAGGAATAAGACTGCGCAAAGAGCGCCATCTGTTTTGATTAATTTAATTTTCTTAGGTGTATCTACATACATGTTTAGCGAAGGTCTTTGGCTGCTTGGTTTAATTACTTTTCTAATTTCAGCCACCACAGTGGTCGCAGCGGTTTCGGTAATTCCTGATTAGACAGGTATTAGACAGGCAATAAACAGGTAAAGATAAATAAGTAACTCGCGCCACATATCTGGCTTTATTTTGAGGTGTAGATGCAGTTGCCTGCGAGCGCTTGTAGGCAGATTGCTCAGATAACGAGCAAAAAACCTTGAAATTTCAGGCTATTCAATTAATTAAGTAATATTGAACCCGTGACCAACGGCGATCTCGGA
This sequence comes from uncultured bacterium, assembly GCA_963977625.1. Taxonomy (GTDB): domain Bacteria; phylum Actinomycetota; class Actinomycetes; order Nanopelagicales; family Nanopelagicaceae; genus ZLKRG08. The sequence goes on from CAXBPX010000091.1 coordinate 1,968, forward strand.
GCCAATGAATGGCTAGCAGACGAGATGTTCGAGTCGTATCAAAAAGATCCTAATTCAGTTGATCCAGCTTGGGTGGAATACTTTCGCAAACAAGGAATGGTTTCTGCAGTTGCGCCAAGCAATAACGTGTCAGGGGTTCCGCAACAAGTTGCGAATGCCGGTAACCCATTAGCAACTGCACCTAATGGTGGAGTGCCACCAACTCCTAAAGCAGCTGCTCCAAAGCCAGTTGTTGCACCAGTTACTCCGGTTGTTACTTCACCTGCACCAACTGTTACACCTGCTGCACCTGCACAACCAGTAGCACAACCAGTTTTAAATAATCGTAATAAACCAATTCCTACTCCGGCAGATCCGCAAGTTAAACCTGCGCCAGTTGTAGCAGCGCCAAGTTCTGCGCGAGTAGAACCTTTGCGTGGTGTTGCAGGACGTGTTGTGCAATCAATGGAAGCTTCACTTTCGGTTCCGACTGCTACAAGTGTGCGTGCAGTTCCGGCAAAATTATTAGTTGATAACCGCATCGTGATTAATAATCATTTGAAGCGCACTCGTGGTGGCAAAGTTTCATTTACTCATTTAATTGCATTTGCAATGATTGAAGCGATCAAGCAGATGCCTGAGATGAATGCATTCTTTACTGAATTAGATGGCAAGCCTGCGGTGGGGCATCCAGAACATATCAATTTGGGAATTGCGATTGACCTTGCGAAAGAAGATGGATCTCGTCAGTTGCTGGTGCCATCAATTAAGGGCTGCGAATCTATGGATTTCGGGCAGTTCTGGTCTGCATACGAAGCAACAGTTAAGAAAGCGCGTAATGGTGCGCTGACGGTAGAAGATTTTGCGGGCACCACAGTTTCATTAACTAACCCTGGAACTATCGGAACCGTGCACTCAGTGCCACGTTTAGTTCAGGGACAAGGATTAATTCTGGGCGTTGGCGCAATGGATTATCCGGCTGAATTCCAAGGCGCAAGTGAAGAGACCTTGATGAAGCTGGGAATTAGCAAAGTAGTAACGCTAACTTCTACTTACGATCACCGCATTATTCAAGGTGCAACTTCTGGCGATTTCCTAAAGCGAATTCATGAATTGTTGTTATCGGATTCATTCTATGATCATGTATTTAGCGCGCTACGTATTCCTTATGTGCCAATTCGTTGGGCCACAGATGTGGCACCAGAAGAAGATTTGGTACCGAAATCAGAGCGGGTACTTGAACTAATTAATGCATACCGCGTAAGTGGACATCTAATGGCAGATGTGGATCCACTGGAATTCGTAATGCGTTCACATCCAGATCTTGATGTCGGATCTCACGGACTTTCACTTTGGGATTTAGATCGCACCTTCCCTACCGCAGGTTTTGGCGGCAAGGAATTTATGAAGTTGCGAGAAATTTTAGGAATTCTGCGTAATTCGTATTGCCGCACTATCGGTATTGAATACATGTATATCGATAATCCAACTGAACGCGAATTTATTCAAAGAATGGTTGAAGTTGGCGCACCTAAACTGCCTAAGGAAGAACAGATACATGTGCTGCGCAAATTAAATAGCGCCGAAGCATTCGAAACTTTCTTGCAGACCAAGTTCGTTGGACAGAAGCGTTTCTCACTTGAAGGTGGCGAAGCGGTAATTCCGCTGTTAGATGCATTAATTGGATCTGCGGCTGATCGTAAACTGGATGAAGTTTGTATTGGTATGCCGCACCGAGGTCGATTAAATGTGTTGGCAAATATTGCAGGTAAGCCACACGGACAGATTTTCCAAGAGTTCGAAGGCAATTACCAAGAGAATCAAGTTCAAGGTTCGGGCGATGTTAAATACCATTTAGGAACCGAAGGCGTTTTCACCGCCGCAAATGGCGCAACTACCAAAATTTATTTAGCGGCAAACCCATCTCACTTGGAAGCAGTAAATCCAGTACTTGAAGGCATTGTTCGTGCAAAACAAGATAAGTTAAATGTGAAGAATGCTTACAGCGTGATGGCGATTTTGCTACACGGAGATGCATCTTTTGCTGGTCAAGGCGTAAACATGGAAACGCTGCAAATGGGCCAATTAAGTGGTTATCGCACCGGCGGCACAGTGCACGTTGTTGTTAATAATCAAGTTGGCTTTACTACTTCGCCAAATGCATCACGTTCTGCGCGTTATTCAACGGATATTGCCAAAATGATTAATGCACCGGTCTTCCATGTAAATGGCGATGATCCTGAAGCTTGTGTTCGCGTTGCGCGTTGGGC
>CAXBPX010000092.1:0-4157 GCA_963977625.1 uncultured bacterium
GATGGTTGAAACATTTGCTTTTGGATGCCACGAAGGCAGCGCCATAAATGATTGTCCACCACGTGAATGAAGTGCGCCCACAATAAAATCTGTTGAACCGCCAAAGCCAGAATAAATATCACCACGCACAAAGGAAGCATTTGCTTGGTCATATAAATCAACTTGTAGCGCCGAATTAATGGAAGTCATTTTTGCTTGACGTGCAATTAGGGAAGGATCGTTCGAAGTTTCAGTTCTGCGCATCCGTATTTTACGATTTAAATTTACCCAGTCATATAGCTCACGAGAGCCAAATACGAATGAAGCATTTAAGGGTAGCTCTTCATCTAATACTCCAGCTTTAAAGAGTTCTAACACGCCATCACTAAACATTTCAGTCCAAATGCGCATTTGTTTGCGATTTTTTAGCGCACTCAAAACTGAATCCGGTACGCCACCTATGCCTAATTGCAAAGTAGAATTATTTTCGATTAAAGCTGCAATACGATCGCCGATTTCACGTTGAATATCAGTAACCTCACCTGCTTCTTTTTCAAGTAACGGTTCATCTACTTCAATCAAATAATCAATCTCGGACTCATAAATTTGTGCATCACCATACGTATAAGGCATCTGCTTATTAGCTTGTGCAATTACAATTCCATTTCGTGCCCGGGCAGCTTCAATGGCTGCAGGCAATATATTTACCTCTACCCCAAGTGATACCGTGTCATATCGTTTAGGTGAAGTGTGCAAAAAAACAATATCTGGTCGGTAATGATCGCGGAAAAGAATTGGCACCATGGATAATCTTGAAGGTATGTAATGCAATCTAGGATGGCGACGCATTGCAGGACCCACAAATGCTGATTCATAGTCAATGCCTTCACGATCAGGAATTCCTGGATGAGCGTTCAACATATGTAAATTAAAGTTTTCGATGGATTCATCTGCAGCTTTAAGCAAAGTCATTGGAGGTGCGAAATTTCCAGAAGCCACAATTCTTGGCCAATCTGCTTGCTGGGCTAAGACGCTCTTTAATTGCTCGTAATTTATGACTCGCACAGAATCAGTTTATTGAAAAGTTAGAAGGTTAAGAAATTTTTGCGAGTGCAAGCACTTTAGGAATTGTGATTTGCTCGATTAATTCCAGCTGCTTTTCGCCACTTCGCGATTTCAGCATGATTACCAGAAAGCAGAACTTCTGGAACTTTTATTCCACGCCACTCTGCAGGCTTAGTAAATGCTGGATATTCAATATATCCCTCTTCGGCATGTGATTCATCAATTATTGACTCTGGATTGCCGAGCACTCCAGGTATTAATCTAGAAACTGCTTCTGCAATCACAATTGCAGCCACTTCTCCGCCATTTAGTACATAATCGCCAATTGAAACTTCACGTACTTTAAATCCTGCATTTAAATAGTACTGGCGAACACGATCATCAATACCTTCATATCTACCGCAGGCAAAAATAAGATGTGAATTTGTAGAAAGTTCTTCAGCCATTCGTTGATTAAATCGCTGGCCGGCTGGAGTGAGCATAATTAATACAGACTCTTTGCTAATGATCGGATCAATTGCTTTACCCCACACTTCAGGCATCATTACCATTCCCGCGCCACCGCCATAAGGAGTGTCATCCACTTGCTTATGCACATTGGTTGCTTGATCGCGCAGGTCATGCACACCGATTTCAATCAAAGACTTATCGCGCGCCTTACCGATTAATGAAAGTTTTAGCGGCTCAAAAAATTCCGGAAAAATACTGATGAAATCAAATTTCATGAAACCACCGGTGGAATTACTACGAGGCGTTTACCTGACAAATCAACAATTGGTACTAGTTGTCTAACGAATGGGATTAATACTTCTCCCGCTTTAGTTTTTATTGCTAAACAATCTTGAGCAGGTAAATTAAGTACATCAGTGACCACACCAAATTCGCTGCCGTCTTCTAGCTCTGCCCGTAATCCAATTAGTTGCTGTACGTGATAATCATCTTCATCGATACCCGGTTTATTAATATCTACCTCGGAATAGAGCAAGGTATCTCGTAATTTTTCAATGGCATTTCGATCAGATATACCTTCAAAGCCAAGTAAAAGGATTCCATTATGAACGCGAGCGCTGGAAATAATTAATTTACTATTTTCGGTTAAAACTTCGGCACCAATAGCAAAGCGACGCTCGGGTTCGTCTGTACGAACTTCGATTGTCGCTTCACCTAATATTCCGTGAGCGCGACCAATGCGCCCAACGTTTAGTTTCATCTAAGAAACTTATCTAACTTCGTCGGCCTCGATGAGATCTACGCGTACCGAACGACCTGCAAGCGCGCTCATCACAGTACGTAGCGCCTTAGCAGTACGTCCGTTGCGACCGATTACCTTGCCAATGTCTTCTGGATTGACATTAACTTCAAGAGTAGTGCCACGACGATGTGTCTTCTCTTTAACAATTACATCGTCAGGGTTTTCAACAATTCCCTTAACTAAATGTTCTAGAGCTTCGTCTAACATTTTTAGTTAATTACTCTGCTGGAGTTTCTTCAGCTGCTGGAGCTTCTGCCGCTGCTTCTTCAGCCACAACTTCTGAAGTCACATCTTCAGCTGGAACCTCTGCCACCTCTGCACTCGCAGTTGGCTCGGACACTTCAGCAACCGGAGCTGGTGCAGACTTCGCAGCTAACTTATCTTGCGCCTTCTTCTTTGCAGTTGTTGCACCTTCAGCTGGTTCGTTAGCTGCAGCCTTAACTGCTGCTTCGTAATTAGCCTTCTTATCAAAACGTGCTGGCTGTGGTTCTACTGTGCTTGAAGTGCTTCCTTCACCAGTGAACTTGCCCCAGTCGCCTGTTAGCTTGAAAAGCTTTGTCACTGCTGCAGATGGCTGTGCGCCAACCTTTAGCCAGTGCTGTGCGCGATCTGAGTTAACCTCTACTACAGATGGGTTTGCACCTGGAACATAACGGCCGATCTCTTCGATTGATAGACCATTGCGCGCCTTCTTAGAGTCGATAACGACGATGCGATAAAAAGGTGTGCGGATTTTTCCAAGACGCATTAAACGAATCTTTGTTGCCAAAGTATTGCTCCTAATAAATAAAAAATTTGGACCAGGCGGTCTTCGCTTTGGAGATTGCGAGAACTACCTAGCATTTACTTCCGACGCGGGTAGAGGGCCGCGCACAGGGTGGTAATTCTGCCAGCGAGCGTGGAATCGGCCAAATCGAAGCAAATTTCGATTTACTGGCGCTCCTCTGCAGCTCTTTTAGCTGGATTTCCGCTCTTGGACTTCTTTTTATTAGCGACGTGGGACTTCTTAAAAGCTGGAGCAGGCATGTTGGGCATATTAGGAATTGCCGGCATACCTGGAATTGCGCCACCTGAACGAGCCATCTTCATCGCTTTCTGTGCTTGTGCAAATCGATCAACCAAATTATTTACTTCAGAAACTTGGCGGCCACTGCCCCTTGCTATTCGGGCACGGCGAGAACCATTTAAAATTTTCGGATTGTTACGCTCGGCAAAAGTCATAGATTGAATTATCGATTTCGCTTTGATGATTTCGCGCTCATCAAAATTTTCTATCTGTTTTTTCATCTTTTGATTTCCCGGCAGCATTCCAAGCAATTTAGTCATAGATCCCATATTTGCCATTGCCTGTAGTTGCTCAAGGAAGTCTTCAAAAGTGAAACTTTCACCGGATGAAAATTTTGCCTCAAGCTTTTGAGCAGTTTCGGTACCAATTGCTTTTTTGGCTTGCTCGGCCAAACTTTGGACATCGCCAAGTCCAAGTATTCGCTGTGCCATTCGATCTGGATAGAAGAGATCGAAGTCAGAGATCTTCTCACCAGTAGAAGCAAAGAAAATAGGCTTTCCGGTTACGGATGCAATTGATAGCGCAGCGCCACCGCGAGCATCGCCATCTAATTTGGTTAGCACTAGACCATCTATACCGACGCCTTCGTTGAAAGCCTTCGCCGTTTTAACTGCATCTTGGCCAATCATGGAATCGACTACGAAAAGAACTTCATCTGGTGAAATTACGTTACGAATATCTTTCGCCTGCTGCATCATTTCTTCGTCGACACCAAGGCGACCGGCAGTATCTACAATTACTAAATTATGTAATTTCTGTCTAGCAAAATCTAAGCCAGATTTTGCAACTGAGATT
>CAXBPX010000093.1:0-4128 GCA_963977625.1 uncultured bacterium
GGCCATGTAGTAGATGCACCTGGTCTAAAACCAGAGCACTATGACATCTTCGATTGCGCACTAGGTAAGCGATCAATCGCTCCAATGGGCCACGTTCGAATGATGGCAGCTTGCCAGCCATTCCTATCTGGCGCGATTTCAAAGACTGTTAACTTGCCAGAAGATGCAACCATCGAAGAGGTAGAAGATGTCTACTTCCAGGGTTGGAAACTAGGGTTAAAAGCGATTGCGATCTATCGCGATAATTGCAAAGTTGGTCAACCTCTATCTGATGCTAAAGCAGAGAAGAAGGAAACTGCAGCAGTTGCAGAGGTAAGTGCTGGTCCAGTTCGTAAGCGCCTTCCTAAGTCACGTCCATCTCGCACCACTTCATTTAATGTTGGCGGAGCAGAGGGTTACATGACTGCTGGCGCATATAACGATGGCAGCCTTGGTGAAGTTTTCCTAAAGCTTGGCAAGCAAGGTTCAACTCTTGCCGGTGTAATGGATGCATTCTCAATTGCAGTTTCAATTGGTCTGCAATACGGAGTTCCACTAGAGACATTCGTATCTAAGTTCATGAACCTTCGCTTTGAGCCAGCTGGTATGACTGATGATTCAGATGTACGTATGGCGCAATCAATGCTTGATTACATCTTCCGTCGTCTAGCACTTGATTACCTACCATTTGAAGATCGCGCTGCAATGGGCCTATACACCGCTTCAGAGCGCGCTCGCGCTTTAGAAACCGGTGAATACACACCTGATGTAGAAGCAATCAACGAAACAATTGCACAAGGTGTACAAGTGGAAAATGTGCCAGTTGCACCAGTTGCATCAACTAAGGCAGTTGAAATCAAGATCGAAGCTGCTCCATCTTCCGGACCTGCAACGATTGGATCTTCCACTGAATTACTTGAGCAGATCTCAGGAATCAAATCAGATGCTCCGCTATGTATGACTTGCGGCGTAAAGATGCGTCAATCCGGCGCATGTTATGTATGCGAAGGTTGCGGTTCAACTTCCGGTTGCAGCTGATAAGTAATTAAAAAAGGGCTTGTTCGCACTGACGAACAGGCCCTTTTTTCATGTCTAGAATAGCCAACGTGAAGAAGTTAGCGTTCTTATTGGCAATCTTGATTTCGCTAACTGCTTGTGCGCAAAGTAATGCACCAGTAACAAAAGTAAAAAATGTAACTATTGCATTTGGTGGCGATACCCATGGCGTGGATCAAATTTCAACTTATCTAAATTCAGGTGGCAATCCATTAAAGAATGTATCAAAAGCACTTAAGTCTGCAGATATTGCAGTATTGAATTTGGAAAGTGCAGTCACCACGAGTACCGAACATCAAGAGAAGGAATTTGTTTTTAATAGCAATCCATACCTGCTTGATTGGATGAAAACTGAAGGCGTGGATATCGTCAATGTCGGAAATAATCATGCGGGGGATTATTTAAGGGCAGGTTTTGTAGATACTTTGAAAAATTTGAATGATCGAGGTTTTCAAGTAATTGGTGGCGGCGAAACCGGCCGCGATGCCTGGACTGCAAAAATCGTAGAAGTGCGCGGAACTAAAATCGCATTCTTAGGTATTGCCAAAGTAAATAGCGGGGTACCAACTGTCGCTAGCGCAGAATTATCCGGCACCACTGATGGTTGGGATCCGAAAGTTATTGAATTAGCAATTAAAGCTGCAGATCGAAGAGCGGATGCGGTGATTATTTATACGCATTGGGGAGTAGAGGCTAAAAATTGCCCTAGTAAAAGCGAAGTAACTGATGCCAATTTATGGCTTAGTTGGGGTGCCACCGCAGTTATAGGAAGCCATCCACATCGACAACAGCCCTTTATATTAAAAGATGGAAAATTGATTGATTATTCCTTGGGTAATTTCATATTTCATTCAAATAATTCAGATGGTCAAAAAAGTGGGGTCGGTATCCTTTCGATCTCTCCGGAAGGCAAAGCAGTCAAATATGTCTTTAAACCAGCGCTTATTAATGGTCGCACCGGAGCGCCGGCATTTATTTATGGAGCAGCTAAAGATAAAGCTAAAAAAGAGAAGAACCGATTCTGCGCTAGTTTAAATAATTAATTAAGCAACCAGAATCGAACGTTTAGCTAAACCCATAAAGTAGCCTTCAATTAAAGTCTCTGGCGCGATCTCTGGATTACTTGAGGCACCTAAGGTTACAAAAAGCGGCGTAAAGTGTTCGACAGTTGGATGTGCATATGGCATTCCCGGCGCTTTATTTTTGAAGTTTGCCAAAGTATCGACATCGCCATTTGCCAGCGCCTCTTTCGCCCAAATATCAAAATCAGCAGACCATCCAGGGGCGGCGGCATCAATACGCCAATCGCGTAAAAAGGGCAGACCATGAGTCATAAATCCAGAACCAATAATTAAAACTCCTTGATCGCGCAGAGTTTGTAAACGTTTGCCAAGTTCCATTAACTTAAATGGATCAGAAGTTGGCATAGACATCTGTAGGACTGGAATATCAGCATCTGGGTACATAACTTTTAGCGGAACCCACGCGCCATGATCAAGTCCACGATTTGCTTGATAGACCGGTTCGTTATCTGGCATTAATTTTGCAACCAATTGTGAAAGCTCAGTGGCATCCGGTGTTTCATATTTGATTTGGTAATACTTAGGGTCAAAACCACCAAAGTCATAAACCAACGGCGTTGCGGCATCCGCAGATGAAAGCGTTACCGGTTCTGATTCCCAGTGTGCGGAGACAATCAAAATTGCTTTCGGCTTTGGTAAATTCGCAGCAACTTGACGCAGCTCTGATGTCCAAATCGGATCATCAAGCAACATCGGAGCACCATGTCCGATGTATAGCGCTGGCATCTGCTTCATAGTCATACTCTACAACATAGTTGAAAATTCAACTATTCCCGAAATCGCTAGGATTTAGCGGTGAATTTGGCAGAGGTGCGAAAAGCGCTGGAAATTGCGGTAGCTGCAATTGATGGCAAAGCCCGAACTGGTCAGATAGAAATGGCCGAAGCGGTCGCTAATGCGCTGATTGATCAGCACCATCTGATGGTCCAGGCAGGCACCGGCACCGGTAAATCCTTAGCATATTTAGTTCCGGCAATTGTGAGTGGTAAAAAAACCTTAATTGCCACTGCCACCTTAGCGCTACAACGTCAATTAGTGGAAAGAGATTTGCCAAAAATTGTGCCCGCGCTTGAAAAAGAATTAGGCCGCGAAATCACCTATGGAATTTATAAAGGTGTAGGTAACTATGTTTGCTTGCAAAAATTAAATTCCGATGAACCTGATCCGGATGGCGAATTAGTTTTAGAGATTTCATCATTAGGTAAAGATGCACAGCGACTTAGAAGTTGGGCCGAAACACCTGGTGTCACGGGAGATCGCGATGAGGCTCCGGATGTAGATCGTAGAGTTTGGGCTGCCAGTTCGGTAAGTGGCAGAGAATGTGTAGGCGCTGATATTTGCAATTTTGGTGCAAAGTGTTTTGCAGCAAATGCTAAAGCCAAAGCTATTAATTCGGATATCGTGGTTTCTAACCACACGCTATTGGCGCTGGAAGTTGTGGAATCGCATCCCATATTGCCTGAGCGCGACGTAGTAATTCTGGATGAAGCTCACGAATTTATGGATCGCACGACACAAGCTGTTACTGAAGAATTAACTGCGCCACGTGTTGCAAGAGCTGCTGCGATGGCTCGTAAATATAAAGCAATTTCTAACAAACTTGTTGACTCATTTACACATGCATCAGATGATTTTGCAGATGCCATGGATGCATATGCCGAATTTATGCGGGGCGATTTAGAAATTAGCCGGAAATTAGATGCTTTGCCGACTGAATTAGAAGGTGCGGTGCGCAGGGTCAGAGAAACTGCTGATGCTATTGTTAAATTTCTACAAGCGGATGATGACATTATTGATACCACCGAACTTGCAGAGCGAGCTCGGGTTAAGGGTGCCGTAAATGAAGTAAATGTAACTGCACAAAAAATGCTCAGAGGTAAAGATGGTCAAGTACTTTGGTATGAACCAACCTTTAAAACTCTATATTTAGCGCCACTTTCAGTCAGCGATGTTTTGCGTGACAACATGTTGCGCCAGACTCCCGTGATTGCAACCAGTGCCACTTTAAAAG
>CAXBPX010000094.1:0-4042 GCA_963977625.1 uncultured bacterium
AATCCAATATTTCAATCGGGACTTAGCAATGAATGGTGCAAGGCCCAATTTTCACCAAGCATCGCATCTTCATAGGGGCCAAAATTTTGAAAATGATTATCTAGAAAATAATTTAATTGCGCTAGCGCAGCTTTACGAGTGGTGCCCCAAGTTGAATTTGGCTTAGCGCCCCAAAGTTCTAACTTTGAATTACTAAGCTCTGTTTCTACCTCTAAATCTAATTTATCTTTTTGGTGTTCTAAGTAATTTGGGAATTGATAACCTTTAGGTGGAGTTAAGCGGTTTTCTTTGTCAAAATTCCAAGCGCCACCAACTGGCTTTTCACCGTCCATTAAAATATTTAGTTTTTTGCGTTGCAACCGATAAAAATTCTCCATTAACAATGACTTTTGGCTTGCGGCCCAATTAGTAAATTCGACTTGGCTAGTTAAAAAGAAATCATTCTCAATGAAAGTAACTATTGATTGCAAATTTTCTGATAACCGATAGGAATTTGGTTTTGCCGCAATCACATCTGTAAGCCCATGATTTGCCATGGCACTTTCGATGCCAGCTTTAGTATTTGCAGCTTTTAAATAAACGACCTCAAAACCTTCTGCTTTTAGAGATTCCGCAAAGTGCCGGGCAGCAGAAATCATGAACCAAAGCCGTTGGAAGTGCCATTTTTTACTAGCTAACATTCGCTGGCTTTCCACCAGAATTATCAAATCATTTTTAGGGTTTGCGTTTTTAAGGGCACCATAATTTCGATGCAATTGATCAAAGGCCACATAAATACCGCGTTTCATACGCATAGCCTCATTGTTACTTAGAAAATCTGGTTTCCGTATTTCAAAATTATTGCGATGGCAAGGAAAGTGTAAATTGCACTGTAAATAACGCGACCCCAACCACGATCTAAAAAGTTCATGACTTTTGCATAATTAGCATCCGATAAGTTCCAGGTATTTTCTACTAAATTTATGCGAGTCATGGTGCTAAATACGGTCACCGTTGAAACGGTAACTAATAAGCACCATGGGCAGAATGCTTTAATTACAAAGAAACTTTGGGAAAGTAGCCAGAGTGCAAAAAGTAGACCAGCGCCGTAAACCACATGAGCGACGCGTAAAAACAATTTAGGAAATGTAACTAAACCTAAACCGGCAACGGCAATCGTGATTACCACTGGTTCGGTCATCAGACCAATAAATGAGTTAGGGAAACCAAGCAGTGTTGATTGCCAAGCTTTTGCAACTTTGCCGCAAGAGACCACCGCATTTATGTCACATGCAAATTTAGAATTTGGATTTCCCGCCAATTTCCAAGCATCAATTGAAAGCACAAGCGAAGCAATCAAACTAAGTACCGAACTAATCAACATCGCAACATATGTCTTGCGATAAGCCAATAAGCGCTCCGTAGTCATGCGGAGAAGTTTAGCGCAGCGATTACTTGGAAAATCCAATAAACTTACGCCCATGCAATCACCTGAATTTCCACACGATAAGTTCGATGATCTGTTAGCCGCAAATAGCGAATATCAGAAGAGTTTTAAATATTCTGATTTAACTGGTCGTGCCCAAAAAGGTCTTGCCATCGTAACTTGCATGGATTCACGCATTAATCCTTTATCTGTGGTGGGTATGCGTTCGGGAGATGCCAAAATATTACGTAATGCCGGAGCGCGCGTAACTGAAGACGTTTTACGTACTTTAGTTTTGGCTACATATCTTTTGGGAGTAGATCGTATTTTGGTAATGCCACATACAGATTGCCGAATGGCAAAATCTGAAGAGGCCGAAATACACGCCACAATTTTGGAACAGTTCAATGTTGATACCAGAGCACTTGAATTTAGAACTGTTTCAGATCAAGAACGCGCACTAGGAATTGACGTGCAAAGAATCCGTTCCTACCCACTGATCCGAAAAGGTGTTTCAGTTGCAGGAGCGATTTATGATGTGGCAACTGGTTCAATTAAGCCGATTGATTGCTAGTTATTTTTAAATGTATTTAAAGATAGTTTTACTTAAAGCTAAAGTTTTAGGTGCGCTATCTCGATTACTGCGCCAAGGAAATGGCATTGTGATTGCTGGCTGGTTTATTTTGAAATTTGCACCCAATGCCGTGGAAAAACTTTCCGCGAATAAACGCGTGATTTTAATTTCTGGCACAAACGGAAAATCGACAACTTCGAAATTAATTGCAGAAGCACTCAAAACAAAATTCACAATCGCGCACAATCACACCGGAGCAAATCTTTTCTCTGGCATTGCGGCCGCGCTAGGTGCTAATCCCAATGCACAAGTGGCAGTCTTAGAAGTTGATGAGTTAGTACTTCCTTGGGCGATTGAAAAAACCAAACCTGAATTGATTGTGTTGCTTAATTTAGGGCGAGATCAATTAGATCGCTTATCTGAAGTGCGTATCGTTTCAAATAAATGGCGCGCGGCACTAAAGGGGCAGAGCGTTTTAGCATCAACTGATGATCCATTTGTAGTTTTTGCCGCCCAGAGCGCCACTAACCAGATCTGGTTTAGCGCACAGGAAAAAGGCCATCTTGATGCGGCCACCTGTCCATCGTGTGGCCAATTACTAAATTGGCAAGCAGGTGGCGCAAATTTTTGGTGTCAATGCGGATTTAAAAAACCAGATGCAAATTGGACCCTAAACGGTGATATTTTAAATAATGAATTTAAAGTAAATAGTGCAATTCCGGGATTTGCCGCACAACAAAATGCCGCCCGCGCCTTTATTGTGGCAAATGAATTCGGAATTGATTTGGCTACGGCTAATCACGCGATTGGTAGCGTTAAGGCTGTAGATGGTCGCTTTGCTAATAAGAAAATTGGCGAAACAAATTTTCGATTGTTACTTTCTAAAAATCCATCCTCTTGGCGGGAAACTTTAGCCACAAGTAAATTGGGACCTAAGCAAGTTTTATTGGTGGTAAATGCAAATACTCAAGACGGCAAAGATACCTCTTGGTTATGGGATGTAGATTTCACACCGCTTGCAGGCAGAAAGGTATTAGTTACTGGAGATCGAAAAGCAGATGTCGCAGCACGTTTAAGCGTCGAAGGAATTTCTTATCAAGTCGTAGAGAATGAATTAGCTGCCGCAAAGCAATTTGGTGCATGCGATGCGGACATTATTGCTAGCTACACTGCATTTTATAGGTTGGCAAATAAATGATAAAAATTGTTAATTTGTTACCAGAGTTGCTTGGAACTTACGGAGATCAAGGCAATGTCGCAACACTTGCTTGGCGTTTATCTCAACGTGGCATCACAAATCAGATAATTCACGCATCGGCGCATGATTCATTACCAGCAGATGGCGATTTCTACTTTTTAGGTGGCGGGGAAGATGATGCGCAAGTTGCCGCAGTGGAATTGCTTCGTAAAGATAATATTTTGTTAAATGCATTAAGTAATGGGGCGCAGATATTTGCAGTTTGCGCCGGCTTTCAATTATTAGGTAACTCATTTCCGGCATCAGGTGGACGCATCATTGAAGGTTTGGGCTTACTGCCAATTGTCACTGAGGCTGCATCACCAAGAAGCGTAGGTGAATTATTGGCTGATTCCACGATAGGAATTGGGACTTTAACCGGATTTGAAAATCATGCGGGACAGACAAAATTTGTAGAGAAATTAGCACCACTTGGAATCATAAAACGAGGTATCGGTAACCATGCAAGTGAAGTATGCGATGGCGCAATCACAGATCAAATTATCGCAACCTATATGCATGGCCCAGCGCTAGTGCGCAATCCAAAACTGGCAGATTTTCTATTAACTCGAAAACTTGGAAACCTTGCACCAATTAATGAAGCGCAAGATTCAGTATTTACTGAACTTCACTCCGCTTGCGTTGCACGGGCATCAAAGTAACTGGATATTCGTGATTAAAAAGAAAGTCTCTAATCACTTTATTTAATAATTCTGGTTGGTCTTTATCAATCAAATGTGAAGCGCCAGGAATAATCGCTAAACGTGAATTTTCAATGGCCTCATACATCTCATTGGTATGTTTTAATTTAATGACATCATCATCA
>CAXBPX010000095.1:0-4026 GCA_963977625.1 uncultured bacterium
GCTTGGTGTAACTGTGCGCTCTTCGAGCTCTGGGTCAAGGATGACCATTAATTCATAATGACGCATGAATCAATAAAACCCCTTCGGACTATGCGGTTACGGTATTTCCGTAACAGAGGTGTTCGTTGTTTTGCAACGAGGGGTTAAGGATAGGTGGAAGCGCTCTGAAAGAGGAAATCCCATGGTTTTCCCTGTGTAGAACGCTCCCTTTTTAGCTGATTGGCCAAGCTATAAATCATCGCAATCGAAGCGGCCAAACGAAGCAGACTGATCGCGCCATAGTAATTCTGTGAGAGCCCAAATTGCGCTTCGGATATCAAAGCTAAGTGCTGCCAAATCGCTACATGATAAATAAGTTCGGCGACCTGCCAAATCCAGAACATCACCAGAGTTGGCTTACTTTTTATCGCAATAACTGCCAGTGCGGTCAACCAAAGTACATATTGTGGTGAATAAACTTTTCCCAAAATTAACGCGCTCGCAAAAACAATAAATGAAATTTCTGAAAGTGTCGGAGTCTCTTTTAAGCCGAATAAAAATACTGCGACCCAAGCCAGAATGGCTAATGTTCCAAGCAAAGCTAAATAATTGGTGCTACCAGAATTAAATCCGAAAATCTGAAGTGAGTTCCAGATTGAACCCCAATCTGGTCCGCGCTCCATATTAAATTTATAGAAATGCCACCAACCGGTTGGAGTGGTAATAGCAACCGGCAAATTAATTGCTAACCAAGTGGTGATAAATATTCCTAAGTATCTAATTGGCGAACGATTGGTGCGTGCTGCAATTACCAAAATAGGTATTAATAAAAGTACTGGGAAAAATTTAGTTGCTACCGATACGCCAAGTGCAATCGCGCTGTAATCATATTGTTTTCGATCAAACCAGTAAATTGCCAGCAACATGGTTGGAATTGCCCAGAGATCCCAATTTATAAATAGCGAACCAATAACTGCAGGCGCGAGCGCATAATAAAAACCATAACCATTAATCTGTTGTGCAATATAAACCGTTAATATAAATAGTAACGCCAGTAAGAAAATATTTAAGAAGTAATAATCGTGCATATCGCGCATTGGTAGCGCAGTTAAGTACATCGCGACACCCATAAGTACTGGGTATTCCACGCTCTGTTCGCCACTACCAAAGGCCCAGATATCTTTATCTAATCCGCGTTCGGTATATAAAGGTGCAATATCGGTATAACACGCGTGTATGTAGTTATCTGGTGAGGCCCAATCGCGTTTTTCACAATGAGAAAATTTTAAAAATGAGAGCAAACTGGCGAGAATCGCAAGCGCTATTAAAACTCGAGTATTTCTAAACAGCTTAATTCTTCTTTTTCATTGATTGTTTACCGCCACTTGTCATAACCACTGGATCAGTGCCACCAATATGAACTGGTTGTGGGAAAGTGAGCACCGGTTGTCCTTGTAGCGCAGCTTTCATAAATGCAGTCCAAATCTTGGCTGGGAAAGTTCCGCCGGTAACTGAAGTTAATCCGCCAATTCCATTTAGTGATTGCGTGGCATCGTCGCGGAACATGGCAACTGATGCCGCTAGTTGTGGTGTGTAACCACTAAACCATGCAGATGCATTCTGTTCTGAAGTTCCGGTCTTGCCAGCAGCCGGTCTACCAAGTCCCGAAGTGCCATAAGTTGCAGTGCCGTTTTTAACTACTTCTTGTAGCCCATAAGTTAAATCCGCCATTACCTCTTTACTAAAAACGGTATTTGGTGATGGTGAAGCTGCTTGATAAAGCAAACCACCATTTGAACCAGTTACTTCAGAGATAAACCAAGGTGCGGCATAAACACCGTTTGCCGCAAAGGTTGCATAAGCAGTTGCAACATCAATTACATGTGGTGATGCAGCGCCAAGTACCACTGATGGAGTTGGCATCATCGCAACTGAATCTGGAATTCCGGCGCGGCGTGCGACATCTACAACTTTATCTGGGCCGGCTTTAATTCCAAGTGGTACATAAACGGTATTAATTGAATGTGCAGTTGCAGTCATTAAATCAACTTGGCCCCAACCTTCATCACCATAATTATTTACTTCATATGGTTTACCAGCATCATCAAATATTTGTGGAGTATCACCATTCCACATTGAAGTTAATGGAATACCGGCTTCCAAAGCGGCAGCCAGTGCAAATGGTTTAAAAGTCGAACCCGCAAGTGCAATTGATTGCGTAGCGTCATTTAATTGACGTTTCACATAATCCGCACCGCCATAAAGTGCAATGATTTCGCCAGTTCCGGGGCGAATAGCGACTAAACCAATATGTAAATTCTCTGGAGCTTTGGCAGGGGTTTGTTTTGCGACTGCACCTATTGCAGCAGTCTGAGCTTTCTGGTCGAAGGTGGTTTTAACAATTAAGCCACCTTTCATTAATTGATCATCGGTAAATCCGCGTTTAACTAATTCGGCGCGCACCATTTCAATTAAGTAACCTTTAGGTCCAGATAACCAACCTTCAGAAGTACCTGGCATGATGGTTGGGAACTTAGTTTTCTTGGCTTCAGCTTCAGTGATCCAACCTGCTTTTAACATTCCAGCAATTACATAATTAAAGCGTGATTGCAAACGTTCCATATTGGCTTTGCTGTATTGCGGATCGTAATAACCTGGCGAGCGCAAAACTGATGCAATTACTGCAGACTGTGCCAAATTCAATTGTTTTGCGCTGCGATTGAAATATTGTTGCGCAGCGGTTTCTACGCCATACGAACCGCGGCCAAAGTAAATGGTATTTAAATAATTTTCTAAGATTTGATCTTTGCTTAATTGATTCTCTAACTTAATCGCAATCACTAACTCTTTAATTTTTCGAGTAATGGTGCGCTCTTGGGTTAAGAAAGCAGTTTTTGCATATTGTTGAGTGATGGTAGAACCGCCACCGCCGCGGCCTAAAGTTTTGATGTTATCGATAACTGCGCGGGCAAAACCGCTCACGCTAAATGCATGTTCGCTATAGAAATTTCGATTCTCGGCTGCCAACACTGCTTGACGTAAGTGAAGTGGCATCCTGGCAAGTGGCACGATAGTTCGATTTTGTGCGCCAATGCGGCCAATTTCAGAACCATTTGAATATTGAATTATGGTGGATTGAGTATTAACAAAATCATTTGGGTTTGGAATATCTACCGTGAAATAAGCCAAGACAAATAAAGTTGCTCCTGCAACAAAACCGATTCCGCCAAGAAAGATGGCAATTCGAGTTAATATTCTTTTAGAAACTCGGCTTAAACTCGGCATGGTGAAAGGCTACCTGTAATCCTCATCTTCAATCGTCTTCTGCTTACGGGGTGGCTTGCGATTAACCCCGTCGCCTAAGGTAAATGAGTGCACTAAGTGGTTCCAGTGACAAGATTTACAAACTTCAACCAGATAAACGCGGAACTCACCAAATTCCAATTCCATCTGCATCAGCTCTGAAATAGTTTTAATCCGACCTTGAAATTGTCCTAATTGATCGCCGTAGGTGTAACGAAGTTCTACTAGTTCATCTTTTTTACAGACCGGGCAGTTGCGATTGGCTTTTTCACCATGAAACTTTGCCGCGCGCAGTAAGTAGGGATCGGCATCGCAAGCATCAGTTGCGCCGCGAAAGAGCGCAATCAGGGTGGCGCGCTTATCGAGCGAGTAATCGATAAAGGAGCGCTTGGACCTCATTGGCTAATAGTAATTAACCAATAAAGTTCTCACATGCAGGAATTCTTAAAATTACTTCTGCATCCTCGCCTGCGCAAATTATTAGCAGTTCGCTGGAGCGGACAGTTAACTGATGGAATCTTCCAGAGCGCGTTAGCTTCATTTGTGCTTTTCTCGCCAGAGCGACAAGCAAGCGCGATGGCTGCTGCACTTGGTTTTGCCGTAGTGCTTACACCTTATTCAATTGTGGGTCCATTAGTCGGAACAATTCTTGATCGAATTGCCAGACAACGCGCAATTTTTATTTCTAACATTTTGCGCTCGATAGATTTAATATTAATTGCAATCTTAATTTTTTCTGGCAGC
>CAXBPX010000096.1:0-3990 GCA_963977625.1 uncultured bacterium
TTTTTCTGGACGCCGCCACATTTCTGGGCGATTGCAATCAAATATCGCGATGATTACGAAGCAGCAAAAATTCCAATGTTGCCAGTAGTAGCAACTCGCAAACGTGTTTATATTGAAACTTGGTTTCATACCATCATGATGATTATCTGTTCGGTACTTACAATTTATACCGCAGGACTTCCAAGTTGGAGTTATTACTTAACTTTAGTTTTGGCAATTGTTTTTGCCGAACAGGTTTATAAATTGCGCAAAGGAGAAGCTGAATACGAGAAAGTTGCAGGCAGGATTTTTAATTTCTCTATACTTTATTTGACGCTATTTTCACTGTTACTAGTGGTCGGGCAATTACTTCTTTAAAGCTTGTTCGATATCTTTAACTAAATCATCCGCATGCTCTAAACCAATTGATAATCTGAGCGTGCTTTCAGTGATACCCATATCTGCTTGGACTTCAGGCGCTAAACGACGATGAGTAGTTGAGGCCGGATGGGTAATTAATGACTTGGAATCACCCAAATTATTAGAGATATCAATAACTCTAAGTGCATTCATGAATTTAAAGGCTGCATTTTTATCACCATTAAATTCAATTCCGATTGTTGTGCCACCAGCACCATTCATCTGCTTCATTGCTAATTCATATTGTGGATGCGACTTTAAGCCAGGGTAGCGAACAGATTTAATTTTGGTTTGTTTTTCTAACGCTTCGGCAACTATTTGCGCATTTGAATTCATACGTTCCACTCGCATAAACATAGTTTCAAGTGATTTAACCATTACCCAAGCATTAAATGGTGAGAGCGCAGGACCGGTATGACGGATGAATGGTTGAAATTGTTCGAGGATATATTTTTCTGATCCCAACACCGCACCACCTAAGACACGACCTTGGCCATCAATATGTTTGGTGGTTGAGTACATAACTACATCTGCACCCAGTTGGATTGGTTTTTGATAAACCGGAGAAGCCATTACGTTATCGACAATTACGGTTGCGCCAACTTTATGCGCCAAATCCGAAATCATATTGATATCAACAATTTCCATAAGTGGATTACTTGGAGTTTCCAGAAAAACTGCTTTGGTAGGTTTTGATAACGCAGCTTCCCAGGCAGCACGATCTGTGCCTTTAACTAATTCTGTGGTGATGCCCCACTTAGGCAAGAATTCAGTTAAAACCACATGGCAAGAAGAGAACATTGACGCGCTAGCTACCACGCGATCTCCCTTTTCGACCAAACAAGCAACTGCAGCAAACATCGCAGACATACCACTGCCGGTTGCGATACAACGCTCTGCGCCTTCTAGAGTTGCTAAACGATTCTCGAACATCGAAATGGTTGGGTTAGCAAAACGACCATATAAATAATGATCTAGTTCATCTTTAAATGCAGTTTCAGCTTCTTCAGCAGAAACGTAAGTAAATCCGCTGGTTAAATAGAGCGCTTCCGAAGTTTCACCAAAACCAGAACGAGCAAGGCCAGCACGGACCGATTCAGTTTGCGGATTTAATTCCCAATCTGGTTCGGGTCTTTCGTTTACTGGTTGATAACCCCAGGGCTTCTTACTCATTGGGTAATTCTATGGGAAGGTACAACTATGAATTCACCTGCGATTTCTGTAAGCAATCTCAGTAAGCGATATGGCGATGTACTTGCGGTTAATGATGCGACATTTGAAGTTCCGCTAGGCACTATCTGTGGCTTTGTCGGTCCAAATGGTTCTGGCAAAACCACCACCATCCGGATGTTACTTGGCCTAATTAAGCCAAGCGCGGGTAGTGGATCAATTATTGGCAACTCTATTTCACACCCTGAAAAATATTTAACTGATGTAGGCGCCATGATTGAAGGCCCAGCTTTCTATCCCGCACTTTCGGGAATTGAAAATCTAAAAGTCTTTGCAAAACTCGGCGGCATTCCTTATTCAAGGTGCCAAGAGCTACTACAACTAGTTGGACTCGGTGATCGCGCAAAAGATAAATATAAGAATTACTCATTAGGCATGAAACAACGACTTGGTATTGCTGCGGCACTTTTGCCTAATCCAAAGTTATTAATTTTAGATGAACCTACAAATGGCTTAGATCCGGCTGGAATTCAAGAGGTACGTGATTTACTTGAGAAGTTGGCGGCCGAAGGTGTAACTGTTTTTGTATCTTCACATTTACTTTCAGAGCTAGAAATGATTTCAAAGTATTTAGTGATGCTACGAAAAGGTGCAGTAATTTTTGCCGGTCCTATTGAAGAACTATTGCATAGAAATAAGCCAACTATTGTGGCAAAACCATCTACTTTAAATTCACTTCCATTCTTAGCTGAGTTGATTAATAAAACGGGCCATAAAGCAACAATCGAAGCGGACCATGTCCGAGTTGATGCAGATGAGTCATTTGCAATTCAAATAAATAAATTGGCTTTTGAAAGTGGGATTGTGCTGGCACAGTTAACTCCAGTCAGGGCTTCCCTTGAAGAAACATTCTTTGAATTGACTGAAGGTGAAGCATGAGAATCTTTTTAGCTGAATGGCGAAAATTAAAACGTCCTGCTTTCTTCTTTGGCACTATGGGATCGGTAATTTTTGTAACCGGACTTGTGACATCGCTTCTGTTCTTACTTATTGATGCCAAAACTGGCAATGCTGATCGTGGCAATCGAATAACTCGCGAAATGCTCCAACTATCTGATGGATTTACCATCGGCTTTAATAGTTCAAATGGATTACTTGGTTTGGTTGCGTTATCAGTTTTCGCTGCACAGACAGCTCAAGAATATACCTACGGAACATTGCGCAATTTGTTGGTCAGACAACCTCGCCGAATTCGACTCTTAATTGGAAAATATTTCTCCATGATCGCCTTCGCTTTACTATCTGTGATAGTTAGCGCGGCAACTGCAATAGGTTTAGCCGTCGCGCTTTCCGGTCGTGCAAAAGTAAATACAGATAATTGGTTTACCAATGATGGTTATTCAGCTTTTGGAAACTCTTTTGCAAACGTGCTAATTTCAACTATTGGGTACGGAACCATTGGAATGCTCCTTGGACTAATTTTCCGATCACCAATTAGTTCAATATCAATTGGAACTGTTTACATACTGGTTGTGGAAAGCATTCTTTCAATTGCTTGGAAACCGATCTCAAATTGGATGCCTGGAAATTTATTATCAGTTGTTGCAACAGGTGGATCGCCAATTGGGGTTAGCGATGTGCCCTCCTATTCTCAAGCACTTTTAAGGATTGGTCTCTATTTAATTGGTGCAGCTCTCGTTACCGCGACCCTTTTTAAACGCCGTGATGTAGCCAACTAATCGGAAATCCCAAACTTTATTAGTGCTGGGATTTATCCTTATACCTCTATCCCCGGAGGTTTTTAGATGCGCAAGAAAACAATCGCAGTCTTGGCTGCGATTTCTTTATTTACGGGCGTGGTTTCACCCGCCATTGCAGCGACTAAAAAACCAACCATCGAAGAGATTAATGCCGCAAAAAAAGCAGAAGCAGCCAAAAAAGCAGCAGCGGATGCGCAGGCTAAGACTTTATCTAAAGCGAAAGATTCACTCCGTGAATTAACTGCTAAAGCAAATTCGGCTCAGGCTAAATATCTCGCCGCGCTGGCAGAGTTAAAACGCGCAACTGAAATTGCAAATGCGGCAAATGCACATGCCATCGAAGCTGCTAAAGCTGTAGACGAAGCACATCGCAAGATTGGAAAATTAGCTGCCAATGCTTACATCATGGGCGGAAGTTTCTCTGATATCCAACCTTTATTAAGTGCCGAAGGTCCACAAGAATTAATTGATCAGTTAGCGTTGCTTGGAAAAGTTGGCGCATCAAATACTGAAGCGCTAAAACGATTTAAAGCGGCTGAGATTGTGGCGAAAGCAGCCAAAGTTGCAGCTGATCAAGCTAAAGCAGTTCAAGCTGCGGCCACTGAAAAAGTGGCTGCCGCAAAGAAAGTCGCAGACGATGCGCGTGCAGCACAAGCAAAAG
>CAXBPX010000097.1:0-3784 GCA_963977625.1 uncultured bacterium
ACCCAAAGAGCCCAAATGACTTCTTCTTCAAAGTGGCGCATGAATTTCAGCTAGATAAAAAGACTGGGATAGATCTACCTGGTGAATTAGCAGGCCGTATCCCAGATCGTCAATGGAAACTTGATTTCTGGAAAGAGAACAAGAATTTCTATTGCAACTATCAAAAGCGCGCGGCTAAGAAGGATCTAACTCCATTCTTAATTCAATTAGCTAAAGAAAATTGCATAGATGGTGGAGTACTTCGAGCCGGCGATGCAGTTAACTTTTCTATTGGCCAAGGCGATACTGTGATCACTCCGCTAAAGCTCACCCAGGCATATGCTGCGGTTGGAAATGGCGGCACCATTTGGCAACCATTAGTTGCAAAAGCAATTGTAAAAACTGATGGCACAGTGATTAAAACTTTTACACCTAAGGTGCAAGGAAAAGTGGATGCTAAAGCTAAAACTTTTGCCTGGTTAAATGATGCACTTCATCAAGTAACAATAAGTGGTACTGGCGCTGGTGCTTTTGCTGGATTCCCGGTAAAAATTTCGGGAAAAACCGGAACTGGTGAAGTATTTGGCTTAAATTCAAATGGCACCAAGAAAAATTCCACTTCTTGGTTTGCATCTTATGGACCGACTGATGATCCACAATATGCAGTGGTCGTTATGGTCTCTCAAGGCGGAACTGGTGCCGCAGCTGCAGGTGTTGGTGCGCGTCAAATTTATAACACTATTTTTGGCGCAGTGGGCAATAAACAAGTGCCAGAACGGATTGTTTATCCATCTGGTCCACCGACAAAATTGCCTAAAATTTCACCAACTACGAAAGTTGTCGATGCAACGCCAAGTCCAACACCATCCGTTAGCAAAAAGGTGGTGAAATAATTGAACGAATCAGTGAGAAGTTTTGCTTACCGCAAACAACGCCGTAATTTAACGGCTGGTTTTGATCCGGTACTTACATTTGCAGTCGGCGCACTTTTAATATTCGGAACACTTTTGGTTTATGCCGCTACCCGAAATTGGTATGCCGCAGCCGGTGAAGATCCTCAGTATTATTTAAAGCGCCACGGGATCAACGTTTTAATCGGAATCGCTTTAGCTTTCGGTACTACTTTTATTGACTATAGATCGTTACGTGCTTACACCCCATTTGTTTGGGGCGCTGGTGTTTTAGGTCTAATTTTGGTTTTAATTCCAGGAATTGGTTCGACAATTAATGGTGCGCGCGCATGGATAGTTCTGCCAGGAGGCTTTTCTATTCAACCAGCGGAGCTCGCCAAAATAACCATCATTATTGGTATGTCCATGATTCTCACTGAAAGAATGCACGGACAAGAGGAAGTTAGAAATAAGGATGTAATACAAGCGCTGGCAGTAGCAGGTATTCCAGTGCTATTTATTATTTTGCAACCAGATATGGGTACCGTGCTGATTATCAGCGCAATCGTGGTGACAATTATTGCAACAAGTGGTGCGCAATCTCGTTGGGTGGCAGGATTATTGTTAGTTGCAGTGCTTGGTGGTGTATTCGCAGTTAAAGCTGGAGTAGTTAGTGAATATCAATTAAAGCGTCTGCAATCTTTCGTGAATCCAAATGCAGATACGCAAGGCACCGGTTACCAACTTCGCCAAGCAAGAATTACCGTGGGCTCTGGTGGACTAATTGGAACTGGATTATTTAGAGGACCACAAACAAATGGTCGCTTTGTGCCCGAACAGCAAACAGACTTCATCTTTACGGTTGCAGGTGAAGAGACTGGATTTTTAGGAAGTGGCATAATTTTAATTCTGCTTTTCACCATAATGATGCGAGGATTTAGTATTGCTAGAAGAACTACCGATACTTTCGGAAGATTAGTTGCAGTTGGAGTAGTTGCTTGGTTTGCATTTCAAACATTTGAAAATATTGGAATGACATTAGGTTTGATGCCCATGACTGGTGTGCCGTTACCATTTTTGTCATATGGTGGATCCAGTATGTTTGCCAACATGATTGGTGTAGGGCTATTACAGAATGTTCACGCCAGATTACGCGGGTAATTCGCGAATAGTGGCTTTTTACTCAGATTAGTGTCATAATTCCGTCAGCATTCAGCGCGCGGTAAATCGCAGCGCGAATCAACAAAGAATTTGTTCGATTGATTTCGAACCCGGAAATAGCAAGAAAAATCATTTTCTTGCATACAAAGGATTTGGTGTACATGGCCGATGAGCCAAAAGCGCCGCGTAAGCGCGCAGTTAAGAAAGCAAACTCTGAAAATGAGAGCGCCTCTGAAAAGAAGAGCCGTAAAAAGGCAGTTCCTGCCGTAGTTGCATCTCCAATCTTTCAAGCCGCTCCAGTAGTTGCCGCAAGCAAGCCGGAAAAGTCAGGTAAAAAAGAGAAACCGGCTAAAAATAAAGTTAAAGCTGCGCAGAGTGATTCAATTGAGAAACATGATGATGATTCTGATGCCAGACGTGGTCGTCGTCGCCGTCGCGGTGGACGAGGCCGACGTAAAGGACAAGAAGAGAGCAGCTCAGAATTAGTTGCAGTTGAAGAAAATAGTGAAGAAAGCGCCAATTCACATCGCCGCCGTCGCCGTCGTCGCGGAGCCGAAGATGGCGTGCAGCCAGGTGAAATTGTTGATGAAGATGGTGTGCCAACTGTTGTAAAGGTACGTGAAAGTAAAGAGCGCACCGAAAGACCAGAACGAAGTGAACGTCATGATCGAAATGCTCGTCGTGATCGCCATCATCGCCGTGAAGGTCGCCATCGCGAAGATCGCCGCGAATACCGAGAAACTTATCGTCGCCGCGGCACCATTATTACCGAAGGCGAATTATTAGCTCGTCGCGACGAAGTTAAACGCGAAATGTTGGTGCGCCAAAAAGGTGATCGCACTCAGATTTGTGTAATCGAAGATGGAGTAATGGTCGAACACTATGTAAATAGAAACTCATCTATTTCATATGTCGGAAACGTATATTTAGGAAAAGTGCAAAACGTACTCCCATCAATGGAAGCAGCTTTCGTTGATATTGGTAAGGGACGAAATGCGGTGCTGTATGCAGGTGAAGTTAATTGGGATGCAGCAGGACTTGAAGAATCAGCCCCGCGCAAAATTGAAACTGTTTTAAAAACTGGCCAACCAGTTTTAGTTCAAGTAACAAAAGATCCTATTGGCCAAAAAGGCGCACGTTTAACTAGCCAGATCTCACTGCCAGGTCGTTATGTAGTTTATGTACCAGGCGGCGGAATGAGTGGTATTTCGCGTCGACTACCTGAACCAGAACGCAATCGCATTAAAAATATTTTAAAGGGATTAGTACCGGAAGAAGCAGGCGTAATTGTGCGTACTGCTGCTGAAGGTGTCAGCGAAGAAGAGTTAACCGGTGATATCCAGCGTTTGAAATCGCAATGGGAAGATATTTATCAGAAGACTCAGAATCCAAATTTCCATCCGCCAGTAGCGCTTTACACCGAACCTGATCTTGCGGTTCGTGTAATCCGCGATATTTTCAGCGAAGACTTTGAAATCTTAAAGGTGCAAGGCGATCAGGTTCATAATGAAATCTCTGAATACCTAGGATTTATCGCACCAGAACTTTCCAAGAAAATTGAAAAATACACTGGTACCGGAGATTTGTTTAGTGATTATCGAGTTGATGAACAACTTGCTAAAGCTTTTGATCGCAAGGTTTACCTGCCATCAGGTGGTTCACTAGTTATCGATCGCACCGAAGCGATGGTGGTAATCGACGTAAACACCGGAAAATTTATCGGTAAGGGCGGCAACCTCGAAGAAACTGTTACT
>CAXBPX010000098.1:0-3724 GCA_963977625.1 uncultured bacterium
GGGTGATGCTTATGAATTCAGTCCCGAAAACTTTTTTGTAAAAATTAAATGCTTCTTCAGTATTTCCCATGAAGTTTAAATATGTATTAACTCTTGACAATTTATCTCTCCTAAAATTCTGGGTAATCCTACTTCTTGAAAGGGGCCTTCGCATTTTTTAGGATAGTTAGGGCATTGGCACCAATGCCATGAAATTCTGCAACTTCGTGCATTGTAAATTTCTTTAAATCACTTAATTTGAACAGTTTATTGTTCACTAGAGCTCTGCGTGCAGGTGCGGCTAATCCCAATTCGCGCCAAAAGCCATCTACTTTGGCGTATTTTTCTAGGTCAACTTCACCACGAGTTACTGCACATTTAGCTTGATTCTTTTTTGACACAGTTAATAATAGGCTGAAATTCCATCTAATTAGTACTCTATCTTTATGGCGACTACCGGGAATTTTCAAAGCGCGGAACTCTTAGCGCATGAAGAGCGCGCCATCGTTGAACAACTTGGCAACCAAGAAGCCATCGAAATCGGTCAACTTGCAACCAAAATTGGTTTGGAAAGAAATCTCCCAATTGCAATACAAGTGCAAATAGGGGAATGGGTGGTTTATAAAGCTGCGCTGCCAGGCTCTAAACCAGAAAATGATGGTTGGATCAGACGAAAAGCCAACGTAGTTTTATTAACCCAACATTCAACTATGTATGAGAGAGTAAAAGCCGAAGAAGCCGGAATAGATTGGCATTTAAAGCATGGCGTAACCGATCAGACACATGCAATACATGGTGGTGGTTTTCCATTACAAACTCCTGCGGGTTTTCAAGGAATTTTGCTTATTAGTGGACTGCCACAGGTTGAAGATCATCTGTTGGCGGTGGAAGTACTTAATTTATATAAAAGTAATTTGTAATTAAGCTATCGACCGAAATCGTCTTCAAGTCGCTCGATATCATCTTCACCAAAATAAGTGCCGGTTTGAACTTCTATCAGAACGATATCTTCGGTGCCGGTATTACTAATTCTATGCAGAACACCGATACCAAATTCCACGGTATCTCCAGCTTTTACAGGTTTGGTTAAGCCATCAATTGTGACTTCACCTTGTCCTGAAACTATAAACCAATGTTCGGCTCGTTTTTGATGTCTTTGATAAGAAAGTCTTTTTCCGGGATTTACCCAAATGCACTTAACTTTATGATTATGTGATTCTTGTAGTACTTCATAACGACCCCAAGGTCGCTCTGATTTTTCAAGCATTACATTTCCTCACTATCTAAAACACCCAACGCGGCACCTAATAGCCCAGCATCTCTTACTAATTTTGCTGGTCTTAAATCTATATTATCTAAGAAACCAGCAAATTTTGCTTCACTGATTACATTTTTCCGAAGTGGTTGCCAATAAATCTCACCAGCTTCAGATACTCCGCCACCAATAACAACAGTATTGATATCAAGGATATCCAAGACATTTACGATTGCATTTGCTAGCGCTTTTGATCCTCGCTCAATACTTTGTAATGCAACTGCGTTGCCATTTCTTGCATCTTCGGCAAGACTCTTAAAATCTGCGATT
Source organism: uncultured bacterium (assembly GCA_963977625.1). Taxonomy (GTDB): domain Bacteria; phylum Actinomycetota; class Actinomycetes; order Nanopelagicales; family Nanopelagicaceae; genus ZLKRG08. The sequence goes on from CAXBPX010000098.1 coordinate 1,565, forward strand.
TCATTTTTCCAACCTTGGCTAATTGCATACTCAACCATTTTTGGGCCGCTGGCGTATGTTTCAACACATCCAGTTCGGCCACATGCACATTGGATACCTTCAAACGAAATTGTGTGATGACCAAAGTAACTTGCGTTACCTGAAATACCTGTAAAAAGTTTCCCATTTAATATCAGGCCCCCACCAATTCCGGTTGAAACCACCATACCCAACATATTAGAAACATTTTGACCAGCGCCAAGTCGATATTCAGCATGTGCAAGTGCCATTGCATCTCCATGCAGCACGACATTGTTTGTTTTAAATAAATTTGAAAATTTTTCAACGATTGGAAAACCTCTCCAACTTGGAATATTAACTGGGCTTATCTGGCCAGCATCTATATTTAACGGACCTGCCGAACCAATACCAACACCTAAGAATGATCCTTTTAAATGTGCTTTGGCATGCGATTGTAAATCTTCACATGCTGATTGAATATTTTCCCAAATTGCCGAATTTAATCCAGTTGGAACTTCAATTTTTTTGATGATTTCAAAATTATCAGAAACTATTCCAAGAGCAGCTTTGGTCGCTCCAATATCAACCGCTATAACATAATTCGACATATTTAGTTTTAGTTTGGCCTAATGATGGCAGTACCTTTTTCGTGATCCAAAATAGTCAATGAATGTTTTGGCAATGCCGCAGCGAAATCCTCTGCCAATTTTCGCTCACCAATTCGTTTTGCATCATCAAGTATTACGATGGCATTAGAGGAAAGTTTTGATAACAGAACTTCTAACGCAGGATACCGACCATTGACGTCATCACCACCAGGTGGTCCATCTATCACCAATAAATCAATTTTCTTTAGATCTTTAAATGACTTTGGGTCATACCAACCAGAACTATTTTTAAATGGTGCAAGTTTTGAATATCGCACTTCTGCACTTTTAATTCCATGAGCTTTTAATAAATTTCGAGTATGGCCGGCATATTCCTCAGAACCATCAAAACTAATTACTTTTTTGGCGCCAGCCTTAGCTATTACCACGGTGGAAACTCCTGAACCAAGTTCAACCACTAACTTTGGTTTAGATGTTTTAACTACATGTGCAAGAGTTAAGAGCAAGTCGGGTGATCCTGCCCAACCGCGAGTAGCAGGTAGTGGAGCTGTGAAATTAATTAATGAATTTAATTGAACAAAGGCTTCTAGCTGGCGATAATCATTGATGGATGAATTTCTATTTTGCTCAGTTAATTTTTGAATTCCTGCTGCAAGTCTTTCTGTTTGTTTGCCAACTTTCTTATGTAATGCACGCATTGAACGAATTAAGTAAATAAGTGCCAGTAAAGCGGCCAAGAGAAGTGCTAGATATAGGAAATCCATAGCCTTAGAGTATCCCCGTGGCACATAATCCAGATAGAGAATCCTTCTTTCCAAAGATTGAAAAGAAGCACGGCCAACCTATGAAGTATTGGTTTCAGGTCATGAAAGATTTGGAAGGACAGAAATACCCAGAACAAGTGGCATATTTAAAAGAGGAACATGGTTTTAGCCAGGCTCACGCTAATGCACTTGTGATGTATAGCCGGGGTTCAAAATCTTCAAAGCGCTTTGAGTCTTTAAATGATTATTTAAAAGAACATGATGCGGTAAAGAAAAAGACGATCAAGGGCATTTTTAAAGCCATACAAAGTAAGTATCCAAAGACTGAATTAGTGATTGCTTGGAATCAGCCAATGTTAAAATATAATGGCAATTATATTTTTGGAGCGTCAATCCTAAAAAATCATATTTTGATTGCCCCGTGGGAACCCAATGTGTTAAAAACACTTGAAAACAAATTAAAGGATTACAAAGTTCTAAAAAAAACAGTGCAAGTTCCAGTTGATTGGAAAATAGATGAGAAACTTCTTCAAACTATGGTTGCTGAAGTAATAAAGCAAATGAAGTAACGGAATGCCCAATAATCAACGTTTGCAGAAAAAAACTCTTAAAACTTTAACAATTGCACAAATTGGTGCAGGTGTAGGAACAGCCGGAACTGTTGCAGCTGGGTCCTTATTGGTTGCATCAATAACTGGTTCTGAAGAATTAGCTGGATTAGCTCAAACATTTTCGGTACTTGGTGCCGCTGCGTTAGCACTGCCCTTGGCTAGATTGACTTTGCGTGG
>CAXBPX010000099.1:0-3672 GCA_963977625.1 uncultured bacterium
CCATTAACAATTATTAGTGGCACCGGTAAATATGCAGGCGCAACTGGTTCTTTAACACTCACCGGAACTTGGAAAGTGGATAGCGCCTCAAAAGGCACCAAGCCTGCAACTGCAGTGACATTGAATTTAGTCGGATCAATTACAACGAAGTAATAATCACGAAAATTAAATAGAAATAAGGGAGTTAGGGAAATGAAAAAATTAATCGCAAGCGTTGCAGTAGCAACATTTGCAATGCTCGGTATGTCATCAGCCCAAGCTGCTGATCCAGCAACACTTGCTTTATCAGGTGGATCTGCAACATTTGGGCTTGATCCAGCAGTCATTACTGCAACTGCTTCTGTGCCAGGAACAGTTGCATTCTCTGCAGTTGGAAAAGTAATTGTTGGATGCGAAGCAGTTCCAACCACTACAACTTCACCATACGTTGCAAAATGCTCATGGGTACCAGCAGCATCAGGTGCTACCGCGCTTACTGGTGAATTAACGCCAACTGACACAACACTTGCGAAAGCAAAGTCACCTACGCTTAATGTGAAAGTTGGTGTACCTGTGCAAGGTGTAGTTTCACCAATTCATTTATACGTAGATACGGTATTGGGTTCAGGAACTACCGGTGCGCTGGCACCTAGATTCGGCGTCTCTTGTGCAATTACTTCTGAATATTTAGTTGGACAGACCATTGTTTTTCGAGTCTATGCAAATAACGCCGATTGGGGTGGCGCAGTAATGGATTCATCAAATACTGCACAGGCATACATTGAAGTATCTGGTTGGCCAACAAAGATTCCACTAAGTTACGGAAACCACTCAGGCGTTTCATTTTGGACCGGAGTGCTTAAGACCGGAACTGGAAATGGCCTCTATTCAACTCTTGGCTTAATAAATTTCAAAGTAACTATGGTTGCTAAAGACACCACCACAATGAAGGTGCTTTCAACCAAGTTAGTACCAAAAGTTGTAAATGGTGTACGCCAACTAGATCCTTCATCAGGTCGCACAATTTATGATCGAGTTAGCTATTACCGAACAGTGGCAGTAAATCCTCCACTAAAAGGTGCTATCGGAACTTGGTCATCTAACTTTGCAGCTTATTCACAATTAACACTTTACGCAGTTCCAAAAGCGTAATTCGAATTTCAATAAAAATTTCAAAAAGGAGAGTGCGCAAATGCGTAAAAATGTAATTCTAAGAGGTGCTATGGCGGCAATTTTAATTGCTGCCCTAGCAACCCCAGCAATCGCAGCTGATGTTGAGAATATTTTGACATTGACCGCGCCAAAAGATTTAAAAGGTGTACCAGCCCTACCGTTTACTGGTGAGAAGATCACATTTACAACACCTGATTTATTGGCAGGTTCAATAACGGTAGAGCCAAATCAAGGATTTATTGGTCAAGAATTTACTTTGAACGGTAAAGGTCTTCCAGCTAATACCGCTATTGATTTAACTTGGTCAACCGCTGATGGGGCCTGGCTGGCAGATATGCAGCCAAATTCCATTAATTATCGTGGGTTAAAGTTCATTAAGTATCCAGTAAAGATGGGTTCTGTAACTACAGATGCGAACGGAACTTTCACCTACAAAACTAAAGCGCCAGAAGATTTTGGTGGACCTCACGATATTTATGCGGTTGCAAGTGGTGCGGCAGTTGCTAAAGGTGGTTTCCAAACTAACCCTAAATTCACAATGACACCATCAAGTGGACCAATAGGAACTCCGATAAAAATTAAGTACACCGGAATTGGATCTACTTTATACACTGGCGGCATCTCAGTACTTTGGGATAACAATTACGTTGGTGAAGCTCAAGCGGTGTGGACTCGCGGAACTGCAGAATTCACAATCAGAGCAGCGGGGCCAATTGGTACACATTTTGTAACTGCAGCTGATGGCATTGGAGTTCAATACATGAACTTAAAACAATCTCCAGTTCCTTACTCAAAAGGTGGCATGCTGCCATTTAAGGTAACTAAAGATCCTGGATTGATTATGCCAAGTATTGAATATCCAGATCGAGTAACACCATCAACAGAATTACGCACCACACTTTCAAATCAGGGAGTTGATCCAAAAACCACAGCTGTCGCTAAAGTGAACGTTAGTAGCGGTGTGGTTGGTTCGAAAGTTAAATTAGATGTGACAGGACTTGCTACCACCGGAACTCATCAAATTGTATGGGCTACGGTTGTTGGTAATCGCGTTAACTGCTCAGGTACTTGTTGGGTATACAACGCAGTTCCAATGGGCTCTGCAACGCCTACATCTGGTGCATTTTCAAGCGAACTAACCATTCCAGACAACCTAGGTGGTTGGCATGTTATTCAAATTAAATCTGGTGATTTAATTGAAGCGCAAATTCCGTATTATGTAAAAGCAAGTATCTTTGTTTACAAGGATAAAAATGGAAAAGCGCTAACTAGCGGCGTTGCACTTGCGGAAAATTCACCACTTCCTGAAGATCGTGAAGGCTCAGGAACTCCAACTTACAAATTTAAAGCTGGCGAAGAGGTAACAATCGCTATTAAAGGTGTGGGCTGGACTCAATTAGATAACACAATGGCAGTTACTTACGATAATAGTTTCATTGGTTATGGATGCGGTTTTAATTCAAATGGTTATATGGTGATTCATTTACCTGCAGTTGGAACACCAGGTACGCACATTATTGATCTGCATCCGCTTTATTACACAAATCAACCTTCATTTGCTAGCACTCCGTACGGAATGTTGCCTCTTCTTGATTGGAAAAATGATGCTGTTGGTTTAGCCCTGGGATATGAACTTCCTGCTATTCATTTCTCAATTCAAGTTACAAAGTAAGTAACTCCCTTACTTAAGAATTGGTCCTGCTCTTGCGAAAGCGAGGGTGGGACCAATTCCATTTACCAATTAAGACCATGGTGGCTGGAAGTAAGAGCAATCGAATAACAGTGGCATCAATTGCGATTCCAGCTACTAAACCAATCCCAAGTTCTTGCAAACCAGCGAAGTGACCGGTTATAAATCCTGTTAAAGCACCAACCATTATGAAAGCTGCAGTCGTTACCACTCCACCGGTATTGGCTAAGCCATCAACAATTGCGCGGTTATTGTCTTGATTATCAAGGTAGCTTTCGCGAATCCGAGACACGATAAAAACTTCATAATCCATAGATAGCCCAAAGAGCACCGCAAAGATAAAGAGCAGGGTCCAGATTTCAATCTGAGCTAATTTATATACCCCGATGCCGTGACTCATAAAGAAAACTACGGTGCCAATTGCGGCAGTAATTGAGATTAAATCAAGCAGAATAGCTTTTATCGGAATTAGCAATGATTGCAGATATCTTCGTAGCAGTAGGAAAGAGAGAAAAATTGCAAAAAGCGCAACATAAGGAAAGGTCTTCTTAATCTGATTAATTAAGTCAAAACCTTGTGCAGGGGCACCGCCAATATAAATCTTGGTGCCTGCTGGGAATTCGCTCTTTAAGGTGCGTAAATAACTAACTAATTGCTGGCTTTGACCCAGGTTTTTCTTTGAAATTACAAAAATCCGAAGCACTTTGCCAGAAGCATCAACATATGTGCGATCGGTAGCTACTGCAAATACATCTTTAAGCGGGGCAATTTGAGCGGCAAGTTTGGTTCTAGCCATATTCACATCAATGGCTTCTGGCAATTCAATCACT
>CAXBPX010000100.1:0-3641 GCA_963977625.1 uncultured bacterium
CGCCTGGTTCGAAGTATTTTTTTACGTTAAGCAAAAGTTATGCAGTTGGTTTTGCTTTACGTGATGAAAGCACCTGATCAATCAGACCATATTCGACAGCCTCTTGCGCAGTCAGAATCTTGTCGCGTTCGATATCTGCCGAAATCTGCTCTTTGGACTTTGTGGAATGCTTTTCCAACATAATCTCTAGCAAATCACGCATTCGTAAAATTTCTTTTGCTTGTAATTCGATATCTGAAGCTTGTCCGCCACCTTCTGAATATGGCTGGTGAATCAAGATACGTGAATTAGGTAGCGCCATGCGCTTTCCTTTTGTGCCACCTGCAAGCAAGATTGCTGCAGCAGATGCTGCCTGACCCAAACAAATTGTCATAATGTCTGGACGAACAAATTGCATAGTGTCATAAATTGCAGTTAGCGCCGTGAAAGATCCACCAGGTGAATTGATGTACATCATGATGTCACGATCAGGATCCATTGATTCTAGAGTCAATAACTGTGCCATTACGTCATTAGCAACGGTGTCATCAATTGCTTGGCCCAAGAAAATAATGCGCTCTTCAAATAATTTTGTGTATGGATCTAAGCGCTTAAAACCATATGACGTTTTCTCTTCAATTGTTGGAAGAACGTAACGATTATTAATATCGAAATTTTCCATCATTATTTCTTTCCAATCTGTGATGCGGTCTTAACCACGTGATCAACGAAGCCATATTCCTTAGCTTCTTCGGCGGTAAACCAGCGATCGCGATCTGAATCTGCAGTAATGGTTTCTGCCTTTTGGCCGGTGTGGAATGCAATTAAATCCGCCATTTTCTTCTTAGTAAATCCAATTTGTTCTGCTTGGATACGAATATCGGTTGCAGTTCCGCCGATTCCACCAGATGGTTGATGCATCATGATGCGTGCATGTGGCAACGCATAACGCTTTCCGGGCGCACCAGCACAAAGTAAAAATTGGCCCATTGATGCCGATAGTCCCATAGCAACTGTTGCTACATCATTTGGAACAAATTGCATGGTGTCATAAATCGCCATACCTGCTGAGATTGAACCACCAGGTGAATTAATGTAAAGGAAAATATCTTTATCTGGATCTTCAGCTGACAACAGCAAAATCTGTGCAGCAATTGCATTAGCCATTGCATCTTCAACTACTGAACCTAAGAAAATAATTCGTTCGCGAAGCAGTCGGTTATAAACCTCTGAATCTAGACCTGCGTTCATGGCGTTACCGCCGCGCAAAATGGTCTCCGATGCTGGTGTCGGAATAAAGTCCACGAGTTAATCCTTTGCTCTCATTTATTTGAGTACAAAGACCCTAACGCGTTCGCGCAGAAAATGCTTCCCAATTTCGCCAATTAGGGCGAGAAAAAGCAGATGTTCGCTAAGGGCTTATTCTGCAGCGGGTGCTTCTGTCGCACGCTTTGGGGTCAAAGCCTCAAGGTCTACTTTCTTACCCGATTCTGTAACTACATTTACGCGGCTCAAAATATTGGCAAGCGCTTTTGCGCGAGCAACTTCTGCCACCATCTGATTGATGTTTCCTGATTGCGCCAAACGATTCGCAAAATCTTGTGGCGCCATTCCGTAACGAGAAGCGGTGCGCATTAAATATTCTGTTAATTCCATTTCAGAAACTTCAACAGATTCAGTCTTAACAACTTCATCAAGTAAGAAATCCTGCTTGAACATCTGTCGAGTATCGCGATCAACTTCAGCACGATGTTCGGCATCTTCTAGGCGACCTTCACGCTCTAGATGCGCATTAATCTCTTCTTCAACTAACTTCTCTGGAACTGGAATTTCTAATTCTGATACTAATTTATCTACCAGCTTGTCGCGGGCTTGTGCACCTTGTTCCATAGCTTTTACGCGCTCTAAACGAGTATTTAAATCTGCCTTGAGTTCATCCAAGGTATCAAATTCAGAAGCTAGCTTTGCAAATGCATCATCTAGCGCTGGAAGTTCTCGTTCCTTAACTGCTTTCACAGTCACAGTCACAGAACCTTTTTCGCCATCCTGCATACCAAGAAGTGAAGTTTCAAAAACCTTTGATTCGCCAGCGCTTAAACCAACTACCGCATCATCCAACCCATCAACCATGCTGTTTGAGCCAACTTCATAAGAGATGTCGTTAGCGGTTCCGCCTTCAACTTCTTCCCCATTTACCTTGGCAATTAAATCAATATTGATGAAATCGCCCGTTTTAGTAGCTCGTTCAACATCGTGCAAAGTTCCAAAGCGAGCGCGTAGCGCATCAACTTGTTCGTTAATTTCCTCAGTAGTTACCGATACATCATCTACCTTGATTTCCAATGTTGAAAAGTCCGGCAGCTTAATCTCTGGACGTACATCTACCTCAATAGTGAACGAAAGCTTCTCATTATCTACAAACTCTTTGATATCAACTTCTGGGCGACCAATAACTGAAACCTTATGTTCGCGCGCAGCTTGAGTATAGAAATCAGGCAGCGCTGCATTTATAGCTTCATCCATAACTGCACCGCGACCTACGCGTTGATCAATCATTGCAGCTGGAACTTTGCCCTTACGAAAACCCGGGATATTTACCTGTGATGCAACTTTTTTATACGCATCTGAAACATGTGATGACATCTCATTGAATTCAACAGAGATATCAAAACGAACTCGTGTTGGTGAAAGGTTTTCTACTGAGCTTTTCACAAAGCGCTCCTTGTGCTTTAAGGAAAATATTTAAGAAATTGGTCGGGACGGAGAGACTCGAACTCTCGATCTTCTGCTCCCAAAGCAGACGCGCTAGCCACTACGCTACGCCCCGGTTCTTGCGAGGCAGAAGTCTATGGCAAGAATTGGAACTTCATAACCAAACCAATTACTCTTAGCCTGTTCGCAAGAATATGCGGGTGTAGCTCAATGGTAGAGTTCTAGCCTTCCAAGCTAGCTGTGCCGGTTCAATCCCGGTCACCCGCTCCAAATTCTTTATTTAATTGTCTCAGTCAGAATAAATAGCGCTCTTCCTTTAAGTGTCATTCCCATTCCACCTGAACTTGTATATCCATTTGGATCATAAATTCTTGCAGCAACAGTTGATCCGCTCGCACCAGTAGTTATCGTTCCGATTGCTGTAAATACATACCCGACTGCTGCACCTTGTGTTAATCCCGCTGTTGCTAAATCATATTTTGCAGATTTTGAAACTGTGTAATCCCATTTAACTGTAGCGTCTGAGACGACAAGTTCCAATCCAAAGAAAGCAGGCTCGGCTGCATAAGTCTTGCCAGTAATCACAAATTCAAAGTGATAACTTTTTGATCCAGTTAAATTAGCAATTACTGAAGAGTCGACTGGTGTAGTGCCCGCTAAAGTCCCTGAAAAAGTTATTGTGTTGCTAAAAGTTTCTGAAGGTCCAGTTGCACCGGTTGCTCCAGTTGCGCCTTGAATTCCTTGAGCTCCAGTTGCTCCGGCAGCACCAGTGTCACCTTTTAATCCCTGTAATCCCTGTAATCCTTGTAAGCCTTGTAAACCTTGTTCGCCTTGAGGACCTGTTGCACCAGTAAGTCCGGTAGCTCCAGTTAATCCTGTTGCACCTGTTGCACCTGTTGCTCCGGTTGCGCCGGTGTCACCTTTAGCACCCGTTGCACCTACCGCTCCGG
>CAXBPX010000101.1:0-3543 GCA_963977625.1 uncultured bacterium
GGACAATTTGATCCCAATGCAATTTCCTCTGAAGCTACGGGTCCAACATTCTTGCCACTTTTGCTGCCATTTGCAGTTCTGGCAATTCCATTAGTTGATTTTGGAATGGCTGTGATTAGACGAGTGCGTGCGGGGCGTTCACCTTTTGCTCCAGATAATGAACACCTACATCACAAATTATTTAATGCCGGAAATTCACAATTGCGTACTGCCATCATTATGTATCTATGGACTGCTGCTATCGCATTTCCAGTTACAGTTTGGGCTTTTGCTTCATTTTGGATTGCATTGATTGTTGGTTCGGTTCTAGGGGGAACTTCAATTTTATTAATGAAAAAAAGAAGAGATCACGTTGGATCAGAAATCTAGTAAAGCCATGTTGTATGGTGCGTTGGTACCATCATTGATTGTTGGTATCTGTTCTTTATTGATCTGCTACTTAGCAAAAGGTCAATCGGGACTTTATGGTTCAATTATTGCACAAAGCATAGTTTTGATTTTTTTTGTCTTAAATATTTCAGTTTGGTATTTAACGAAGAATTCAAAACCCTATTTGAGTTTGTTGGTTGCATGGTTTATGTACTTTGCAAAATTATTAATTTTAGGAATATTCGTATATTTTCTAGATAAACACACAAATAATTCCCAAGTTAGTAGGCCAGCTTTTGGTGCGACCGCAATCGCACTTACTTTTGCCTGGTTATTAGGCGAGACTCGAGCGTTTTTAAAGCTGAAATTGCATCTTCCATTACCCAAGCAGAGCGCATAGGATTTAGATTATGAAGAATGAAGAGAATGCCTTCTGGTCCATTTTTGGCTATCTGCTTTCTGGACTACTTTTCTGGGGCGGCGCAGGTTGGTTGCTCGATAAGTGGACAGGTAAAAATTTCTTCATACTTCCAGGGCTCTTAATCGGAATCGGTGTTGCCTTTTACTTGGTCTGGCTTCGATTTGGCAAGGAATAAATATTTAAAAAGTGGCGTAAATCGCTGATTTTGCCTAATCTGCCCTTTACCCCTAGATTAGGCCGCGACTTCCCCCGTCCGTAATGCCTGCATCAATCTCAAAAAAAGGATTAGCCTTGAGTTTCTTGCTTAGTGATAACCGCCCGGGTTTCGTCTCTCCGGGTGCAAGTGACTTCGTTTACAAACCCATAATCAATGGCATCGAATTTACAACTAAACCCATCCTTTTAATCTTCTTCTCGGTCTTTTTGATCTCTGCTTTTTTTATCTTTTCTTCAAGACGGGCGCTTGTAGTTCCTACCAAACTGCAATTTGCGGGAGAGTCGATTTATTCATTTGTGCGCAACGACATCGGAAAGGATGTCATTGGTCATGATTTCCAAAAATTTGTACCATTTCTTTTCGCCATTTTTACATTTGTTTTAACCAATAATCTTTTCGGAATAATTCCACTTATCCAATTTCCCACAATGTCACACATTGGGTTCCCGGTAGCACTAACTCTTTTTGTATATTTCGTCTTTCATACTGTAGCTATCAAAAAGCATGGACTCTTAAAATACCTAAAAGACATGATGTTCATGCCAGGTATTCCAAAAGTTATGTACATTATTTTGGCGCCGCTTGAATTTGCAACTTACTTTTTAATCCGACCTTTGACTTTGGCGATGCGTTTATTCGGAAACATGTTTGCCGGTCACTTACTTTTGATCCTCTTTACCTTGGGCGGCGAGTACATGCTCCATAACGTGCTGCTTTTGAAATTCATGAGCGTTTTTTCGTTTGGATTTGCCATCGGCTTTACATTTTTCGAGTTTTTTGTCCAATGCCTACAGGCATACATTTTCACCTTACTATCTGCGCTTTATATCGCAGGTGCTTTGGCGGATGAGCACTAAGCAAGTGGTTAGCAAGAGAAAGATAAGAATTTAGCAAAGCGACTGCTTTACTAATTACGGAAAGGAAAGAAAGAATGATTACAGGACAGTTGGGTATCGTTGGCTTTGGCTTAGCAACAATTGGTCCAGGTATCGCTACCGGATTGATTTTCGCGGCTTACATCAGCGGCGTGGCTCGTCAACCAGAAGCTCGAGGCATCCTGCAACCGTTAGCCTTCTTAGGCTTTGCGTTGGCAGAAGCTTTGGCAATTTTGGGTCTAGTTTTAGCTTTCGTTCTAAAGTAAAAACTTCTGGATTTAAACTATGTTGAATCTAGCGCGTGTTTTTAAATTAGCAGAAGACAACGCACCTAACCCTGTTTTGCCGCATACCATCGAGATCATCGTTGGAGTAATTGCGTTCGCACTTCTTTATAGAGTCTTGAGTAAAGCAGTCGTACCAAGATTTGAAAAAGCTTTTGAAGATCGCACTAATGCGATCGAAGGCGGAATTGCAAGAGCTGAACAGGCACAAGCAGAGGCACAAGCTGCACTTGAAAAGTACAACTCACAACTTGCAAGCGCTCGTGATGAAGCAGCACGACTTCGTGAAGAAGCACGCGCTCAAGCTGCAAATATTGCAGATGAGATTCGTGCAAAAGCTCAAGAAGAGTCAGCACGTATCATCGCAACTGCGCAGGCGGCTATTGAGTCAGAACGTCAACAGACGATCACCGCACTTCGTAGCGAAGTCGGAACTTTGGCTGTCGAACTGGCTTCCAAAATTGTCGGAGAAGCGCTAGACGATCAGGCTCGACAATCACGAATTGTCGAACGATTCATGGCAGATTTGGAAAAATAAATGGCAATTCATTTGGGAGGCAGTAGCCGCAATTCGCTTGCTGCTACTCGCGAAGTTCTAGATAAATCTCTCGCAGGTTTATCTGGCGACGCTGCAAGTGCGCTCTCAAATGATTTGTTTGCAGTGGTGAATGCGCTGGGTCAGAACGTGGCACTTCGTCGTGCAATTACTGATCCATCACGTCACGCAGATGAAAAAGAAGCGCTTCTAAAGCAGTTATTTGCTTCGCGCATCTCAGATAAGGCGCTCGCAATTTCGAAAGTAGCGGTAGCAAACCGTTGGTCTTCACCATCAGATCTACTGATTTCGATGGAACAAGTTGCAATTCAAGCCGAAGCCGGAGCTGCAAATTCACGTGGCGAATTAGATAAGTTAGAAGAGGAAATATTTGCTTTCGGTCGCACTCTTGCGGCCAACCAAGATCTTCGTAATGCGTTAAATGGCAATCCAGATGCTGTTGCAGAAAAGCGTGCCTTAGTTAATAACGTATTAAAGAGTGCAACTACTTCAACTAAATCTTTAGTTTCTCAAATCGTAAATGGTCTATGGGGCCGCAATATCGAAAATGCGCTTTCAGATATTGCTCATGCAACCGCAGAACACCGCAGCCTTGTAGTTGCACATGTTCAGAGCGCAATTGATTTAACAGCTGACCAGAAAGCCAAACTAGCGCAGGCGCTAAGTAAGCAAGTTGGTCAGTCTGTTCGTATAAATGTAGAAACTAATTCAAAAGTAATTGGTGGAGTTTCTATTCGTTTCAGAGATGAATTGATTGATGGCACCGTCATCAGTCGTATGGCCGAAGCAAGCCAAGCGCTTGCAGGAAAGTAAGGAGAAAA
>CAXBPX010000102.1:0-3507 GCA_963977625.1 uncultured bacterium
GCGTCTAAATAGCACCGTCACTGCATTTAATTCTTTAGTCGGAAATGTCGAATCAACCGTGACTGCGCCGGTAAAAGCGATGATTCAAAAAGGAATAACTAATGATTCGCTGCCAGAGCTACCTACGGTTGATGTTCGCGCCCGAGATTTAAATGGCCTGGATTCGACGGACACCACTGATGCAATTAAAGTTCAATCCGAACGAGAGGGGCTTGAATAATGGTTTCTAATCAGAAACTTGATGAAACACTCAAAGTCTTAAATAAAATCAAGTTAAAGAAAGAAGGCGTGGCAACGCTGCAATCTTTCTTCATCTTCTTCTTTGCCTCAATCGAAAACTTAATTCGACATGGCTACGGAATCGTTACTGGCTTAGTGCTTTTTGCAGTAGTAATTCTTGGCAATCGTTTTGGTCGTGAAGGAGTGGCTTATGTGGCAGTGGTTACCCCGCCACTTGCCTTTGCCGCCACTTCGCTCTTTTGGGCGCTGATTGCATACAACATTCGGATCATGAAAGTTGGCTTGGAATTTATCGGTGCGCTTTCTTCGGTTGCGCCGTGGTTAATTATTGGCGCACTTTATGGTTGGTATAACTTTCTACATCAACGTGCACAAAAGCGCATCTCCGCAGCCCGCGCCCGCGCTTAATTATTTATATCTTTGCGAAGTTCGCGAGGAAGTTGAAAAAGTAGCGTCTCTTCTTTTGCGGTAACTGTTTCTACAGTTCCATAACCGCGATCTGCAAGCCACTTCAATAAATCTTCTACAAGTAACTCTGGGACCGATGCGCCACTTGATACCCCGACCGTATTTACATCATGCAGCCAATCTGAATTTGCTTCGTGGGCATAATCAATTAGGTATGCGTTCTTAGCGCCATATTCCTTAGCAACTTCAACTAAGCGCACTGAGTTAGATGAGTTAGTTGAACCCACAACTAAAACTAAATCGCATTGAGGTGCAATCTGTTTCATGGCCTCTTGGCGATTTTGGGTGGCATAACAGATGTCATCGGATGGTGGATCGATGATTTCGGGAAAACGCTTCTTTAACTCAGCAACTGTTTCCATAGTTTCATCTACTGAAAGTGTGGTCTGTGATAGCCAAGCTAATTTTTTGCCGCTCTTAGGTTGCACGCTGCGCGCCATTTCAATACCTTCGATCACAGTTACGCGACCAGGTGCTTCGCCAGCTGTACCTTCAACTTCTTCGTGGCCATCATGGCCAATCATGATGATCTCTAAATCTTCTTTTGCATAACGTCGCGCTTCATTATGAACTTTAGTAACTAATGGGCAAGTTGCATCAATTGTTTTTAAATTTCTAGCTGCAGAATCTGCATGTACTTGTGGCGAAACACCGTGCGCACTAAAAACTACCGTTGCGCCTTCTGGGACTTCGTGAACTTCTTCTACGAAAATTGCGCCGCGTTTTTCTAGCGATTCAACTACATATTTATTATGAACAATCTGTTTACGAACATAAACCGGTGCACCATAAACTTCGAGCGCTTTTTGGACGGTTACGACTGCGCGGTCGACGCCAGCGCAATAACCACGCGGGGCAGCTAAAAGGACCTTCTTCTCCGTAACCATGTCGGTCAATTGTATTAGGCTCACCCGCATGCTTGAAAATTCAGAGGAACAACCTGCGCCGGTGCGCGTGGTCTCTGAAATTATTAAGGAATATATAGATGCGCTCGGTCCAATTTGGATTGAAGGCGAACTTTCGCAAATAAATACGCGCAAAGATTTTACATATATGGTGCTGCGAGATTCCAGCGTTGACATGAGCATCTCACTTGCCTGTCCTTCCGGTATTTTTAATAAAAATAAAGTCGGAGAAAATGCCCGCATCAAAATCTTTGCAAAACCATCTTGGTATACCAAAAATGGTTCCGTCTCTTTCTGGGTACGCGAAATTAAAGAAATTGGCGTTGGAGAACTTCTAGCCCGACTTGAAATGCTTAAAAATCTGCTGGCCGCTGAAGGTTTATTTGATGCAAAATGGAAAAAAGCATTACCGCTATTGCCAAATAAAGTAGGTTTGATTTGCGGACGTAACTCTGATGCTGAAAAAGATGTATTAGAAAATGCGCGCCGTAGATGGCCATCGGTGCAATTTGAAATTCGTGAAGTACAGGTCCAAGGCGCAGATGCAGTGATTCAAGTTAGCGCAGCCCTTAAAGAACTAGAAGCAGATAAAGATGTAGATGTCATCATTATTACCCGCGGTGGCGGTTCCTTTGAAGATCTGCTGCCATTTAGCGATGAAGGTTTGGTGCGATTAGCTGCAAGTTGTAAGACGCCAATTGTTAGCGCGATTGGCCATGAGAAAGACTCTCCGCTACTTGATTTAGTTGCAGATTATCGAGCATCGACTCCAACAGATGCTGGCAAAAAAGTTGTTCCAGATTTAAATGAAGAACTTGCGCTAATAGCAGCGCTACAAATGCGTGGCCAACGCACTTTAACTATGCGCCTAGATCGCGAAAGTGATCGCATAAAATCACTCTTCGATCGCAGAATTGCATTTGTACACCAAATTAAATTGGCCGCCGAAGATTTACAACATTTATTAGCTCGAGTGCGTTCGCTCTCCCCACAATCAACACTCGAAAGAGGTTATGCAGTGGTGCAGCGATCTGATGGCAAAGCGCTAAGAAATGCGAAAGATGTGGCAAGTGGTGACTCAGTTCGCATCCGTTTAGCGCAAGACTCAGTAGCAGCCACAATCGATTAGAGAGTAAATTACCTACATGGCCGCCAAGTCCGAACTCTCCTACGAAAAAGCTCGTGAAGAGTTAACGAAAGTTGTCGAACAGTTAGAAGCTGGTTCTGCCACTTTAGAAGAATCGCTAAAACTTTGGGAACGCGGTGAAGAGTTAGCCAAGATCTGCCAGGACTTACTTGATGGCGCAAAGGCAAAAATTGAAAAGAGTGAAAGCAAAGAAAAATGAGCTTCAACTACTCAGATTTACTGCCTATTGGTGAGGATCAAACTAAATATAGATTGCTTTCTACTGAAGGCGTAAAAGTTGTAAAACATGGTGATCTTGAATTCTTAGAAGTGTCACCTGAAGCGCTAACTAAACTGACCGAAGTTGCAATTCACGATATCAATCATTATCTGCGCCAAGCACACCTAGAACAGCTGGCAAAGATTCTAAAAGATCCAGAAAGTTCACCGAACGATCGCTTTGTGGCGCTAGATTTATTAAAGAACGCAAATATCTCAGCCGGCGGAGTACTACCAATGTGCCAAGACACGGGTACGGCGTTGGTCATGGGCAAAAAAGGTCAATTTGTTTTAACTTCAGGCAAAGATGAAAAATCAATTTCTGAAGGCGTGCATAATGCATACACAAATTTAAATTTACGTTATAGCCAAATGGCGCCGGTAACTATGTGGGATGAGAAGAACACTGGCAACAATCTGCCGGCACAAATAGAAATTTATTCAGATTCTGATCATCAAAACGAATATAACTTCTTATACATCGCTAAA
>CAXBPX010000103.1:0-3499 GCA_963977625.1 uncultured bacterium
CTATTTGGGGCCGTGGTTACATTGGGCATATCGCGCACGATGGCACCGCTTACGCGGGCCCGACGTTTCCGACGCGGCGCAAAATCTACAAAAAAGTTTAAAAGCTAACCAAACCATCGCAATTTCTTGGGGCCGCGGACTCGAAGCAACTGTTGTTAATTGCCGCAAAGATAGCATCCCTGGTTTGAAAGTTACTCAGTTGATGGGTTCGCTATCTAACGTTCTTACTTCAGTTAGCGCCGAAGAAGTTGGACGCACACTGGCTCGCAACTTAAATGCAGATTTCATTCCATTTAGCGCACCGGTAACTGTGAGCAGCTCTAAGACTCGTGATTCATTGATTCAAGAACCGGCGGTAGCTCGCGTGCTTAACGTTGCGCGCAAAGCAGATGTCGCACTTGTTGGAATCGGTTCTGTTGGTTCGACTTCATCTGAGATGTTGGTTGATGAATTTGATCTATCAAAGTCTGAACGCGAAAGCACATTCAAGAATATGGCCGGAGATATCGCAGCGCGCTTCTATAACGCGCAAGGCAAGATTCTCTCTTCCACTCTTGATAGCCGCGTAATTGGCTTATCTTTAGATGATATCCGCAAGATTCCAAAGGTAATTGGCGTTGCAACTGGCGCAGATAAAGTTTTAGGCGTTGTTGGAGCAACTCGCAGCAAGTTAATTGATCATTTAATCATTGATTTAGCTTGCGCAAACGCTATCTTGAAGTACTTAGCTTCAGCGGAGGTACGTACAGCATGAGCGGTTTAGCAACGTTATTTACAGTCCTAGGTCTAGCCTGGGCAATTCAATTATTTTTTGCATGGCGCCAAGCGCAGCAATTCCAGAAACAACTTTCAACTCTTCGTAAAGAAGGCATCGTTGCCATCGGACTTGGCGGAAAGCGTTATCGCGGCGGTCGCGCATATGTAGCGCTAGTAGCGGATGAATCCGGAACCGTTTCAAACGGTTTGATTCTTACCGGCATGACAGTGATGGCGAAAGGAAAGCCATTTACTGATTACAAAGGATTCCACATCGATCAGATCATCTCGGGTGACCGAGTTGCGGATAGAAAAGAGAAGGTGGTTGCAGCTGCACGGATGGCTGCAGAACATATCCAAGCTCATCTAAATCGCAAGAATGATCAGAAAGATGCGGAATAGCAAGCGAACACCGATCGGGCGTTTGCTAGCAACAAGGTCAATTGACCCCACAACACACTTAGGAGGTGTGCATTGAACCTACTATCAGTTGGTTACCGCCTAGCGGAGGTAACAGTTGATAAGCCAACCGGAATCCTCGGCGCGTTGGCTACAGCAGCTGAAGACTTTATTAAAGTCTTCAACAAAGGTGGATCAGTTCTGCTCTCACTTATGGGCGGAATCCTTCCAACACTTGTTGTGCTGCTGACTGCAGTAAACGCTCTAGTTCGTATCATCGGACCAGAGAAGATCGAAAACTTAGGAAAAGCAGCAGCTCGTCCAGGTATTCAGTGGTACCCAGTTCGCTACATCATTCTTCCTTTCGTAGCGGTTTTCGTGCTAACAAACCCAATGGCTTACACAATGGGTCGCTTCTTACCAGAGCGATACAAGCCAGCGTTCTATGACTCAGCAGTTTCCTTCGTCCACCCAATTCTTGGAATTTTCCCTCACGCAAATCCAGGTGAATTATTCGTGTACGTAGGTATTGCAACAGGTATCACTCAACTAGGTCTCGGTCTTGGAGATCTTGCAGTTCGTTACCTACTTGTAGGCCTAGTAGTCATCTTTATTCGCGGCATCGTGACTGAGTGGATTACCGCTCGCATGATGGCAAAGAAGGAGGCATAAGCACATGGGTGGAATTTCTGCAGTTTTAACAAAAATCGGCCGTAGCGTTGGTGGAGTAGTTGGAACTCTCTATCAAGCAGGTCGTGACACTGTTGATACAGTTATTCGTAACGTCATTCCATTTATGGCGTTCATCTCTTTCATTATCGGTTTAATTCTTACTACCGGTATTGGTGACTGGATTGCAAAGGGAATCAAAGGTTCCGCTTCTTCACTTCCAGGATTGCTATTGATCTCACTAGTTTGTGCACTTCCAGTTCTCTCTCCATTGCTTGGACCAGGCGCTGTTATTGCACAGATTGTTGGAACACTACTTGGCGTTGAAATTGGTAAGGGAAATATCCCTGCTCAATATGCATTGCCAGCACTTTTTGCAATCAACCCACAAGTTGGTTGCGACTTCATTCCAGTTGGTCTGGCGCTCGGCGAAGCTGAACCAGAGACTGTTGAAGTAGGTGTTCCTGCGGTGCTATTTAGCCGCTTGGTAACAGGTCCGCTTTCTGTAGTAATTGCTTACTTCGCAAGCTTCGGCCTATATTCATCTAGCAACTAAAAGTCATTGAGGGCCAAGGTGGTTATCCATCTTGGCCCTCAATTACATAATTACAGAAAAATAAATATCAACCAAACCCCAACAATCTAGGAGTTGAAATGGGAAATTATAAGAAAGTTATTATCGAAGCAGGTAAGGGCGGCTGGGGCGGCCCGATTGAAGTGCTACCGACCGACAAGAAGAAATATATTTATTCAGTAACTGGCGGTGGAATTCATCCAGTAGCACAAGCAATTGCAGATGCAACTGGCGGCGAACCATTTGATGGTTTTAAATCTAGCAAGCCATTTGATGAAATCGCAGTTGCAGTTATCGATTGTGGTGGCACTGCTCGCGTTGGCGTTTATCCAATGAAAAAAGTATTAACGGTTGATATTCATGCGACAAGTCCAGCTGGTCCGCTTGCCATGTTCATTACTAAAGATCTCTTTGTTTCCGGCGTCAAACCAGAAAATATCAAGCCGGCCTAATGGTCGTCTACTCAACTACCGTCACCGCAGTCGGAGAATTAGTTTCAGATTTTCGAGACCAAGGAATCATCGTCTTCTTTGGTGAAGAGGCTCCTGTTGAGCTTCATGAATTTTCTGTTTTACATAAAGTAGAAGTAAAAGAGCGCGCGCCAAAAGTTGGCGATGCAATATGCATAAATGATGAAGAGTTCGACGTGCTCGCGGTCGGCTCTGTAGTTTCTGATAATCTCTTAAATTTGGGCCACCTCGATCTCAAAGCAAATGGATTATCCGAACCAGAACTTCCCGGAGATACAAATGTGGAAGCTCGTGCGTTACCAATGATCAAAGTTGGCGATCAAATTCGAATTGTTGCCAAGTAACCCAAGTAAATTGATGTTCGCAGAAATTAGAGGAAATTAAAGTGGCATATAGTCACAAATTATTAGCTCATGCAAAGCAATTGGGCCATGACGTAAGAATTGCACTTGTTGGTGCCGGTCAGATGGGGCGAGGTTTTGGAAATCAAGTTCATCGCATGCCTGGCCTTTCAGTTCGTCTGGTAATTGATATTGATACCAATCGCATCACCGAATTATTTAAAGATTTGGGAGTTACCGATGTAATCATTAGCAGTGATGCAAAGGAAATTGCAAAAGCTTTAAATGAA
>CAXBPX010000104.1:0-3334 GCA_963977625.1 uncultured bacterium
ATGATCTAGACGATGAGGGTGCTTGGCTTTATGCCGAAACTATTCGCAAAGTTCATGAATTAAACCCTGGCACCGGAGTTGAAATGTTAGCTCCAGATTTCAGTGGTAAACCTGAACTTTTAAATCAAGTTTTTGATTCTCGACCTGAAGTTTTTGCTCATAATTTGGAAACCGTACCTAGGATTTTTAAGCGCATTCGACCTGCATTTCGGTATGACCTATCGCTGAATGTGATCACACAAGCCCGTAATTTCGGATTAATCACTAAATCAAATTTAATCCTTGGTATGGGTGAAGAACGTGCCGAAGTTTCACAAGCGCTTAAAGATTTACATAACGCTGGTTGCAATATCATCACGATTACTCAATATCTTCGCCCAACCCCTAAGCACCACCCAATTTCACGTTGGGTAAAACCAAATGAATTTGTGGAATTAGCAGCTGAAGCTAAATCCATTGGCTTTGCCGGAGTTATGAGCGGTCCATTAGTACGTTCAAGTTACCGTGCTGGTCGTTTATACAAGGAGGCAATGGCAGCTCGTGGCTGAGTTGGTATATCCGCCAGTAATCGGACTTTTCCGTGCGCTTTGGAAAGGTCTAGATATTCAATTTCATTTTGAAGGTCAAGAAAATTTACCGCGCAGAGGCGGCGCGGTTTTAGCTAGCAATCACGTGAGTTATTTAGATTTTGCATTTATCGGAACTGGCGCTCTGCATTTAAAACGATACATCCGTTTTATGGCCAAGAAAGGCGCATTCGATAACAAAATTGCTGGTCCATTGCTTCGCGGCATGAAACATATTTCGGTTGATCGCGAAAACGGTGGCGCCTCTTTTGTAACTGCTTTGCGTGCACTTCGCGATGGAGAGATAGTTGGAATTTTTCCAGAAGCGACGATAAGTACTTCATTTGAAATAAAAGGCATGAAATCTGGCGCTGTGCGATTAGCGATGGGCGCGGGCGTTCCAGTGATCCCGGTTGTGATTTGGGGTTCACAAAGAATTTGGACCAAAGGTGTGCCAAAAGATTTTAGACGTAAATCTGTTCCGGTCCATATCGTTTATGGACCTGCGATGACTTTTGCTAAAGATGAAAATTTGGAAGCAGCTGAAACTTTATTGCGTAACAAAATGATTGAAATGCTTCATAAATTGCAGCAAAGTTACCCAGATAGCCATGTTGGTGAGCGTTGGGCTCCGCAGCGACTTGGTGGCACCGCACCTGCACCATTAAACTCATAACCATGTTCAAACAGATTCGCGAAGCTTATAAAGTAACCAAGCAGGAGAAGCCTTGGATTGGCGCGGCAATGGCGTTTATCTTCTTGGCAGTCACATCGATTGGCATCTTGGTTGGTGCGCTAAATGGACATCCAATTTACGCAGCATTTATTACGATTCCTTTTGCATTGCTAGCAGCTATGTTCTTCTTCAGTTTTGTAGCTAACCGCGCCGCATATGCATCTATCGAAGGTGTTATGGGTGCAGGCGCATCAGTAATGATGGCAATTCGTCGCGGATTTACCACCACTCCAATGGTGGCAGTTAACAAACAACAAGATATGGTGCACCGCGCAGTTGGACGTGCAGGCGTAGTACTCGTCGGAGAAGGTTCTAACAGCGTTCGCACCATGTTGGCTGATGAGGCCAAAAAGATGGAACGTTTTGTACCCGGAGTTCCGGTAACTACTTTGATTGTTGGCGATGGTGATGGACGCGTCGCAATTAATAAATTACAACGCACTATGAAAAAGTTGCCAAAACAAATTTCTAACAATCAATTACGCGAAGTTCGCAATCGTCTAAAAGCTGTTGGTGGTTTAAATATGCCAATTCCAAAGGGACCGATGCCAAAAAACTTACGCGTTCCTAAAGTTTAATTACTTAGTCTTAAGTAAATAAGTTCCGGATAATCTTTCGTGTATTCCACGACCATTTTCATCATAAGTGATTGCAAAAATCACGGTACAAAGTAAGAAAGTTCTAATTAGAGCCTGAATTGGAGATGGTGCGCTGCCATCTACAAAGCGCACCACTTTCATTTTGGTTATGCGATGGCCAAATGAAGCGCCCCCAAACGCAGTTAAAAGCGAGACTTCGGCGAAGAAGATTAAAAGCGTCGTGAATTGCCCAGCCAGGTCAAAACCTTTAACAATGGCTAGACAGGCAAGCCAATCGATGGCCAAAGCTGCCATGCGTCGAAAAAGTGTGACCTCTGAACCTCGAAAGCGCCCTTCTGACATGCCTAGAGCCTAATCATGAAACAAGACTGTAACAAACGGAATATGCCTATTTAACACTCACACCTTAAGGTTCTACCCATAGCCCTCAGCGTCGATGGGCAAAAAATGAAATCTATTGGGAGATTTTTAATGTTTAAAAATTCAAAAGAAATTCTTGATTACATCAAGAAAGAAGACGTGAAGTTAATTGATATTCGCTTCATCGATCTTCCGGGTATTCAACACCACTTCAACGTGCCAGCTGGTTCGTTTGATGAGAGTGTCTTTACAGATGGTTTGATGTTCGATGGTTCATCAATCCGCGGTTTCCAGTCAATTCATGAATCAGATATGAAGTTGCTACCAATTCCAAGCTCTGCATATATCGATCCATTCCGCAAAGAGAAGACTTTGATTATTCTCTTCTCAGTTCACAATCCAGTTGACAACACACCTTATTCTCGTGATCCACGCGGAGTGCTAACCAAAGCAGTTGGCTATTTAAAGTCAACCGGAATCGCAGATCAAGCTTTCTTTGCACCAGAAGCTGAGTTTTACATCTTTGATGCAATCAGATTCAAAACTGATATGCACGAAGCATTCCATCACATTGATTCATACGAAGGCTGGTGGAATCGCGGTGAAGAATTTGATGCGGATGGCACTCCTTCACGTGGATATCGCACACGCATTAAGGGTGGTTATTTCCCAGTCTCCCCAACTGATCAATATTCAGATCTGCGCGATGAAATCGTGATGCAGTTAGAAAAAGTTGGTCTAGTGGTCGAACGTTCACACCACGAAGTTGGTACTGCCGGACAGATGGAAATTAACTACAAGTTCAGTGATGTAGAAAATGCAGGCGATGACATCATGAAATTTAAGTACGTAGTTAAGAACACTGCGTGGCAAAATGGTAAGACTGCTACCTTCATGCCAAAGCCTTTATATGGCGATAATGGTTCAGGAATGCACGTTCACCAATCACTTTGGAAAGATGGCAAGCCACTATTTTTCGCAGCTGGAAACTATGGTGATCTTTCAGATACCGCACGTTGGTATATCGGTGGTTTGTTAAAGCACGCACCATCACTTCTAGCATTTACAAATCC
>CAXBPX010000105.1:0-3280 GCA_963977625.1 uncultured bacterium
CTAGACACACTTAGCCCAGAGACTCATAAGCGTTACATGCACAACTACAACTTCCCACCATATTCAACTGGTGAAACTGGTCGTGTTGGTACACCTAAGCGCCGCGAAATTGGCCATGGTGCACTTGCAGAACGTGCATTAGTTCCAGTGCTTCCAACTCGCGAAGAGTTCCCTTACGCAATCCGTCAGGTATCTGAAGCGCTTGGATCAAATGGTTCGACTTCTATGGGATCTGTTTGTGCCTCCACACTTTCATTGCTAAATGCTGGTGTGCCACTTAAGTATCCAGTTGCCGGTATTGCAATGGGTCTGATCTCTGATGATGTTGATGGCAAAACTGAATATGTTGCGCTAACTGACATTCTTGGCGCTGAAGATGCATTTGGTGATATGGACTTTAAAGTAGCCGGAACCAAAGATTTCGTAACTGCGTTACAGCTTGATACCAAACTTGATGGAATTCCAGCTTCAGTATTAGCAGGTGCGCTACACCAAGCAAAAGAAGCGCGTTTAGCAATTCTTGATGTAATGGCCGAAGCAATTGATACTCCTGATGAGATGTCACCACTTGCACCACGCATTATTTCTATCAAGATTCCGGTTGATCAGATCGGTGCAGTTATCGGCCCTAAGGGCAAGGTAATTAATCAGATCCAAGAAGAAACTGGCGCTGAAATTTCTATCGAAGAAGACGGAACCATTTACATCGGTGCAACAGATGGCACTTCAGCTGATGCAGCTAAAGCGCAGATCAATGCAATTGCAAACCCAACTATGCCTGAAGTAGGAGAGCGTTACCTGGGAACTGTAGTGAAGTTGGCTCAGTTCGGTGCATTTATCTCATTGCTTCCAGGCAAAGATGGTTTGCTACATGTTTCACAGATTCGCAAAATGCATGGCGGAAAGCGAATTGAAAACGTTGAAGATGTAATGAAAGTTGGCGATAAAGTCCAAGTTGAGATCGCAGAAATTGATCCAAAGGGCAAGTTATCGTTAGTTCCAGTTATGGAAGGCTCTGAAGAGAGCAAGTAAAACTAGTAATTAACTAATGATTTCAAGGACCACTTTAGATTGTGGCTTACGTATCATCACAGATACCGATGCCACAGTCCGAAGTGCTTCAGTTGGTTACTTTGTAAATATTGGTTCGCGTGATGAGGCGCCAGCAGAAGCTGGTGCCTCTCACTTTTTAGAACATGTGCTCTTTAAAGGAACCTCGCGCCGCAGCGCAAAAGAGATTTCATCATCAATTGAAAATTTAGGTGGCGGTATTAATGCTTACACCACCAATGAATTCACTAGCTTTTATGCAAAAGTGGTTGATGAAGATTTACCTTTAGCAGTTGATGTTTTAAGCGATGTCATAACTAGCGCGGTGGTAACTAAAGAAGAATTTGAAACTGAGCGCAATGTAGTTTTCCAAGAGATGGCCATGCGTGATGATGATCCGCAAGATTGCGCTGAGGAGGCATTCAGTAGCGCATTCTGGGGAGCACATCCGCTTGGGGTTTCAATCTTGGGCACTAAAGAATCCATGAGCGCAATTTCGCGTGATCAGATTTTCAATTATTACAAGAGCCATTACCGCCCCGAAGCAATGGTGGTATCGGCTGCGGGCAATATTAATCACGATAAATTTGTAGAACTAGTTAAGCAAAATCTTTTGCGCGATAACTTCCTAACTGGCAATAGTGCTCCAAAGTCTCGCGATTTCAACGCATTTACTCCGACGCCAACAAAACGGGTAAATATTCATAATGGAAATTTCGAACAGACTAATTTATTTTTAGGACTTGAAGGAGTCGGACGCAAAGACCCTCGCAGTACTGCGTTAAAAGTTTTAACGATTGCGATTGGTAGCGGCATGTCTTCCCGACTTTTCCAGGAAATTCGCGAAAAGCGTGGACTGGTGTACAGCGTCGATGGTTTAGTCCGTAGATATGTGGGTAGCGGTTACTTCGCAATCTATGCTGGCTGCGCACCTGATAAGGCCGCAGAAGTCATAAAAGTAGCGCGCGAAATTCTTAATGATGTTGCAAGCAATGGAATTACCGATGAAGAATTTAGCCGTGGTAAAAATGCGGTTCGCGCCGGAGTCTTACTTGCCGGTGAGGATTCTGCCTATCGCATGGACCGCGTTGGTAGCTCGGAAATCTGGGATGGATATGCAAAGAGCCCGGATGAAATGATGAGCGATTTAAATCTTGTGACTAAGGAAGAAGTCGAAGAAATTGCCCGCCAATTCTTAACTAGACCGCTTACGCTTGGCCTTGCTGGCCCGAAAGCAGATGCCGCGGAGTTGGAGGAGTTACTTAAATGATCAAGGTTGGAGTACTTGGCGCAAAAGGTCGCATGGGCTCTGAAGTCGTGAAAGCGGTAAATGCCGCTAGCGATATGCAACTTCAAGCTGCGATTGATTTAGGTGATGACATTAAGTCAATTATTGGCGCAGATGTAGTCGTTGATTTCACCAATCCAGATGGCGTAATGAAGAATCTAGAATTCTTAATTAACAATGATATTAATGCAGTCGTTGGCACGACAGGTTTTGATGCTGGCAAGATGGCGCAATTAGAAGGATGGCTCACTTCGCATCCAAAGGTGGGAGTATTTATTGCACCAAACTTTGCCATTGGCGCAGTTTTAATGATGGAATTTGCAAAGCAAGCCGCACCTTATTTTGAATCGGTTGAAATTATTGAATTGCATCATCCAAATAAAGTAGATGCACCTTCTGGAACTGCAGCGCGAACCGCTGAATTGATTAATCAAGCGCGAGTTTCGATGCAGAAGCAACCAGATGCCACAAATACTGGACTCGAAGGAGCGCGTGGTGCGAAAGTTGGCGATGTACCAATTCATTCAGTGAGACTTCGTGGCTTAGTTGCACACCAAGAAGTACTCTTTGGTGGACTTGGTGAAACTTTAACTATTCGCCACGATTCATTAGATCGAGTTGGATTTATGCCAGGTGTATTACTTGGTTGCCGCGAAATTATTAAGAAACCAGGGCTAACTATAGGATTGGAGAAATTCTTATGAGCCAAATAACCATGTATTCCGCAGATTGGTGCGGCGATTGCCGCCGTTCAAAGCGACTATTAGATGAACTCGGTGTCGCTTACGATGTAATTGATGTTGAAAAAGATCCAACTCAGATTGAAAAAGTTATGGAATATAACAATGGCGCTAAAAGCATTCCAGTAGTGGTCTTTGCTGATGGCACACATATGACCGAGCCATCTGATCCAGATTTACGCAAAAAGTTAGAAGAGCTTAA
>CAXBPX010000106.1:0-3234 GCA_963977625.1 uncultured bacterium
GGCAAGAAGTTGCTCAAACGTTGTTCGCCAGATGATCGTAAAAATAAATCTACATCGGTTGGAAGTTCCAAATATTTAGCAAAAGTTTTCTCATCAAATTTATTGACTTTGCCACGTTTGAAATCTCGAGCTAAACCTTCGGCAGCAGTGACAATTTCAGCACGACCACCATAATTTACGCACATATTTAAAGTAAGTACTTTATTTTTAGCAGTTAATTCTTCTGCTTCTAATAACTCATCTACTACTGATGCCCAGAGCCGTTTTTCTTGGCCAATCCACCTAATTCGAACTCCGAGTTCGTTCATTTCATCACGGCGCCGGCGTAATACCTCTTTGTTAAATCCCATCAAAAACTTAACTTCTTCGGGTGATCGCTTCCAATTCTCAGTGCTAAATGCATATGCACTTAACTCTTTGACTCCAACTTCAATCGCGCCTTCGACCATATCAAATAGCGGGGCTTCGCCAGCTTTATGGCCTTCGGTGCGAGCTAAACCTTTATTTCTAGCCCAACGACCATTTCCATCCATTACAACTGCGACATGTTTTGGTACTTGTGATTTTTCAATTTCTGGTGGCTTAGCACCTGACCAATGTGGAGTTGGTTTACGATGTTTCATATTCGCTCCAAAATCTGCAAACTACGTAAGCCACGCTCTAAATGCCATTGCAAATATGCAGCAATTAATCCATTGGCTTCGCGACGATTACGTAACTCGCTTGCCATTGCACTCTCCCAGTTACCGCTAATTAAATCTGACATTAATTTTAAAGTTTCTACGGCTGGTGTTGCAGATGCACTCGGTCGACAATCAGCACAAACCGAACCGCCTCCGACTAAAGAGAAATATCTATGCGGGCCCGGTGCATCACATTTTGAGCAATTAACCAGTGATGGCGCATAGCCGCCTACAGCCAAAGATCGTAAAAGGTAGGCATCTAAAATCATCGATGCATCGTATTTATTATCCGCCAGCGCTCTCATGGCGCCAGTAACTAATTTAAATTCTTGTAGCGCGGGTTCGTGTTCGTGCGATGTAAAACGTTCTGCCGCTTCCAAAATGGTGCCAGCGATTGTCCATCTTGAGTAATCGTCAGTTAGCGCTTCACCATAGTTGTAAATTGATTCAACTTGAGTCACAGTGTCAAAAGTTCGCCCGGTATATAACTGAATATCTACATGCGAACCAGGTTCGAGTCTGGCACCAAATTTAGATTTGGTGCGTCGAACACCTTTGGCTACCGCGCGCACTCGGCCATGATCGCGAGTTAATAAAGTAATTATGCGATCCGCTTCTCCCAATTTTTGGGTACGAAGCACAATAGCTTCATCGCGGTAAAGGCTCACACCGCAAAGATAACCAATGAAAGAAAAAAGTTAGCGAATTGCGCGGTTAATGGCGCTGATAATTGCCTTTAGGGATGCAGTAGTCGTGTTTGGATCGATACCTACGCCCCAGAAAACATTGCCATCAATTGCACATTCCAAATAAGCAGCCGCTTTAGCATCGCCACCTGCAGAGAGCGCATGTTCTGAGAAATCCAGAACTCGCACATCTACTCCGTAACTATTTAGCACATTACAGAATGCAGAGATTGGTCCATTGCCGGTGCCTTTAAGTTCTTTTAATTCACCGCGATCGGTAATCTTGACTTCAATTTTTACATCTTCATCTAGCGAAGAATTGGTAGCGACACCTTTAAGTCTAAAACGCCCCCATGGCGCAGTTTGCGTTGGCAAATATTCATCTTCGAAAATTTCCCAAAGTTCATTTGGCAGTACTTCGCCACCTTCGTTATCCGTCTTTGCCTGCACCACTTTGCTAAATTCAATTTGTAGGCGTCTTGGCAGATCCAAATGATGTTCGGTCTTCATTAAATAAGCTACGCCACCTTTACCGGATTGGCTATTAACACGAATCACAGCTTCATAGGAGCGTCCAATATCTTTTGGATCAATTGGAAGGTACGGAACACCCCAAGTAAAGTCATCAACAGATTTACCTGCAGCTTTGGCATCTTTCTCAAGATGATCAAAACCTTTCTTGATTGCATCTTGATGTGAACCGCTAAATGCAGTGAAAACCAAATCTCCACCGTATGGATGGCGCTCAGGTACCTTTAATTGATTGGCATATTCAACGGTCCGGCGAATCTCATCGATATTTGAAAAGTTAATCTCTGGATCGATTCCGTGGCTCATTAAATTCAAGCCAAGCGTCACCAAACAGACATTTCCGGTGCGTTCGCCGTTACCAAAGAGCGTACCTTCTATGCGATCTGCACCAGCTAAATAACCAAGTTCGGCAGCTGCTACACCAGTACCGCGATCATTATGTGGATGCAGTGAAAGCACTACCGAATTTCTGCGATCTAAATTTCGGCTCATCCATTCAATGGAATCGGCATAAACATTTGGAGTTGCCATTTCTACTGTTGCCGGAAGATTCATGATGCTCTTCCATTCAGGTGTTGGCTGCCAAATCGCATTTACAGCATTGCAAACTTCAAGTGCAAAATCTAATTCAGTTCCGGTGTAAGACTCTGGTGAATATTCAAAGGAAACATTGGTTCCTTTAACTGAATCCACCATTGACAAGCAAAGTTCGGCACCATCGGTCGCAATCTTCTTGATGCCAGCTTTATCTAAACCGAATACCACGCGACGCTGTAAAGTCGAAGTTGAGTTGTACAGATGCACAATTGCATTCTTAGCGCCTTTGATAGATTCAAAGGTGCGTTTAATAAGTGGTTCGCGCGCTTGAGTTAAAACCTGAATCACAACATCATCAGGAATTAGCCCCTCTTGGATAATTTTGCGGACAAAATCAAAATCAGTTTGAGATGCTGATGGAAAACCTACTTCGATCTCTTTATAGCCCATCGAAACTAGCAAATTAAACATCGCCAATTTACGTGGGGTATCCATAGGATCAATCAACGCTTGATTGCCATCTCTTAAATCAACGCTGCACCATTTAGGCGCTTTGGTCATTTGTTTAGTTGGCCAGGTGCGATCAGTTAAACCTGCTGCACCTAGCGGCATAAATGAGGAATATCGCCCAAATGACATTGGACTAGATTGCTGATTTGGAAAATTCATTTTTCTTTTGCGGCTCCTGTTTTGGTTGCGGTTATTTTTTTACCGGCAATGCAAAACACACCGCGACGGGATAGGCCGGTTAGTTGGCCCCGCCACGGCGGCTAAGTAGAAGTAGCGCACGCATTGTG
>CAXBPX010000107.1:0-3227 GCA_963977625.1 uncultured bacterium
TAACAAACGCTGGAAAGAACTAGGCGGCTACAACTCTGATTTAACTACCGGAGAAGATACCGAATTAGGTTGGCGAGTTCAGAATTCTGGATTGCGCATGGTGGCAGATCGACAAGCGCATTCGTGGCACCTTGGATACAGCACAGTAGAAGAAAATAAAGAAGAGATTAGTCGCCATAATAATCCAGCGCTCGCACAATTGATTCCAGAGATGAAATCCATCCGTGCAAATAGTAAAGAACGATTTCAAGTTTCAAATTATGAAGTGGTACTAGATGTTAGAAATTGTAATTTAGCTCGTTTACAGAAACTAGAAATAGAACTACTTGAAACTCCGGGCACCCAAGCTGAATTTTTGTTATTAGGAAATTGGAGCGATTTAAAGAAGCGCTATTCACCTGTTAAAGATTCATATGCAGATCTACGTGAAATTCAAAATTGGCTAAAGAGTAGTCCGCAATATAAATTTAAAGATATAGCAGCAGATGCGCAGATCCGAATTGAAGAAGTTCTAAAACTCTTTACAGTTACCGCAATTCCGCTACATCTCTTTGCCGAAGCTGATTTTGAACTTAATTTAAAGGATTTAATAAACCACACTTTGGATAAAGAATTTGGCATGCTGGGTCTTGCAAACAATCAAGACCGCCGGGCATTTGCACTAATTAGCCCAGCTTTAGCGCGTGCTCATCGCACCAAAGGTGATACCTATGCAAATATCGCTGAGCAATTTGGCGTTCACTGGATGACTTATGAAAAGTTCTTAGAAGTTTACGATGGCAAGAAATCAACCGTGGCAAGATTTAACCGGTTTGTAAAGCGCGAAGGCAAGAAAATTAATTCACCTAAGCAATTTGTGCTGTTTATTGGAAAGATTCTTAAATTGGTAAGACGGAAAATTTTTAAATGAGTAAACCAACCGTAATTCTGGCAACCAGTAACGGAATTGGAATGGGCCATTTAGCGAGAGCAAGTGCAATTGCCAAAGCTTTAAAAAATGATGCCAATCCAATAATTGTTTCAATGGCTAGTGGTATTGCAGAGATACCGGATGCGCTAGGTATTCCTTGTGAATATATTCCAGGCAAGGACCGTCGCTGGATGCCAAGACCTAAATGGGATCTTTATCTGCGCGATCGATTAGTTGCGCTAATTGATGAAACTGATGCCCAAGTACTTACTTACGACGGCGTGGTTCCTTATGCAGGTGTGATTGCGGCACGAATTGCACGACCAAATGTAAAACTTGTTTGGATTCGCCGTGGCTTGTGGCAGAAAAAAATTCATCGATTTGCACTTCCATTGCAATCGGCATCCATGGATTTAATAATCGAACCTGGTGATTATGCATTTGCTTACGATCATGGCCCTACTTCAACTAGAAAAGATGCGCTTCGTACGGCTCCAGTTTCTTTATATCAATCTAATGAAGCGCTTAGCAGAGAAGAATCACGCAATATTCTAGGTTTGGATCAAAATCGCCCAGCTGTTTTAGTACAACTTGGCACCGGTGCGGATGATGCCAACGAAAAAATGACTGCCGCGCTAAAAGGTTTAATTGGTTGGCCTGGATTACAGGTGGTTTTAACTAAAGAACCAGTTGATAAAAATGGTAAATCACTGGTTCCTGAAGGCTTAGATATCAAAGTAATTAGATATTTCCCGCTTGCTAAAGTTTTAGCCGCTTTTGATGCTGGAATTTGTGCCACTGGATACAACGGAGTGCATGAACTGCTTGCGGCCAAACTACCTACGGTATTGGTTTCAAATATTCGCGGCATGGATGATCAAGAAGCCCGCGCAAAGTGGTGCCATGATTTTGGATATGCACTGCGCGCCGATCAAGCTAATCTAAAAAATATCACTGAATCAGTTAAAAAATTACAGGATGCCAATATCCGCACTTCACTTTCAGGCAAATGTAGTGAGTTACCGGCACCGATTGGCGGCGAAGAGATTGCAAATAAATTAATTAAATTTATTTCATCACCATCCAGATCAAATAATTTGGCTCGAGTATTTCTATTCCAGTCTCTTCGTTATTTAGCTATTGGATATCGCGCAGTAGTGAAGCAAAAAACCGCCGCAAACGTCTTAAACGATGCGCCAATTTTTAGTGATTCCACTATCTCTTCTGAGCTAAGTAAAAATATTCGTTCAGGAGTTCGTTTTGAGCATTTGCTTTCAAACGCATCTGAAAAATACCGGCAACGTCGTCGCCAAATTGCTGATACCTATTACGGTCAATAGAATTCGCGTAAATCATGGCTAAATATTCAATTGCAATCGTAGGCGCAGGTCCTTCCGGATACTTTGCTGCGCAGGCTCTGCAAAATTTAGAGACCGAAGATTTGAAATTTGCTATCGATTTGATTGAACGTCTTCCTACCCCATGGGGCTTAGTGCGTAGCGGAGTAGCGCCAGATCATCCAAAAATTAAAAGCGTTTCAAAAGTTTTCGAAAAGATTGCTACTGCAGGAAATGTCTCTCTATTCGGCAATGTAGAAGTAGGCCGCGATATTTCTTTGGATACCTTAAAAGATAAATATGATGCGGTAGTTATTGCATCTGGCACCTCACTGGGCAAAAAGCTTGGTATTCCCGGGGAAGATTTGCCCAACTCATTATCTGCGGCAGATTTTGTACCTTGGTATAACGGCCATCCAGATTATGTTGATATTAATCTTGATTTAAATTCAGATACCGCCATTGTGATTGGCGCTGGCAATGTGGCTATGGATTGTGCACGTATGTTGGCACTAGACCCAACTGAACTCGATGCCACCGACACCGCTGATCACGCAATTGCAGCCCTAAAGAAATCCAAAATCCGCAAGGTTTATATCTGTGCTCGACGTGGTGCAGAGTTTGCTGCATTCACCGCTCCCGAACTTCGTGAACTTCCAGATTTAGAACACACCAATGTCATCATTAGCAAAGATGAAATTAACGGTGCAATAACTCGCGTTGGTGCAGAACCAGAGAAACATGTCAAAAGTAATTTGGATGCGATGTTAAATATTGCTAATAATGAAAATCATCCACATGATCGCACTATGGAATTTTTATTTCAGCATGTACCAACTTCTATAAACGGTAATGGCAAAGTAGAGAGTATTACTTTCAAAACTCCAGAAGGCGAAAAGACAGTTAACTGCGGATTAGTGATTTCAGCAATCGGATATCAACCACAAGAAGCGCATGGTTTAAAAGTGGAAGGCTCCAAA
>CAXBPX010000108.1:0-3213 GCA_963977625.1 uncultured bacterium
AAGGGATGCAATTTGGACTCTGGTTTGAAGGCGAAATGCTGCAACTAGATTCCGATGTATATCGTGCCCATCCAGATTGGGTATTACAAGAACCAGGGCGCATGCCAGTTTTTGGTCGCAAACAACAAGTTTTAGATTTAACTAAACCCGCTGCTTTCAGCCATGTACTGGAACAAGTCGATGCCGTTTTGAAATCTTGCCAAATCTCTTACATCAAATGGGATCACAATCGTTCGATTTCAGATCCAATTAGTGATGGTCGCGCGGCAGTACATAACCAAACCAATGCAATTTATAAAATGTTTGATGAGCTAAAGAAACGTAATCCCGGTTTAGAGATTGAAAGTTGCAGTTCGGGTGGTGGCCGGATTGATTTAGGAATGATTGATCATGCAGATCGTTTCTGGACTTCAGATCAAAATGATCCACTTGAGCGCCAAAGTATTCAACGTTGGACTGCGATGGTGATTCCACCAGAACTACTTGGCACTCACGTTGGTCCAACTCATGGACATCAAACACATCGCACCGTTGATATTCGATTTAGAGTATTAAATGCGCTCTTTGGCCACGCCGGAATCGAATGGAATATTCTGGAAGCAACTGCAGAAGAGCAAGTAGTGTTAAAGGATTACATCGCCTTTTATAAAAAGCATCGCCAGCTAATTCATAGCGGCAACATTGCGCGCGCAGATGTTGGTAATGCTTACCTTTATGGCACCATCGCGCAAGATAAATCCGAAGCGATATTTACTTATATGCAATTGGCAACTGCAGATGGCTTCTTATCAAAGAGCGCGCAATTTGCCGGGTTAGACCCAAATCGGACTTATCGGGTAAGTGTTATTGAAGCTTTGAGTTCCAATGATCTTATTCACCGCGCTAACCCAGGTTGGTGGCCGCAAATCGCTATCTCAGGGGCGGAATTAGCCACTTTTGGCCTAGAAGTGCCAGGACTTCGCCCGCAACAAGGGCTGCTTTTACATTTTTCCACCATCTGAAAATCTCCAAAATATCCTAGTAAATCCCGCATAACAGGCGTAGTTTCGCCCTACTAGTTTTACTCAATCGACCTAGGAAATTAGACGTAGCTAGTAGAAAAGGAAGTTCAATGACGAACGAAAAAAACGTTTCACGACGTTCCGTTCTTAAAGGCGCTGCCGTTGGTGGCGTTGGACTTGCAGCAGGCGCAGGGTTACTTGCAGGTTGCAGCAAGAAAAATACAGATCCAGTAACTTTCACGGTTCGCGGTACCAGCGAATCAGGTATCAAGATTGCGCAAGCAGTTAATGATGCATACACAAAGAAGACTGGCGTAAAAATTACTCAGCAAGCAGTTGAGTCTGATCCATTCCAGAACGGTATTTCACAATACCTACAGGGAACACCAGATGATGTATTCGGTTGGATGGCTGGATGGCGTACAAACTTCTACGCATCTCAAGGACTATTCCACGATGTATCAGATAACATCAAGAATCTTGGTGATCAGTTAACTTCTGCAGTTATCCAAGGTGCAACAAATCCTGGTGATAGCAAGCAATACATTATTCCTACCACTTACTATCCATGGGGACTTCACTATCGCAAGTCAACCATGTCAGAAGTTGGACAAGACCCAGAGAACATTGCAACATGGGATGACTTGATGAAAGTTATGGAAGCAACCAAGAAGAAAGGCCTAGTCGCTTACCCAATGGGTAATAAGGGCGGTTGGGAAGCAATGGGTACATTCGACGTAATCAACGCACGCGTTAATGGTTACCAGTACCACATTGATCTTCTAAATGGTAAGGCAAAGTGGTCAGATGCAAAGACACTTGAAACATTTAAGTATTTTGCAATGCTAGTTCCTTACATGAATCCAAATAAGAATGACATCGAATGGGATGGCATGCGCGACCTACTTCTACAGAAGAAGGCTGGCGTTATGATGATGGGTTCTTGGTTTGCTAACGATTTCAAGGCGCAATCACAAGCTGATTACGATGATCTATGGATCGTGCCATTCCCAGAAATCAATCCAGAGTTCAAGCGCGATTCAATCGATGCTCCTCTTGATGGTATCTGCGTTGCTGCTAATAGCGGCAACCCAGAAGGTGGCGCCGGACTTGCAGAGTTCTGGGGTTCTGAAGAAGGTATGTTGGCAGCGCAAGGTGCTGGCGATACTTCACTTTATGTAAACACCAAGATGGATACATCTTCATACGATGCATTCAACAAGCAGAAGCTTGCAGTTCTTGCAGAAGCGTCAAACATCATGTTCTTCCTAGATCGTGATTGCCGTAACGACTTCGCATCAACAGTTGCAGGTCCTGCACTTCAGAACTTCTTGAAGAATCCAGCAGACGTCAACAAGATTACTCAATCTATGGACGAACAGTGGGCAGCTCTACCAGCGCTATAAAAATTAATTAGCGCTTTATATAGCGGATAAAAACCACTATATTTAATAGTATGACAACGGCGGCCACGGGAAAAAAATCTCGTGGCCGCCGTGCTGCATTTAGCAGACAAGATCGCGCAACACTTGCGGCATTTATCGGAGTCCCAACTTTTCTACACATAGTGATGGTTTGGATTCCAGCCATTATGACCATCATGTTGTCATTTACTTACTGGAATGGCATTCAACTTTCAAATATTCGTTGGGCCGGTTTAAATAATTACAACACCATTTTTACTAAATCGCCGGTCTTCTGGACTGCGCTCTGGCATAACGTAATCTGGTTAATATTTTTCACCCTTATTGCAACTCCGCTTGGAGTATTACTTGCTTACCAAATTGATCGCCAAATTCGCGGCCATAAAATTTATGAATCTATTTATTATCTGCCAGTTGTTTTATCACTTGCAGTGATCGGAATCATTTGGCAGTTCATGTTGGGCCCCGGCGGTTTCTTCCAAGGCATCATGGGGCGCGGCATAGAAAATGCGATACCCATATTTAGTAACGACAAAATAAATACCTGGGTAGTTTTGGCGCTAGCTTCGTGGCGCCATATCGGATACATCATGCTGCTTTATTTAGCTGGCCTAAAGAGCGTAGATCCATCACTTCGCGAAGCGGCAGGCATTGATGGCGCTACTGAATGGCAAGCTTTCAAGCGAGTAATCTTCCCTTCACTAGCATCGGTCAACACCATTGTTATTGTTATTACCGTTATTGATTCGCTTCGAGCCTTCGATTTGATTTACATTATTTACGGAACT
>CAXBPX010000109.1:0-3109 GCA_963977625.1 uncultured bacterium
GACGGTGTTGAAGATAAAGATTTGGGAAAAGCTTTTGGTTTTCACAGGGCTGGCGATAATTTAGGTGCGGTAATTGGTCCATTATTAGCGTTAGTACTTTTAGCGCTATTGAATAATGATGTGCGGGCAGTGGCAAAATGGGCTTTAATTCCCGCGTTGTTAAGTGCGCTTTTAACTTTTTTCATTAAAGATATTAAAACTATTCAAAGCAAAGTTAGATTTACCAAAGCACCACTTAGCCCGAAACTAAAGAGAATTATTTGGATATTAGTGGCTATCCAAATTACCAATATTCCAGATGCGCTGCTACTACTACGTTTACACGAAATTGGTTTTTCAACTAGTGGTGTAGTAATTGGTTATGCGATTTATATGTTTGTGGCAATGTTGATTGCTTATCCTGCGGGAAAATTGGCAGATCGTTTGCATCCAAAGAATATTTACTTGATTGGTTTGATCTTTTTTGCTGCCGCTTACATCTTGCTTGGTTTAACCAATAACCATGCAATTGCAATAATTGCTCTGGTCCTCTATGGATTTTTTCCAGCGCTCACTGATGGAGTTGGTAAAGCTTGGATTGGCCGCTTAAGTGACGCTGAAAATCGAGGCTATGCGCAAGGCTCATTCCAAGCACGCATGAACTTTGCCGTGCTGGCAGCAGGAATTTGGGGAGGACTGGTTTGGAGCAGCGGAAGCTACGAAATTGCGTTAATTATCGCTGGAATCGGTGCCTTGATTGGCGCTTTCATCATCAGTCAATATCGATCTGACGCTCTCTAAACGTCGCTCAATTTCAATCGCTTCATCGTCGCGATTTAGTTTGCGCAAAATAAGTGCAATTTGGCTTTCGATATCCACGATAAATTCGAAATCTCGCGGCTCTTCTTCAGATGCAGTTGTTAGTACTTGATCTAAAGTTTCTAGCGCTTCATCGTAATCTTCCAGCAGAATTAGAGCTTTGGCATATTCGAACATGGTGATTACTTGTCGACGATGGTCATGTGCAGTTTCAAAAACATCAAGCGCTAAACGAGCGTGCTCTAGCGCTTTTTCTCCTGAACCTAAATGATTAAAGCAAGATGCAATTTTTTGTTCGCAGCGAGCTACATGAATAATTTCTTTATGTTTCTTGTAAAGCGCACGCGCCTCTTCAAAAGCAGAAATGGCGGCTTCGTACTGACCAAGTTCGCGGGAAGCGCAACCAATTAAATGCAAGTCAGAAGCTGCACCTAAATCATTTCCATCAACTAAATGTTCTTGTGCGCACTCATTCATAGTATCTACAACTTCTTGGTACTTCTTAGATGAATACCACCATTCACCTAAAGTGCAAGCAAGTTCAAGTGCGATAGGAGATTTATTTTTGCGAAGCAGATCCACTGCTTTGGACATTGCATTTGCTGCTTCATCCATTCGCTTTAATTGATTTAAGTTGTAACCAATCGCAGAATAAGCTTGCGCTAACTCTTCGTTGGCATGATTGTTGCCAAGTTCGGTGTAAATATCTCTGGCACTCTCTGCGAGCGCGAGCGCTTCGTCGTATTGTCCACGCGCATAAATTCGCGCACTTAATTCATAATAAGTATTTGCACGTTCAATTCCATTGGTCTCTGGAATTCGTTCCCAGAGCATCTCCTCAGTGATGATTTCGTCATTTTCTTCTTCTGACATGAATCCTCCTTAAGTAGCTTGAACTTTTAGAGGGGAATTGCGTTGAACAATAGACCTCAAACATCTCGCTACGTTGGACAAAACAACTACGACGCGCTTAAAATTCCCCTTGTTGCAAATCATTTGCAAATACAAAGGGGTTGCATGAACCAGATTGTCCGCGGGGAGATCAAGGGCCACATCGCGCTCTCTCGCGACGAGAAGCGCCGTTTAATGGCCATGTTTGGCTTTATCGCGCTCTTACACATCTCTGGCGCACTTTTAATGTGGGCTGCAACTTCCGGTAATTACCAATTAGCTGATGGCGCTGCATTTGGTTGGGGCACCGCATTCTTGGCATACACCTTAGGTATGCGACATGCTTTTGATGCCGACCATATCTCCGCAATTGATAACACCACGCGAAAATTAATGTCAGATGGCCAAAGGCCACTTGGTGTTGGTTTCTTCTTCTCTTTAGGGCACTCCTCTGTTGTGGCTGGCCTGGCAATTATTCTGAATTTTGGAATTGTGGCAGTGGGCGCACAACTAAGAGATGAAGATTCAAAACTGCAACACT
Organism: uncultured bacterium; assembly: GCA_963977625.1. Lineage (GTDB taxonomy): Bacteria > Actinomycetota > Actinomycetes > Nanopelagicales > Nanopelagicaceae > ZLKRG08. The sequence goes on from CAXBPX010000109.1 coordinate 2,231, forward strand.
ACACAGGTTTAATTGGATTAACTGTATCTGGCACATTTTTGATGTTAATCGCAATTTTAAATTTAATTGTGATGGTTTCCATCGTAAAAGTATTTGTGCAGATGCGTCAAGGTAAATACAGTGAAGAAGAATTAGAAAAAACTTTAGATTCTCGTGGATTTTTTATGCGCTTCTTTGGACCCATTGCAAGACGTATAGATAAGTCTTGGAAAATGTATCCACTAGGACTTTTGTTTGGACTTGGTTTTGATACTGCAACTGAAGTTGGTTTATTAGTTTTGGCAGGATCTTCTGTAATTGCAGGTTTACCATGGTGGGCAGTTATTTCGTTGCCGCTGTTTTTTGCAGCCGGCATGTCGCTACTAGATACCATTGATGGTTCATTCATGAACTTTGCTTATGGTTGGGCATTTTCAAAACCTGTACGCAAGGTTTATTACAACATCATTATTACCGCGCTTTCAGTTGGTACCGCATTATTTATTGGTGCACTTGAACTGTCTCAAGTTCTCTCCAAACAGCTGGAATTAAGCGGCGGATATTGGGATTGGGCAAATAACATCAATCTAAATAGCGCTGGCTACTTCATTGTCGCAGCATTCGCAATTGTTTGGGCTATTGCACTTTTAGTCTGGCGCTACGGCAAAATTGAAGATCGCTGGCATGATGCCGCACATGCAGCGCAATTAGCGCGCGGTGAAAATACAGATCACGCAGCAGCGGGAATTACTTTGGGCGAGATTCGCGACGGTTTTAAGCTCGACTAAATAACTTAATTCGCTCTTGGGCTATTGCCGCTCCAAATAGCACTATTAATGCGCCAACTGGTTCATACCAAGTAACACTTTCTCCCAGGAAAATAATGCCCGCAATAACTGC
>CAXBPX010000110.1:0-3106 GCA_963977625.1 uncultured bacterium
AAAGGTCGCACTTTAGATTTAACTTTTAAAGAGTTTGAGCTACTTAAGTATTTAGCGCAGCACCCCGGCCGGGTATTTAGCCGGGCGCAGTTACTCTCTGAAATTTGGGGTTATGACTACTTTGGTGGCACTCGCACCGTGGATGTGCATATTCGTCGCTTGCGCGCCAAATTGGGCCCTGAATTTGAATCTATGATCGATACCGTGCGTAACGTGGGTTACAAGTTCAACTCTGCAAACACCATGCAATCGGAAGCATTTTCAGAGAATTAGAATTGCGTTATGGCTGGTAAACACGAACTACATCAAAAGGGCTTACGCCTTACACCGCAACGTGAATTAGTACTTGCAGCAGTTCGCGAACTTGGCCATTCGACACCTGAAGCAATTGCCGAACATGTGCGCAAAACACATCCCGGTATCAACCTTTCCACGGTTTATCGCAATTTAGAAACGCTAGAAAATGTGGGGCTAGTGCAGCACACACATTTAGGTCACGGTAGCGCGACTTATCATGCATCAGAAGAATTAAATCATCTGCATTTAGTCTGCGAAAACTGTGGCGAAATCGGTGATGCACCGCTTGATATCGCGGCATCATTTGTACAAGCGCTTTCAGATGATTACGGTTTTAGAACTGATGTTTCACACTTCGCAATTAGCGGGTTGTGCAGTAAGTGCTTTAAGTAAACACTGATAACTGCAATTAATTATGAACGAGGAACCGCTCACAAGTAACGGAAGACTTTTGGTTGGGACCGGCCCTGATCGCGGCGCCACTTTACATTTTGGCGATCCAGTTAAAGAACAACGCGCACTTGCCGAAGGCAAAGCTTGGGCGGATTTATCGCATTTAGAAATCGTCGCAGTAAAAGGTGTAGATCGCTTACGTTGGTTGCATGATTTAACCACGCAGCATTTGGAAACTTTCTCTGGTGGCTGGAGCAATGGATTGATTCTGGATCACTTGGGCCATATCGAACATCAATTCTTAATCTTTGATGATGGCGAAACTGCTTGGTTGATAGTGGATGTAGATCGCGCCGCTTCGCTGATTGAATACTTAAATAAGATGCGCTTTACGATGCGGGTAGAAGTGCGCGATGCCTCAAGTGAAAAATCTTTAATTCGAATTCCGGGGCTTACCGACGATTTAGGCGGGCCATACAATTTAGTAAATCGCGGTGAGATTCCTGAATTTTCAGATAATCCAGAGTTAACAAAAGTAGGCATCTGGGCGCTAGAAGCAGAGCGCGTAGAAAAAATGCGTCCGCGTTTGGGGCTCGAAACTGATCACAAATCAATTCCAAATGAAATTGGTCTTTTAAATAAATCAGTTCATATGAATAAAGGTTGTTATCGCGGTCAAGAAACTGTGGCCAAAGTGCATAACTTGGGGCAACCGCCAAGAAAATTGGTACTGCTGCATTTAGATGGTTCTGAAGTGGATCTACCTGCAGTTGGCGCAGACGTAGAAAGAGATGGCATCAAAGTTGGTTTTATCGGCACTGTGGCCCGCCATTATGAATTAGGCAATATTGCTTTAGCGCTGGTAAAGCGCAATGTTGAGGCTGAGACCTCACTTTTAGTCAACGGAATTGCCGCAAAAATTAACTAAACTGCGCAAGTGGAATATTTAACTTCGATTTTGCTGGGCTTAGTCGCAATTGTTGCGGGGATAGCTTTGATTGTTTTCGGAGTTATTTTAAAACCAAAACAGCGACCACTTCGCAGAATTAAATAGAAATAAGTAGGATTAAATAAATGGCATTCACAATTCCGGATAATCTTCCAGAAGATTTATATCCGCTTGCCTGGTTAATTGGTACTTGGTCCGGCAAAGGCCAAGGCGAATATGCAGGAGTAGCGCCATTTCAATTTGCGCAAGAAGTTACTTTTAACCACGATGGTCGTAATTTTTTAACTTACTATTCACGCTCTTGGATCATTGATGATAATAATGAAATCATCAAACAAGCTGCCTCTGAAACTGGTTTTTGGAATATTCGTGAAGGAAAAATTTTAGATGTGATGCTTTCGCATTCAAATGGCCATGCCGAATCATGGGTTGGTTTGGTTGATGGACCGCGCATTCAATTGGCATTTGATGGCGTAATCAATGGCGTGAAAGCAAAAGAAGTATCTGGTGGACATCGTTTATATGGATTAGTCGAAGGCGAATTATTCTTTGCATACGATATGCAAACGCCAACCAAAGAATTGCAGCCACATATTTGGTCGACCATGGCCCGCATGCCTTCATAATCGGAAATCAAATAGAAAAATGAGCGAAGCATTACTTGCGGAATATGTTCGCGGCGGGATTGTGGAATCAAAACATTTTGGCCATTTAATTGCGTTAGATGCATCTGGCGCACCGGTATTAATTAAAGGAGATCCCAATGTTCTTATTTACCCTCGTTCGGCGATTAAGTCGATTCAAGCTAGTGCGATGGTTCGGAAAGGTTTGGATCAAGAGGTACGGCATCTTGCTCTTATCTGCGCTAGTCACTCTGGTTCGCGGACGCATACAGAAGTGGCTCTTCAAATCCTCAAAACCGCTGGATTAGATGAATCGGCGTTGCAATGTGTAAAGGATCGTCCAATTGGTGTGCAAGAACGAAAAGATTGGGGCGATCAAGAACCAACGCGTTTAGCCATGAATTGCAGCGGAAAACATGCCGGAATGTTGGCGACTTGTGTTGTTAATAATTGGCCGATTGAAAGTTATTTAGATCCAGCGCATCCACTACAAGTTGCAATCCGCGAAGAGCTAGAAACTTTAGCTGGTGAAAAAGTTGCCCATATTTCGGTTGATGGTTGCGGTGCACCGCTATTTTTATTATCCATGCGCGGTTTAGCAAATGCTTTTTACAAGTTAGCTACTTCCACAGATCCAATTCATAAAAAAATAATTGCGGCTTGTTTAGCGTATCCAGAATTGGTGGCCGGAATTGGCCGTGGCGATACCGAATTAATGAAACAAGTCCCAGGATTATTTATGAAAGTTGGCGCCGAAGGTGTACAGAGCGCATTTTACAAAGATGGCAGCACCGTATTTTTCAAAGTTTCTGATGGCGCCGAACGTGCGCATCAAGTTATTTTG
>CAXBPX010000111.1:0-3103 GCA_963977625.1 uncultured bacterium
CACTTTAATTACATTCCAACCAGCGCCGCCAAAGATAGATTCAAGTTCTTGAATAATCTTTCCATTTCCGCGCACCGGACCATCAAGTCTTTGCAAGTTACAGTTAATTACAAATGTTAAATTATCTAAGCCTTCACGAGCTGCCAAGCTGAGTGCACCAAGTGATTCCACTTCATCAGTTTCGCCATCACCTAAAAATGCCCAGACATGTTGTTGGCTGGTGTCTTTAATTTGCCGGTTCTGCAGATAACGATTGAAACGTGCTTGATAAATTGCATTGATTGGTCCAAGTCCCATAGAAACAGTTGGGAACTGCCAAAATTCTGGCATTAATCTTGGATGTGGATACGAAGATAATCCACCGCCTTCATGTGAAAGCTCTTGGCGGAAACCATCTAACTGATTTTCGCTGAAACGTCCTTCAACAAATGCGCGCGCATACATTCCTGGGCTTGCATGTCCCTGGAAGAAAATCTGATCTCCGCCACCAGGATGATCAATACCGCGGAAGAAATGATTAAAACCAACTTCGTATAAAGCAGCAGATGAGGCATAAGTAGAAATATGTCCGCCAACACCAACACCAGGGCGTTGCGCGCGATGCACCAACATAGCTGCGTTCCAACGAATCGCTGCTCGAATTCGACGTTCAATATCTTCATCACCTGGGAATGCAGGTTCGCGTTCTGGTGAAATTGTGTTTATGTAATCAGTATTTCTAATCGAACTGATTGGCACATTCTTTTCATGTGCATGCTTGAGCAGACTATTAAGTAAGTACTTTGCACGAACCGGCCCCGCATGTTGAAGCGCAGCATCTAGAGATTGGAGCCACTCATTGGTTTCGCTAGGGTCGGTATCAACTAGATTTTCGATGTACTGCTCTGGCGCCTCAAAGGTTTCGCTCATAGGCATATCTTTCCGCTAAGGCTCCCAAAACGCTAATTCTCTGCGCCAAATCTCAAGTATTCAGAAGTTTTTTTCCATTTGACTTGCGCCACAGCCGACTTCTCCTGTGGACTTCTCCCATGCCATCGCGGATGGGTTTTGAGAAAGGTCAAATAATTCTCGAAGTCGGACACGGATCTGACTGCGACGAGGATTTTCGCAAGCAGTTAATTGAAATTACTGGCGAGCCATTAATCGAAAATGAAACCAATGAAGTTGTTGATGCAGTTTTAATTTGGTTCAGAGAAGATGATGGCGATCTTGCTGATGAATTAGTTGATGCGCTTACCTTTCTAACTGATTCAGGACCTATTTGGGTATTAACTCCGAAAGTTGGGCGCGATGGCCATGTACACCCGAGTGATATTCAAGATGCAGCAAATACTGCAGGCTTGAGTCAAACCTCTACTATTGCTGCTGCTCCAAATTGGAGTGCAACCAAAATCGTGCACCGAAAGGCAAAAAAGTGACCAACATTGGAAGTGAAGCTCCTGATTTTGAAGTACTCGATAACAACGGACAATTGGTAAAGCTTTCTTCATTTAGAGGTAGCAAGAATGTATTGCTACTTTTCTATCCATTTGCATTTTCCGGAATCTGCACGGGAGAACTTTGCGCGATGCGCGATGATTTGAAACCATTTCAAAATGATGATGTACAACTTTTAGCGATTTCCTGCGATCCAATGTATTCCAACAAGGCATTTGCGATTCAAGAAGGATATAAATTCCCAGTCCTTAGCGATTTCTGGCCACATGGTGCAGTTTCAAAGGCATATGGAGTCTTCAATGAAGATCGCGGTTGCGCAACTCGTGGTTCATTCTTAATTGATAAAAGTGGAGTTATTCGCTGGCGAGTAATTAATACTTTGGGTGAAGCGCGAAATATCGAGGATTACAAGCAAGCGCTAGCAGCGCTGTAATTCCCGTTCAAATTTCTAAAATTCGCAATTTGTAACCGATTTAGTTACTATTTCGCACGCAACAAACGGGTGGTTAGCTCAGCGGTAGAGCGCTTCGTTTACACCGAAGATGTCGGGGGTTCGAAACCCTCACCGCCCACGTTTATAGGAAGTAATATCGGCGCATGATGGCTGAGAAAAAAGTTACGGGTCCTGCTTCATATTTTCCATCTATTGAGAAGAAATACGGCAAGCCGATAGAACACTGGATGAAGGAGCTCAAGAAAGTCGCCAAGCTTGCTCACATGGAACAAGTGGCGCACCTGAAAGAAAAATTTGGCATGGGACACGGTCATGCAAATGCGTTAGTCGCAGTTTTTCGTAAGAAGAACGGACTTTAGGGCATTTAGGACTTATTCGTACAAGATACCAAAATGCTTTTATTTTTATAAAGCGAATATTTAATTAATGTTAAAATAATAGTGGCAAATTTTTTTATTAGTATTTATGTTTCAAATTATTTGAAAAATCGTAGGTATAACGATGCGAAAATTAAGACAATTCCGACATTAAAAGCTAAACGTAGAAGAAAGTGGTTTTTAAAGAAAAAGATATCGGAAAGAACAATTATTCCAATCATTAAAAGAAGTATCAAAAATTTGCTGATAGTTAAGTTCACTATTCTCTCCTTTGAGATGAGTTAAGTCTTACATATCGTTTTCGCTAATTAGGAGTTTATGATCCTTTAACTCGACATAATTTTTGATATTGACCAAAATTCTCCAAAATTGGATGTAAATCATAAACGTATATGTTCATACGATGTTCAAGTGACTGTTTTAATATCAGAAACCTCACCGCTCACGTAAATTAGCGATTTACTCATTACATAAATATGGCGATTAGATTTATTTAACTCGTCAATAAATTCTTGTTCTTCTTTAGTTAATTTCTTTTTCATTTCTGATAATGTGTTTATTTTTGGAGATTGTTTTAAAATTTCTTTGGCTATTTTAAGTTGTTCTGGATTGTCAATTGTGATTTCAAAGTATCCTTCTAACTTGTTATCCTTAATCTGATGGTTATCAATTGCTTGATTTTGTTTTTCCATTCGATTAAGGAAGGCTGCTTTGTCTTCCATCTTTACCTTAAAAGAAGCCATTGATGTTTATAATAAATATGGACAAATACAGTAAGACATAGAAAATTATTTGAATACCACACCACTTATATCATAGAATAATCTAAAATGAA
>CAXBPX010000112.1:0-3075 GCA_963977625.1 uncultured bacterium
TGTAAGCGGAAGGTCGTCAGTTCAATCCTGACGGGGGGCTCCAGATTTACCTTTAAATTCTTAGCTTAAATTAAAGATTCTAATTAAATTAACTTTAATTAACTTTAATTAACTGGTGCAAAATTTTTACTAAAAGACCGTTGCGATGTCCTGCTACATATCGATATCCGAAATTTCCGATGGGGCCAGAGAAAGCAAGTGCCTTTGCTAGCAATTTATGGCCGCATTTATGTAGTAAGTGCGCCACCGCGGCGGCTTCAAAATAAGTTTGATCCGAAATTACCACTACAGACTTTTCGCATTGCGCTTTGGTGATCCCAAAATCTGCAGGATTAATACTTTGGCTGGGTAGGGCATTGATATTGGTTCGCGCTTTTACCCACTTAACGCATGACAAGCAGAAATCACATTCGCCGTCATAAATTACGGTGGTCATGGAGTAATCATCTCGTAAACCATCCAAAATATTCGAATCTTCCGTTTTAGATAATTCCTGATTAGATAGCGCAATGGCATTGGCATTTGTAACTGGTGGCTCTCGTGGTTTGGGTTTTGAAACCGCGAAAGCGCTCAAAGCAGCGGGTAACGATGTGGTGCTTTTTGCGCGGAATACCGAAAAATTGCACCAAGCGGGTCAAGCATTAAATGCGCCAATCGAATTTGTTGAATTAACGGATATTCAAGCTACACGTAATATTTTTAAGTTAGCCGTCGAAAAATATGGCGTGCCAGATATTTTGATGCTGGCGCACGGCGTAATGTCAGATCGGTTGGCCAAAACTTTGAAAACAAATGATGAAGAGTGGCATCGAGTAATGACCATAAATCTAGATTCAGTTTTTACAATTATTAATGAAGTCGGCGCGAAAATGGCAGAGGCTAGAAAGGGCAGAGCAATTGTTTACTCTGCTTGTTTAGGAAGAATGTCTGGGCCTGGAAATGCAGGCGGTCTAGCGCCTTATCGAATTTCAAAAGCGGGAGTAAATGCATTAGTTAGAAATTTAGCGCATGAAACTGGACACGGCTCTAGAGGATTTTGGATTGATGCAATCTGTCCAAATCATTCTCGTACTGACATGGGCGGCGAAAATGCACCTCGGTCAGCAGCAGAGGGCGCAGCTACTGCAGTTTGGCTTGCCACTCGTGAATTAATTCCTGGCGTTACGCAAACCGGTTTACTTTGGGAAGATAACGAAGTAGTGCCTTGGTAATTAATTTAATTTTGCATAAGAGTAAGAAAGAAATGAAGCGGTAATTACCCAGACTTGATACGGGGTAAATAACAATCCGTAAATAAAGGAAGTTTTGTATATAAAGTAAGTTAGCGGCAAAGTAAGTAGCGCCACCATAGCTAATGAAAATGCAGCGGTGGTCAAATTATGAGGCACATAAAATTGATATGCCCAATTAAGTGCAAACGCTATAGATAGCGCCAAAATAGTTAACCAAGTAATTACTACTTGCTTACTTTGGTTATTTGCAATCTGCACAGCCGATAAACCAATCATGATGAAGTTATATGGCCAGATTAACCCAAAGACAAAATCAGGTGGCTGCCAAGATGGTCTATTTAAAGAGGCGTACCAACCAGGTGAATTGCTGACCCAGATTCCAGAACCAACTGCATAAATCACGACTAATGCAATACCAATCGCAGAGGCAGTAAATTTAAAATCCATGGTGCTAATTTTAACTATCTGGCTAACTAACAGTTTCCACAGTTTTGATGGTCTCTGCTACGACGCTTGAAACTTGATCCCACATCGGTGCATGTCCAGATTGTGGCAGTACTACCCATCGGCAATGAGCAGGGGCCAATGATTGCTCCTGGCTATTTGCAGCTGGCAAGGTGTTATCGGTGTCGCCAAAAATGATGGTCACGGGAATATTAGTGGAGATTTTTTTATCAAATCTATTTCCTAAGAATGCATCCCAAAGTTTGTAGTAACCAGAAGCGCTACCCATTGCAATTGCGGCTTTGGCACAAGTTTCTGGAGTGAATTTCTCCCATTGCGGACTTACCAATTTAAAACCAAGTTTTCTTAAAGCTTTGATTTTAGAAATTGGTTTTGCCAACCGATAAGTTATTTTTGCTAAGTATCTACTAATTGCAAGTTCGCCATTTCGGTGTGTTTTTGCTTTTAACCAAAGACCTGCCGGGGCCACTCCTGTAACTGATAAAACTTTATCTGGGAATGCCGCAGCTAATTCCAACGCAATCCAACCGCCTAATGAGTTACCAATTAGATGAAACTTAGTGATTCCGGATTTCTCTAATTCACTTACCAGGATTTTAGATAAAGCTTGGGGATCCATATCTTCAGTTGCCAACATCGTGGCATCACCATGTCCAGGCAAATCTAAAGTCACAAATTTAAAGTGTTTTTCTAATTCAGGTCGCACCAAATCCCAAGCGCTACTTGCAGATCCCAATCCGTGAATCGCCACCAAAACATTTTCACCATGGCCATATTTCTTGATATTTAACGAGTTCAAATCTCACCTCTTGAAAGTCCATCAAGAATTCGTTTACTTTCCACTTTCAATTCCTTTAAATCTTTTAATCGCTTTAATCCATTTATTTGCTGGAACATTCGATGATTTCCTTGGAATTCAACCACGTTTTCATCCAAAAAATTCCAATACAAATTGGTAAATGGACAAGCAGTTTCGCCAACTCTTAATTTAGGGTCATATTTACAAGCTTTACAGAAATTGCCCATTTTTGAAATATACGAACCGCCAGAAATATATGGCTTGGTCATCATCTGCCCGTCATCCGAATGCATACCCATGCCAATTACATTCGGGACCATAACCCAATCTGCCGCATCAATAAAAACTTCGCGCATCCAATCAAGGAATTCATCTGGCTTTACACCCGATAACAGCGCCAAATTACTTAATACCATCAACCGAGGGATGTGATGAACCCAAGATCTATCGTGGATATCAGAAATTTGTTTAGCCACGCAGGCCATATTGGTTTTGTTTGCATCGTGAAATAGCGGCAGTAGTGGCCTAGTTAAATGAAAATGATTCCGATTTCGATATTCCGCGCCAAAAAACCAGTAA
>CAXBPX010000113.1:0-2852 GCA_963977625.1 uncultured bacterium
ATATGCACCTGGTAATGGCGATGTTTATTTAGAAGTTCGCAAATTAAATTCTTACTTACCACTGTCACGTCAGAAGTTAGACGATCTGTTGCCGGCTGGGGATGCAGATGAAGGTGCCAAGCGCGATGTGCGAGATTTCGCGCTTTGGAAAGCCGCAAAGCCAGGTGAACCATCATGGCCAACTCCTTGGGGCGATGGTCGACCAGGTTGGCATCTTGAATGCTCTGCGATGGCGCACTCATATTTAGGAGAAAGTTTTGATATTCATGGCGGCGGATTAGATTTAATTTTCCCGCACCATGAAAATGAAATCGCACAATCCGAAGCAGCTGGTTACAAGTTTGCCAATATCTGGATGCACAATGCCTGGGTTACGCAATCTGGCGAAAAGATGTCTAAATCATTAGGCAACACCATGCAAGTTAAAGAACTGGTAAAGCAAGTTCGCGGAATTGAATTGCGTTTTTATTTAGGAAGTGCGCATTACCGTTCTATGTTGGAATTTTCGCCAGAGGCGCTGCAAGAAGCGGCGACAAATTTCCAGCGGATTGAAAACTTCTTAAACCGTGCTAAAGAGTTGGTTGGTGATTTCGAAGGAATTATTAGCGCACCAGTTAAAGCCGCATTTGATGATGATTTAGCGGTACCACAAGTATTGGCGCAGATTTCAGATGCACTTCGCCGCGGTAATTCGGCGATTACCGAAAATAATCAAACTCAAATTAAAACTGCAGCTGCAGAGATTCGCGGTGCGCTAAATATTTTGGGCTGCGATCCATTTGATGCATCTTTTGCGGCTAATTCAGCTGTTAGTGCGGATTTAACGGATGCCTTAGATGGCGTAATTCAATTAGCGTTGGCGCAACGTGCTGCCGCGCGCGATCGCAAAGATTTTGCCAGTTCTGATGCAATACGTGATGGTTTGGCGGCACTGGGAATTACGATTGAAGATACGCCTCAAGGACCACGCTGGACTATTAAATGAATAAAGGAAATTAAGCATGGCTGGTAATTCATCGCGTCGCGGAGCTGTGCGCAAATCATCGGGTGGCAAGAAGGGCCCATCAAAAGGCACCGGCGGAAATAATAAGAAGCGTTTAGCTGGCAAAGGTCCTACTCCCAAAGCAGAGGATCGTCCGTATCACGCTGCGGCAAAACGTAAAAATAATCGTGGTGCTGCAAAGCCATCACGTAACGGTGCAAGACCAGCGCGCTCTGAAAAACGGAGCAACTTTTCATTTCATGGCGAAATGGTGGCCGGACGTAATGCAGTTCTTGAAGCTCTTCGCGCCGATGTGCCAGCAACCGAATTAATTGTGGCGCGCTCAATTGATATTGATGATCGCATCGAAGAATCTTTAAAACTTGCGTTAAAGAAAGCGCTGCCGATTCGCGAAGTACATCGCGCAGATGTCGAGAAAATTTCTATGAATTCTCAAGGCATCGCGCTTTCTATCAAGCCATACCAATATTCATCTCTTGATGAAATTCTGCTTCGCGCTTCACAGCCAGGTTTGATTGTGGCACTTGATGGCGTAACTGATCCACGCAATTTAGGCGCAATTATTCGTTCAGCTGCTGCATTTGGTGTCGATGGTGTGATCATTCCAGAACGTCGTTCTGCTGCCATGACCGCGGCAGCTTGGAAAACTTCTGCTGGCGCAGCAGCGCGAATGCAAGTTGCGCAAGTTACCAATTTGAATCGCGCAATTGAAGAAGTTCAGCAGCGCGGTTATTTTGTGGTTGGTTTAGATGGCGAATCTGATGAGCAAATTGGAAACATGAAAGTAGCGACCGAACCAATCATGATTATCGTGGGCTCTGAAGGTAAAGGTCTTCATAAATTAACTCGTGAAAAGTGCGATCTGGTGGTAAAAATCCCAATGCGTTCAACTACGGAAAGTTTAAACGCGAGCGTGGCTACATCTATTGCACTTTATGCGGTGGATGAGGCGCGCAGTAATGGCTAATTTCAAAAACTTTATAGTTTTAGGCGATTCCTTTTCTGAAGGTATGACCGACATTCAAATTAATGGCAAATATCGCGGTTGGGCTGATCGAGTTGCAGATGTAATGGCTACCCAGATAGATGGCTTTAGATATGCCAACTTAGCAGTGCGCGGTAAATTGATTCGCCAAGTAGTAGCAGACCAAGTACCGGCGGCGCTTAAGTTAATTACTTCAGATACTTTAGTTTCTTTTCATGCAGGTGCCAATGATGTAATTCGTCCAAAATATAATCCAGAAGTTACATTGCCAGAATATGCAAATGCAGTTCGCCAATTAGCAGCGGAGCTTAAAAAATATGGCGCACAATTAATGTTATTTAGCGTGCAGGAAAGTGCCGCCGCAAGTACCCGAACTGGTGTGATTTGGAATCAGAGATTTAAAGATTTCAACAAACAAGTTAGAGAATTAGCGTTAGAAACTGGCGCGATTCTCAACGAAGCAAACGATGGTCGTTATCCAAACGATATTCGCTTTTTAGCCTTTGATCGTTTGCATTTAAATCCCGAAGGCCATAATCGAGTAGCACAAGGTGTGCTAGAGAATTTAGGTTTACCTTTTGATGAAAATTATAAAATTCCACTACCACCAGCGCCAAAAGAAAATTTTGTTAAGAAAAAAATTGTAAATGCGCTATGGATTGCAACATTTGTAATTCCTTGGTTAATTCGAAGATTACGTGGCAAATCTTCAGGCGATGGCCGCCAACCTAAGTATCCAACGCTGATTTCGTGGCCAATTTAGTCGTCGTCTGAGGAACTAGGCGCTTTACTTTCAGTCTTTTTCTTTTCTGTGCTCTCGCTCTTTTTTGTACTCTCAGGTTTTGGCGATGCACTAAAAGTCGG
>CAXBPX010000114.1:0-2820 GCA_963977625.1 uncultured bacterium
TCAATTGTGCGAGCGCTGGATTATTATGGCGACTAATCTCTTCTTTATTCTCTTCTACCGTGCTGTAACCAAGATGCCATGAATGAGCTTGTCGATCTGCCACCATGCGCAATCCAGAATTCTGAACTCGCCAACCTAATTCGGTGTCTTCTCCGGTAGTTAAATCAGAGTTGTATCCGCCTAGTTCTTTCCAGCGTTTGTTATGCATAGAAAAGGTGGCGCCCACAAAATTGCGGAATCCTTCCATGCCAGGGTTTTGTAAATCATTGGTGCGTAATGAACGCTCTTCCCAACGTTCTTTACCCCAATTCTCTTCATGTAAATCTAAAAATTCTCCAGCTACTAAACGTTGCCTTAATTGAGTTGGGTTATAGGTCCACTCTTTTACAAATCTTTTCCAACCTAAGACCGCGTAATCATCAGAATCATGGTGCCATTTCATGTGATGCGCTAAATGATCTGGGTCAAAGACCATATCTGCATCTACAAACCAAATGACATCTTCCTTTAAGTTTGCAGTTACGGCATTGGTAGCCCTGGTTTTACCCCACTTTTTGGCATCATTCTTGTAATTAATTAACTTAACTTTTGCGGGGCGAATTTTGGGAAGTTTTAGCGCTGGCTCGCTGCCATCATCGACAATATAAACATTGATTAACTTGCTTGGGTAACTTTGTGCCGCAAGCGAAGCTAGCGTTAAATCTAATTTATCTTGGCCACCGCGACAGGAAATCACTACTGCGACCGAAAGCTTGCAGATTTGCAAAGCCTCTAAATCAACTGGGCGCTCAAAACGATAAATTACTTTGCTCATTTGGTTCCAAATATAGGGTCTGGCCAGATACCTACCCGTTGTTCGTTGGCATTATTTAAATACTTAGAATAATTAGTTACATAGGTATGAAATGTGAAAGTGCGACGATAGATATAGCCGGCGCCAAAGGTGCGATAAATCTTGCCGCCATTTTCGGTCACTTTGCCAAGTAGATAGCGATCTACCGCGGTAGTGCCTTTGCCAAACCAACCAGCAGATTTTGCAACTTCGCGCTTTACCAAAATAGTGCCACCGCAAACCCAATCACTCCAAAGCTCAACTGCTTGAATACCAACTGGCGAGAAACGTCGAACCGAAATAGAAAGCGGTTCAAGATAAACATAATTCATTGCGCGACCAACAACTTCGGCTTTGGTATCCAATGCAGTATCTACTAAATCGCGGAGATGTTCTGGTCCGTAATAGTCATCGTCATCAATTTTCGAAATAAATTGACCGGTGGATTTTTCACAAAGTGAAGAGAGAATTTCCCCTAAAGTAGCGTTTTTGGCAAATTTGTAATGTGAAACTTTTATTTTACGAGCATTTAATTTCTTAATTAAAGCTCTGTGTTTTGTATTCAATTCAATATTATGTAAACCGATTAATAATTCAAATTTTGGCAATGTTTGCTTAACTATTTGCTGAAGAATATTTTCTAGATCGGTAGGTCTTAAGGTCGCAATCACTACGCTCACTGATGGATATTCTTTTATCTGACTACGGCGAGCTTTTCTAATCTGTGAAATCTCTGCGAGTTCTTTAGCAAAGGAAGTGTTCTTGCTTAAACTCACATTGCTCTGCTGTGGCACTAGCAAAGGTTACCTCACCTGATTGATAGCATCCCCGCATGGCTGAAGCAAAAAGTAACTACGGGTTCAAACATGGAATCCGTAAATTTCTGCTTAACGTTAAATACTTAATGAAGTACCAGCCAAATTCGATAAAACATCCAAAATCAAAATTAGTTTTAATTATCTCTTTTCCTCGTTCTGGCACTCATGCTCTTGCATCGATGATCAACCATGACCAAATCGGTTTGCACTATTACGGCGAGTTTTTCATATTCAATCAATGGAGCAAAATTGTTGAACGCCTTAATAAATACATACCATTCTTTTCTTGGAGATATTTTTTAAATACTCGTCGTCAAAAGAAACACTGGATGCACTATCGTTTCGAAAGCACCACATTAGATCCCTTAAAGACCATCGATAAAATGTTGGCATTTCCTGGCACTCATACTTTAAAAATCTTTCCTGAACATTTGAAAATTGAAACTTTGCAAAAAATAATTACAACTTTTCAACCACATATTTTGATTCTTAGACGTAACCATTTAGATCGATATATTTCTCTCAAGAAAGCTAATGCAACGGGCAAATGGCATAAAGTAAATAGCTCAGATGTGCAGATACAGATAAATGACGACGAACTTCAAAAATATATAAACGAATATATTGATTGGTATACTCAAGTTAAGCGCACTGCGCTAAATAGCGGTTGCCAGATTTTAGATATTGAATTTAAACAGTTACACGACACTGCTACCACCAGCAAGATTCAAGAATTTGTTTCTGTAGAAGGAGTTGGATTAGATTCGCTACCTAAAGCGCCAACCACCACCAAAATGGATAAGAGTTCAAAAATTCAAGATGACTATCTGGCACTTCACCAGAAGCAGCACTCTGACTTTGATTTTGCGAGTATCTAATGAGCGTTAATTCAGAGATTCTAAAAACGCTGGAAAATGAATCTATCGAAATTCTTCGAGAGACAGCTGCATCATTTCGTAATCCAGTAATGATGTATTCAATAGGTAAAGATTCGTCAGTATTGCTGCATTTAGCGCGTAAAGCTTTCTACCCTTCACCAGTTCCATTTAAATTGCTACATGTAGATACCACATGGAAATTTAAAGAAATGATTGGTTTTCGAGATGAAGTAGTTAAAGACTTAGGACTAAATCTAATTGTGCATACCAATCAAGCAGGTGTAGCGGCGGG
>CAXBPX010000115.1:0-2716 GCA_963977625.1 uncultured bacterium
ATCTAAAACCACGCGTTCTACACCGATTTCGGCGGCCTTTTCGACCATTGCAGATAATTTGGCGAAATCGTGATCGAAATAAACTGCTTCCCATAAATTTAAAGTTAATGGTCTTGGGCTCTTTGGATGTTTAGCACGGGCACGAATATGTGCATAGTGGCGATTAGTAATTCCATCTAAACCATCTGGTGAATAACAGGCAATAACTTTTGGCGTTGTATAACTTTGACCCTTACCCAAAATAATTTCACCAGGTAGTAAATATTCGCCAGCGCCTATTGAAATATTGTCATCAATTAACTTTTCTATGTGATGAATATTGTTGCCGCTCCAAGCCACACCCATTGACCAAGCATCACCACTACGGAAATTGGTCGATTTATTTAGCGCAATTTGAGTGATGGTGTAATCATGGCCGGTGCGACCTTCAAAAATTTCTCTTGATGATAATCCGTATGGCAAAGCGCGTCGTTGCATTTGGCGCTCTTTAGACCAATGGCCATAAAAATCCAAAATCTCATCAGCTTGCGGTGCAAGCGGCAACCAATTTAAAAGATGTTCTAAATAATAATCCCCGTCTGCCACATTTTTAACCGTGCTTTGAACCGTCAAAATGCCAAATTGATCCAACTGGTAATTAATTTCAATCTCAAGTCCTGCTAATTTGTCGGCAAAGTGCGCGGTTAAAGCATCATTACTTGCTTCATGTTTGGTAAGTGCAAAGTAATTAGAAACTGATTTACCAGCGCGATGACCGCGCAACGCCGGGTGGCCGCGCCAACCGCGGCTATGTTCGCGCAAAATTAGATTGCGGGGATTTACATCTAAATCTCCGTGTGCGATTGCGCGTTTAGTGGCTAGTAAAGAGGCATCAGTAACTTGCGGCAGCTCTGCGCCCCAATGCGCAATTTCTAGGGTTTCATCGACAAAGTTAAATACCAGCGATGAACCGCCATTTTTTAGATGCACTAGCACTGAAATATTCTAGGGATGTATTACTTATTGCAAAATTGCCAATAGGCTTAATTCATGGCTACTTTTCCGAAAGATTTCATCTGGGGCGCAGCGACTTCGTCTTATCAAATAGAAGGTGCGGCAAATGTTGATGGTCGAGGCGCATCAATATGGGATACGTTTTGTAAAACCCCAGGCAAGGTAGCAAATGGGGATACTGGTGATGTCGCAAATGATCATTACCATCGTTTTCCAGAAGATATTGCAATCATGAAAGAGTTGGGGCTGCAAAGTTATCGTTTCTCTTTTGCTTGGCCACGCCTGTTTCCAAAAGGCGACGGCGTGCGCGAAGAGCGTGGATTTGAATTTTATGATCGTTTGATTGATGCGCTGCTTGAAGCAAATATCGAACCGCTCGCAACTTTGTATCACTGGGATTTACCACAAACTTTGCAAGATAAAGGTGGTTGGGAAAATCGCCAACTAATCAATTACTTTGCAGATTATGCAACTGCAGTGGTTGAAAGATTTGGCGATCGGGTCAAGAAATTTTCACCAATCAATGAACCTTGGGTAGTTGCATGGCTTGGTTACGGAATTGGAATTCATGCACCCGGCATTATTAATCGACGCTCTGCTTTTGCCGCTGCGCATCACACAGTTCTGGCGCATGCTGCCGCTACAAATGCGATGCGTGCAGTGCGTAGCGATATTTTGACTGGGCCAGTGTTAAATCAAGCCAACCATGTTGCCGATGATTTAAATGATCCAGCACAAGCACATGCAGCAGATATCGGAGATGCGCACCAAAATCGTTTCTGGATGGATGCATTTATGCGCGGTAAATATCCACAAGTTTTGCTTGATAATTATGGTGATGAATTAAAGTCAGTAATTAAAGATGGCGACTTGCAAGCTGCCACCGTAAAAAATGATTTCATTGGTATTAATTATTATTTTGATAACCGGATCGGAAAATCATTAGGTGGCAAGCCAGAATGGCATTCGATTTCAGGGCTATTTGAATTAGATATTGATGAAACCCCGCGCGGTCCACTAACTGATATGGGTTGGCCACTTTCTCCTGGTGGTTTGGAAAACTTGTTAGTCAGATGGCATCAAGAATATGGCGATCAGTTGCCAGCTTTATATGTCACCGAAAATGGTGCGGCTTATGATGAAGCTCCAGATGCAAATGGGCGAGTAGCCGACCAAAGAAGAATTGATTATTTGCAGACGCATTTAAAAGCAGTTTCAAACGCGATTTCGAAAGGTTCGCCAGTTAAAGGTTATTACCAGTGGTCCTTGATGGATAACTTTGAATGGGCACTTGGTTATGAGAAGCGTTTTGGCATCGTGCATGTGGATTTTGATACCCAAAAACGCACCATCAAAGATTCAGGATTTTGGTACCGCGATCAGATTAAAAATAACGGCAGTAATATTTAAATTATTTAACTGATCCCGCAAGTAATCCGCGCACAAAGTATTTTTGTAGCGAGAAGAAGACCACTAATGGAATCGCAATGGTGATAAATGCGCCAGCCGAAAGTTGGGTATAACCAGAGCCATACTGGCCAACTAAAGATGCTAGCTTGCTATTTAATGGTGCGATTTCTTCGGTGCCCGATGCAAAGGTGAGTGCAACCAAGAGATCATTCCAAACCCATAAGAATTGGAAGATGGCAATCGATGCAATACCAGGTATAGCTAGTGGGACCACAATTCTTCGAAATACCATAAAATGATTTGCGCCATCAAC
>CAXBPX010000116.1:0-2688 GCA_963977625.1 uncultured bacterium
TAAAACTTCCTTAGCCACATCTAATTCAATTTTTGCCGCAGCTTGCTCTAAATCTTCGCCCACTTTTTCTAAAGCATCGAAAATTTCTCTTGGAGATGCCGCTATTTGATCTGTAGAAATCTCATTAATGACTTTGCGAATCGGCCCCACTGAAACACCGGGTGAGACACCGATTCCCTTTAATGAGTTATTCATTGCCATATCTTATTTTGTGGTTTAAGTGCGCACAAATGAAGCGAAGATAAAGCAAAAGCGACTCTGCCCAATTAAGAGCAGAGTCGCTTTTGTTAAAGCCAATTAGGCTTATGCGATTATGCAGCCACCTTAGCTTGGCTCTTAAGCGCAATTACAAGCGCAGCAGAAATTACTGTGCCTACGATAATTGCAAGAGCGTAAGTTGCTACACCACCGATTAATGGAAGCACCCAGATACCACCGTGTGGTGCCTGAAGTGTGTTTTCAAATGCCATCACCATTGCACCAGTTACACCTGAACCAACCATAATTGATGGGATCACGCGAATTGGATCTGCAGCTGCGAATGGAATCGCACCTTCAGTAATAAATGAAGCACCAAGTACCCATGCGGCTTTACCGTTTTCTTGTTCTGATTCGGTAAATAGGTTTTTGCGAAGTACTGTTGCAAGTGCAAGACCAAGTGGTGGAGTCATACCTGCAGCCATAACTGCAGCCATAACTGTCCATTCCTTAGCTGATGTAGCACCAGCTGCAACGTTTGCTAAACCACCAGCTGCAAATGTATATGCAACTTTGTTAACTGGTCCGCCCATATCAAATGCCATCATTAAACCAAGGACGATACCAAGCACGATTGCAGAACCTGTGCCCATATCTTTTAACCAAGTTGTTAATGAAGTATTTAGTGAAGCAACTGGCTTACCAACCACATAAATCAAGAGGAATCCGACTACGAGTGATGAGAGAAGTGGGGTCACTACGATCGGCATGATGCTGCGAAGTGCGGCAGGTACGTTCTGATCTGAAATCCACTTAGCAATAAGACCAGCTAATAAGCCGCCAAGTAGACCACCAAGATAACCTGCACCGACACCGCCAGCTAGTGCACCGGCTAAGAAGCCTGGAGCAATACCTGGGCGATCAGCAATTGCGAATGCTATGAAACCAGCAAGAACTGGCACTAAGAATCCAAATAGTGTGGCACCTAAACGGAAGATAATTGCTGCAAGATTATTTGCATCAACCGCTTCAGTTAAAGATGGCTTAACAACTTCGATTGGATCTTGAAGCATGAAACCAATTGCGATCAAAATACCGCCGGCTGCGACGAATGGGATCATGTATGAAACACCAGTCATCAACCAACGACGTACGTTAGAAGCAGAACTCACGGAAGTTCCTTTCCTGTTAATTCAAATTCAGCGCTTTGCCAAATTTGCTATTCAGTTTTTGTCTAACATCCCAAAGGAAGGACGTCCAACCCTCTGGGAATTCTTTTCTATTTTCCAGCCAACTCCTCTGCCTGAAGAATTAGTGATTTTGGATCTTTAATCGCCGTTTTTGGAATTGATTGCACAATCTTGCAACCTTCGAAGCGATCTAAATCGCGAATTCCAACATCGTTAGCAAAGATCACTACATCTGCTGCAAGGATGATTTCGCGAGAAATTGGCTTGTATCCCCCGGCTCCTTGAGTTTCCACAAACATTTCGTGGCCAGCAGCTTTACCTGCGCGTTCTATCGCTTCGGCTGCCATATAAGTATGTGCAATTCCGGTTGCACAAGAAGTTACTGCCACGATTTTCATTTTTTATCCTTTTCTTAGCTCTCTAATAGCTTTACTAGTTCGGCGGAATCATTTGTGGTTCGTAGTGCTTTAGTAAATTCTTCATCCATTAATCGTCTGGCTAATGAAGATAAAATTGTGATGTGTTCATCGCCAGCATCATTTGGCACCAAAATCATAAAAAGTACTTCGGCTGGCCCTTCATCAACATCAAAGATCACGTTTTTATTTATGCTTCTTGCTACCGCAACGCTAGATTGTGAAACGCCAGAAGTTCTGGCATGTGGGATCGCAACGCCATCAACTTGTGGAGTTCCCATCTCATCGCGAGCTAATACATCTTTAATGATTACTTGCGCATCCTGACCACGGCCAGAATTAACAACCAAATTAGCCATCTGCGAAATTGCATCAACTTTGTCAGAAGCATCTAAATTAAATGTAATTAACTCGGTGGCGAAAACTGAAACTAGTGCACCTCCGCTAATTCACGATTATCCACGGCAATGGCATTAACTTTCACGGCCACTGCTGCTGCTTGTGCTTTGGTTGGTATCGCTGTTCCTGGTAGCGGAACCGATGCAGCGCTCCAGGCGATGGCATCTTTAAGCGCAGCAGGAGTCGCGCCACCACCTAAATAAATCGCTAACAAAATATCACCAGCACCTACCGGAGTACCGACTGCAGCTTTTTCTGGCTCGCAATGCATTACTTCATTGGCAGTGATTAAAAGTGCACCATCTTTACCAAGCGAACAGAGAACTTGCTCTACTCCACTTTCAATCACTTCGCGCGCTGCCGCAATTACATCGTGAACAGTCTTCAATGGGCGGCCAACTAGTTCAGCTAATTCAAATTGATTTGGCTTGATTAGCTCTGGGTGAACTTCTAGGGCCGCACGGAATTCAGCGCCACTGCCATCG
>CAXBPX010000117.1:0-2678 GCA_963977625.1 uncultured bacterium
TGTAGCTAAAGAACTTGCAGCACCTTACGAATTGGTTAAAGAAGTTGCCGCAACCGGAAAGCTACCAGTGGTGCTATTTACCGCCGGTGGTATTGCAACTCCGGCTGATGCATCCTTAATGATGCAACTTGGTGCTGACGGTGTATTTATCGGCTCTGGTATTTTCAAGAGCGGCAATCCAGCACAGCGCGCATCTGCTTGCGTTAAAGCAACTACTTTTTATAACGATGCCAAAATTGTGGCAGATGTGTCTCGTGGCTTAGGTGATGCGATGGTCGGAATAAATGTCGCTGACATTCCAGTGCCACATCGATTGGCAGAACGCGGCTGGTAAATGCGCGTTGGCGTCCTGGCGCTACAAGGTGATTTTCGCGAACACATTGCAGCCTTAAATGCAATCGGTGTGGAAGCGGTCGCAGTAAAAACTAATGCAGAAATAAATTCAGTTGAAGCGCTAATTCTTCCAGGCGGCGAATCGACGACCATTGCCAAGCTTGCACGAATTTTTGAAGTATTTGAAACTATTCAGGAACGGATTAAATCCGGTACACCTACTTATGGATCTTGTGCTGGATTGATTTTATTAGCTGATCGAATACTTGATGGAATAGATGGACAAGAAACTTTCGGCGGTTTAAATATCACCGCACGCCGGAATGCATTTGGTCGACAAGTAGATTCTTTTGAAGGCGAAATTGAATTTAATGGCTTAGGAAGATTAAACGGTGTCTTTATTCGAGCACCTTGGGTTGAAGAAGTTGGAAAAGATGTAGAAATCTTGGCAACCTCACATGGCCATCCCGTTGCGGTACGCCAGGGAAGTATTTTGGCGACCTCATTTCACCCAGAATTAACCAACGATTTTTCAGTACATAAGTATTTCGTTGAAGAGTTCTGTAAGGCTCGTTAAACTAAGTAGAGATTAAACAAAGAGCGATTAAATAAATCGATTGAGTTAAAAGTTAAAGAGGTGTCATAAATGTCAGGCCATTCCAAATGGGCGACAACCAAACATAAGAAAGCCATCATTGATGCGCGACGGGCTAAGAGTTTTGCTAAATTAACTAAAGCCATTGAAGTTGCAGCACGAAATGGCGGACCAGATATTTCAGGTAACCCAGCTCTTTATGATGCCATTCAAAAAGCTAAAAAGACATCGGTGCCAAATGACAATATTGACCGAGCGGTTAAACGTGGCGCAGGTCTAGAAGATGGCGCTGCCACTTACGAAACTATTATGTACGAAGGTTATGGACCTGCAGGTGTAGCTATCATGATTGAATGTTTAACAGATAATCGCAATCGCGCGGCATCAGAAGTTAGAGTGGCAGTGACTCGAAATGGTGGAAATATGGCCGACCCTGGTTCGGTCTCTTATCTTTTTAATCGAAAAGGCGTCGTGGTTGTGCCAAAGACAAGTGGCGCAACTGAAGATTCATTAATGGAGGCCACGCTAGAAGCTGGAGCTGAAGAGATTAAAGATTTGGGTGAAACCTTTGAAATTATTTCGGACGCTTCAGATTTAGTAGCAGTGCGCACTGCTTTGCAAAGCGCAAATATCGACTACGACTCTGCGGATTCATCATTCTTGCCGACTATGTCAATTCCGATATCAGATCCAGAAACGGCCAAGAAGCTCTTTGATTTAATTGATGCAATCGAAGAATCCGATGAAGTGCAGAATGTTTACGGAAACTTCGATGTTGCTGATGAGGTCATGGAAAAGGCAGCGAGCCTCTAACCTTTTCGATAGCCTTTAATTTAGGCTTTTGTCATGCGCGTGCTTGCAATTGACCCGGGGTTAACTCGATGTGGCATTGGTGTAATCGAATCGAATTCAATGTCCTTAATTGCAGTTGGCGTCTTAAAAAGTGGTGCCGAAGAAGCCATTGAAAAAAGATTGATGCAAATTGATTTACAAATTCGGGAGTGGATCAAATTACACAGACCAGATGTAATTGCAATTGAAAGAGTTTTCTCGCAACAGAATCTTCGTACTGTAATGGGTACTGCCCAGGTGGCAGGCGTGGCACTTTTAGCAGCTGCGCAATTTGAGATCAAAGTAGTCATGCATACCCCATCCGAAGTTAAAGCAGCGGTTACCGGAAGTGGTCGCGCCAAAAAAGACCAAGTGGCCCAAATGGTGCAGCGAATTTTAAAGTTAGATGCCATCCCTAAACCGGTGGATGCAACTGATGCTTTGGCACTTGCAATTTGTCACATATGGCGCGGCAGTGGAAACGAACGGATTATGGCGGCGACTTTGAAAGAGAAGCAGCGGTTATTAACTTTAAAGGGCAGCGCATGATTGCTTCATTATTCGGAACCATTCGTGCACTTAAACCCGACCAAGCGGTGATAGAAGTAAATGGAGTTGGATATCAAATTCAAATAACAGCTAAAACTTCAGCGCAATTGAGTACTGGACGTGATTTCCAGATATTTACTTCAATGATTGTTAGAGAAGATTCCATTTCTTTGTTTGGATTTATCGAAAACGAAGAGCGTGAATTATTTGAATTAGTACAGACAGTCTCTGGAATCGGGCCAAAAGTGGCGCTGGCTATCACCGCAGCTATGACTATTGATGATTTTACCTACGCAATCAGCAATAAAGATGAAAGTGCAATTTCAGCAGTACCGGGAATCGGCAAGAAAGGTGCGCAACGCTTAATACT
>CAXBPX010000118.1:0-2584 GCA_963977625.1 uncultured bacterium
TCGCAGCGCACCAGTGGTGATATCACCATTCTAGGAAAAGATCCCGAAAAGTTTGGTCCCCAAATTCGCGCGCACCTGGGAGTAATTCCACAAAAAGATAATTTAGATGAGCAATTAACTGTTACGGAAAATCTTTATATCTACGGTCGTTATTTTGGACTTGCTCCTAAGTTAATTAAAAACAAAGTTGACGAACTACTTGAATTCGCACAGCTCGAAGAAAAGCGTGATGCCAAAGTGGAATCACTTTCAGGTGGCATGAAGCGTCGCTTAACTATTGCGCGTGCGCTAGTTTCGGATCCAGATATTTTGATTTTAGATGAACCAACTACCGGATTAGATCCACAAGCTCGCCATATCCTTTGGGACCGTCTATTCCGATTGAAAGAAAAGGGCGTCACATTAGTGATTACCACGCACTTTATGGATGAAGCCGAACAGCTTTGCGAAAGATTAATCGTGATTGACCGAGGCAAAATTATGGCGGAAGGTTCTCCTGCCGAATTAATTAAAAATTACTCTTCTAAAGAGGTGTTAGAACTTCGTTTTGGCTCTGAAAAGAATGAAGAAATTGCCGATAAATTGCGCGATAAATGTGATCGCCTTGAAGTATTGCCAGATCGCATCTTGCTTTATGCAGAAGATGCCGAACATGCTCTGGAAGACATCATGCGCACGGGATTACATCCCCGTACCTCTTTAGTACGTCGCTCTTCACTTGAAGATGTTTTCTTAAGATTGACCGGAAGAACGTTGATCGAATAATGCGCAAAGTAGCAGCCGGTGGTTCTCGTTTCGTTCTAGAAGCGCGTCTAGCAAACATGAAAAAGTTTGGCTCGATCATTGTCGCTTACTCTGTTATGAATCCTCTGCTCTATCTGCTTGCCATCGGAGCCGGTGTCGGAACTTTAATTAATCAAAGTTCGGGTGGTATTGATGGAGTTGAATATTTGGTTTTCTTAGCGCCGGCACTGCTTGCCAATGCCGCAATCCAAGGTTCTCTTGATGAAACTATTTTTCCTACTCTAGCTGGGTTTCTCTGGAATAAAACTTTCTTTGGAATGAATTCGACTCCGCTTGGCGGCAGAGCAATTGCACTTGGAGTTTATTGGGCAGCGATGGTCCGCAATATTTTTACCGTGCTCTGTTATTACGCAGTAATGCTTTTCTTTGGTGTATTAAAAGCTCCACATGCTTGGCTGGCAATTCCAGCTGGAGTACTTGCCGGTGCCGCATTTGGCGCAGTGATGTTAGCTCTGGCTGGACACGTTAAGAATGAAGATCACTTTTTTACCTTTATTGGTCGATTTGTCATTCAACCAATGTTCTTTTTAAGTGGCACATTCTTTCCGCTTGAATCAATTCCCATTTTCTTGCGTTGGATTGGCTGGATTTCACCGCTATGGCATGCCACAGATTTAGGCCGTTACCTAACATATGGCCGCGATATCCCACTTACTTTAGTTTGGATTCACATTATCTTTTTAGTAATCATGATTATCGTGGGATTATCTGTTGCATTCAGAGCATTTGAAAAACGGTTGGCAAAATGAGTTTCCTATCTGCTATTGCTATCGCTGAAAAGCGAATCGGAAAACCTGGCGAAGGTATTTACTCTGGTCGTGCTCGCGTGGTTTTAGAACGCAGTTGGATTCAATTTAAATCCTCAGCTTGGATGGTAGTTGCATCAGGTTTTATTGAACCATTACTTAATTTAATAGTTTTTGGATACGGTGTTGGAAATTTTATTGGCAATATTAAATTAGATAATGGGATCTCAGTTTCCTATGCCTCTTTCGTAGTTCCAGGTTTATTAGCATCTGCGGCCATGATGGGCGCGGTCATGGATTCCACTTGGAATGTTTTCTTTAAAATGCACGAAGCTCGTTTATATAACGCGATGCTTGCGACTTCACTTGGTCCCATGGATGTGGCCATTGGCGAAATTGCTTGGGCGCTACTTCGCGGTGCGCTTTATTCAACTGCTTTCATGGCCATCGTAACCCCACTTGGTTTAATTGAATCTTGGTGGGGATTGCTTGCGATTCCAGCTGGTGCCGTAATCGGTTTTGGTTTTGCATCTCTTGGTATGGCGCTAACTAGTTACATGACTAGTTTTCAACACATGGGCATGATCAATATCGTTTTGTTGCCAATTACATTATTTAGCGGATCTTTCTTTCCACTTTCAGTGCTTCCAAATTGGCTTGCAAATATTGTTTACTGGACACCACTTACTCAAGGTATTGAATTAATGCGCTCACTGACTTTGGGCACAGTTGATGGCAAAATCTTTATTCACCTGGCTTATTTCTCGGTATTTATCGCAGGCGGCTTATATTTCACTACCCGCCGCTTAAATGCGCTATTTATGAAGTAACAAAATCTCTTTAATTGCAGTTACCATTTTTTCCAATGGCAATGTAGGTAGCCCAGGAAATTCCGTTGCTTGGCTTTCCATAAGTGGCACATGAATAAAGCCGCTTTTCGTCGATTTCCCTAGGCAGTAATTCTGTAAATTATAAAAAAGATGATTGCATACGTAAGTTCCGGCGCTATAGGAAATATTCACCGGGATAGCTGC
>CAXBPX010000119.1:0-2480 GCA_963977625.1 uncultured bacterium
ATTTTCAATATTTTTATTCATATAGAACAAAACTTTAAACAGAAATTCTGATTCTACTTCGTTTTTCCATTTTAAGTTGTTTATATGATACGTCTTACTTCATTACTAAACGTTTTCTATATTCATCTTTTTCATATAGGTTTCAATCATGGAAAGGAAAGAAAGAAGAATCAAAACAATTACCATATGATTTAGCATATGAGAAAACACCATTACAAAAGAAAAAAACAAACCCCTGAATATGCCGTAACGCAGGCCCATTTTACGAATTGCATCGATGGCTTTGCCAAATCGTTTAATTTCATGGGCCTCGTTAGTAAAACTTTTTACATTGCTAATGCCCATAAACGCTTCTCCGGAAATACTGTTAGCCGCCGCAATGTAATCCTGGTACGATTTGGAAAACTTACGAATGCGTTTTGAAAACAAAATGGCTATCACCGTAAGGGGCGGAATTAAAAAAATAAACCATTTGGCTACCACCCACTCGGTTTGCAAAATAAGCAGGGTTAGCCCGCCCAAACCCACAATTAATTGGCGAATAAACTCGGCCAAATTAATTGTAAAGGCATCGCTCACCACACTGATGTCGGTGGCAATGCGGCTGTTTAATTCAGTAGCCTGACGGTTTGAAAAAAACGACATGGGCATTTGAATAATTTTACTAAATGCATTCAATCGTAATGCTCTTACTATATTCTCGGTAACCTGTGCAAAAAAATAAACTCTGCCAAATGAAAAAACTGCTTGTGCTAATAAAATTGCTAATAATAGTAATCCTGTTTTATATAACTGAACTTTAATTGCATCGGTAGTATCCGTCGAATCCATGCCATTTAAATCTCTGGCGCGCACATCAACGGTAGGTAGCTCTGGCAGCGATTCATTAGTGATTCCTTTTTGAATCATAGCTTTTACAGGTGCGGTTACGGTTGATTCGACATTTCCGACTAAAGAATTAAATGCAGTGACGGTGCTATTTAGACGCTTGCTTACAGTTGAGATATGTTCGTAGTTAGTTACCAATTTAGCTACTAATTTGGTTGCAATATCGCGAATCTCTTCGGCGCTATTTGCTAAAGCGCTACGGTCAATACCCAATTTAACGGTGCGCAACATACCCAATAAAGTTGATGGGGTAGCGATTACTACTCTTTTATCAAAAGCGGATTCTAAAAGCGTTGGCTTAGCAATTAGCGCTTCGGCCAAGATTGATTCAAAAGGCGCAAAGAGCACCACAAAATTTGCAGATGTTTTAGCGCTGTCATATTTGCGTTTTGATAAAGCATCTACATGGCCGAGCAAATCATTGGCATGCGCTTCCATGAGCGCTTTACGTTGATCTACATCATTGGTATTGATTGCTTCGAAATATCTGGCATAAGGAAATTTAGAATCCACATATAAATCCAGCTTCTCTGCCATGTGCACGATCACATCTGGAATGCCACTTAAATCCCCAGGCGAAGTTTGAATTTCGAAATCCACGCCCTCTTTTAAACCGGCATAGCGCAAGATATTTTCTAATTGTGCTTCACCATATTTACCGCGAGTTTGTGACGATCCCAAAGCACCGGCCAGCTTTTGTGTTTCTTGAACACCCTTTTCGTGAATTGCATTGAGGCTTTCAAGTTGGCTAAATAATTTAGTATCAGTTTCTTTGCGACCAACTTCGATGCGGCGACCTTCGGCTTCTAAAGCGCCGATTTTCTCTTTTAGTAAATTGATTGTGGTGTTGATAGAAGCAGTTTCAGCGCTTTGATTGATTTCGGGTTTTTTGCGTTGACCTAATAAATAGCCCAACAAGTAGCCCAATATGGCACCGAGTGCTAAACCAATTAATAATGTGAGATACGCCTGCATGAGGCAATCATGGCAAGAGCCACCGACATTTACGCGTAGGCTCTACTCCTCGTGAGCCTCTCTATCGGAATTGTCGGACTACCAAATGTTGGAAAGTCGACCCTTTTTAATGCATTGACCAAGAACAATGTATTGGCCGCCAATTACCCATTCGCCACCATCGAACCAAACGTGGGCGTTGTGGGTGTTCCAGATGATCGCTTAAAGAAGCTAGCGGAAATTTTTGGTTCCAAAGAAATTTTGCCTGCGACCGTTTCTTTCGTTGATATCGCCGGAATTGTAAAAGGCGCATCCGAAGGCGCTGGCCTTGGCAATAAGTTCCTTGCAAACATTCGCGAAACCGATGCCATCTGCCAAGTAATTCGCGTTTTTAATGATGGCGATGTGGTGCACGTAGATGGGCGCATTGATCCTGCAAGTGATATGGAAACTATTAACACTGAATTAGCGCTCGCAGATTTGCAATCGATCGAAAAGCAATTACCGCGTATTGAAAAAGAGGCCAAACAAAATAAAGAGAAGCAAGCGCTACTTGATGAACTCAAGAAAGCCAATGCCATTTTAGAATCTGGCAAACCGATTTCAACTGCCGGATTAAATTTAGAGATTTTAAAAGA
>CAXBPX010000120.1:0-2472 GCA_963977625.1 uncultured bacterium
AGAAGGTTCTCCAGAGCACAAATATTTGATGGAACGTCGAGCTGCGCTAGGTGGATCAATTCCAGCCAGACGCACAAAATCTAAGCCGCTCACACTTCCTGGCGATGATGCTTATGAATCCGTAAAGCGTGGATCTGGTGCGCAAGAAGTAGCCACCACAATGGCTTTTGTTAGATTACTTAAAGATTTAGTAAAAGATTCAGGTATCGGACCAAGAATCGTTCCTATCATTCCTGATGAAGCTCGCACCTTTGGTATGGATTCATTGTTCCCAACCATGAAAATTTACAATCCAAATGGTCAGAAATATATTTCAGTAGATCGTGAATTGATGCTTTCCTATAAGGAAGCACCTACTGGTGTAATTCTTCATGAAGGTATTAACGAAGCTGGTTCGACCGCATCATTTACTGCAGTTGGTACTTCATATTCAACACACGACGAGCCAATGATTCCAATTTACATTTTCTATTCAATGTTTGGATTCCAACGAACCGGTGATGCTTTCTGGGCCGCTGCCGATCAATTAACTCGTGGATTTATTCTGGGTGCTACTGCAGGCCGAACCACATTAAATGGCGAAGGTTTGCAACACGAAGATGGTCATTCGCAATTACTTGCCGCCACAAACCCTGCAGTAGTTTCTTACGATCCAGCGTTTGCATACGAAATTGGGCATATTGTTAAAGATGGTTTGCGCCGTATGTATGGTGAAAATAGCGAAAACATCATGTATTACTTAACTGTGTACAACGAGCCATATGCGCAACCTGCCGAACCTGCAAATGTAGATGTAGATGGAATTCTTAAGGGAATCTATTTACTCAAAGAAGCATCTGGACGCAAACGTCGTTCAAATATCTTGGCATCTGGCGTAGCGGTAAATGCGGCGCTAAAGGCTCAAGAATTGCTAGCCAAAGATTGGGATGTAAATGCATCAGTTTGGTCAGTTACTTCATGGAATGAATTACGTCGCGACGGACTAGCGGTTGATCGACATAACTTGCTCAATCCTCGCAATAAACAGAGCGCGTATGTAACTAAAAAATTAGCTGATTCAAAGGGTCCTGTAGTTGCCGTTAGTGATTACATGCGTGCAGTACAAGATCAAATTCAACCTTGGGTTACACAATCTTTTGTATCTTTAGGTACCGATGGTTTTGGCTTATCAGATACTCGTGGTGCACTTCGTCGCCACTTTAAAGTTGATGCCGAATCAATTGTGGTTGCGACTTTGGCACAACTTGCTAAATCAGGCGAAGTTAAAGAATCTCTTGTACAGCAGGCACTTGATAAGTACCGACTAGCAGATATCAGCGCTGCCGATCCTGGAAATACAGAAGGCTCCGGTTGATCAATCGAATTCCGGCCAGTGATATCTCCCCAACCATCTGGTTCGGAGGTGAGTTTGTCCCTGTTAAGACAATTCCGTTTGAGAAATTTAAAGTTGAAGCCACCGTAATTCGCGAAGGCCATGATGCATTTGGCGCGCAGGTAGTGGTTCTAGATTCAAAAGGTTCTGAAGTTTGCCGCTCAGTAATGTCTGAAAATTCTCCAGGATCCAATCGATATGAAACCTGGGTAAGCACTAATGGACTAGGCGAATTCACTTTCCATATTGAAACTTATGACCACCCATTTCTGACTTGGCAACATGATGGCCAAATTAAAATTGCCGCAAATATTGATGCAGAATTGATGTGCGAAATTGGCGCAAAAATTTATGAAGAAACTATTGCAGCTGATAAAAACGCTAGTAATTTACTTACGCCTTTAATAAGTAAATTACGCGATAAAAAAGTTGATGCTGCAACTCGTTTTGCTTGGGCGACTTCCCCTGCGGTACATGAATATTTTTACTTTAACCCTTTAAAGAAGTTAATCTCTAAATCAGAAGCTTTTCCGGTTCGTTCAGATAGAGATCGCGCATTAATTGGCGCATGGTATGAATTCTTTCCTCGCTCCGAAGGTGGAAATTTTAAAAATGCACAGAAGCGCTTAGCGGGCGTAAAAGAGATGGGTTTTGATGTTTTATATCTACCACCGGTTCATCCAATCGGAGTCCAGTTTCGAAAAGGACCAAATAACACTTTGACTCCTGGTCCAAATGATCCGGGTGTGCCTTGGGCAATTGGTAGCAAAGATGGTGGCCACGACACTATTAATCCGGTTTTAGGAACCATGGCTGATTTTGAAGATTTTGTAAAAGCCGCAGCGAAGTTAGAAATTGAAATTGCGATGGATTTTGCTTTGCAAGCAAGCCCAGATCATCCTTGGGTAAAAAGTGCACCACAGTGGTTTAGTAAACGTCCTGATGGTTCCATTGCTTATGCGGAAAATCCTCCAAAGAAATACCAAGATATTTATCCAATTAACTTTGATCAGGATTATCAAGGAATACTAAATGAATCACTACGAATTTTGCGGCTCTGGATTTCTAAAGGCGTAAAAATTTTCCGAGTGGATAACCCA
>CAXBPX010000121.1:0-2463 GCA_963977625.1 uncultured bacterium
CAAAACATCAATCATGTGATGCGCGATTCCTTGCATCTGATCTGGCATCACTTTGGCAGTGCCAATATTCATATTGCGATAAAAACTCATGGTGTCGGCATTAACAATTTCGCCGCCCACTTCTTTGGCAATATCAATCGCTAGCTGCGATTTACCCGATGCGGTTGGACCGCAAATTACAATCAGGCTCTTATTGTTCATGGTTAATTAGGGCTTTGTAGAATTAAAAAGTTTTGGAATACCCAACATGGTGGATGCTTTTTCATTAAAGACATCGCCACCTTTGGTAGCTGTAACTTGGCCGCCAATCCCTGTTAAATAGTGATTTTCTGCAGCGGTAATTTTGACTTCTGCTAAGTCACCTGGACGCGCAGCGCTATCAAAATGCACCAACCGGTTATCTTCAATTCTTCCCGTAACTCGCCCGTTGTGATTATCAATCACTAGCGCTTCGTAATTATTTCCGATACTGCGCTGATTAACTTCCAAACAAATCGCATTTTGATGTGCATGCAACGCGTCATAACGACGCTTTACATCTTCGGCAGATACCTGATTTGGCATCTCTGCTGCTGGCGTATTTGGCCGCTTGGAATATTGATAGGTGTAAGCCGCGGCAAATTGCGCCTGCGTACATAGATCCATAGTTGCCTGATGATCTTCATCAGTTTCGCCAGGGAATCCCACGATAATGTCAGTTGTAATTTGCACACCCGGAATTGCTTTGCGTGCGCGTTCTAATATTCCTAAATATCTATCGGTGCGATAACTGCGGCGCATCGCCTGCAAAATTCGATCACTACCTGATTGCAGCGGCATATGTAGATGCGGCATCAGAGTTGGCACTTCGGCCATAGTTTGCAATACATCATCTGTGAAATCACGCGGATGCGGCGACATGAAGCGCAAGCGCTTTAGCCCATCAATACTGCCAACTTCGCGGAGCAATTTCGCAAATGCACCTCGATCGCCCACATCTACGCCATATGCATTTACATTTTGGCCTAGCAAAGTAATTTCAATAACGCCTTGTTCGACCAATGCGCGCGCTTCTGCCACTACATCTTTGGCATCGCGATCTTTTTCATTTCCGCGTAGCTGCGGCACAATACAGAAAGTGCAGGTGTTATTGCATCCCACACTTATTGAAACCCAGGCGCTAAATGCGCTAAATCGCTTTGATGGCAAGGTTGATGGGAAATGTTCTAAAGCTTCTTTGATTTCGACTTGCGCTTGTTTTTCAATGCGCGCACGTTCGAGCAAAATCGGCAGACTGCCAACATTGTGCGTACCAAAGACCACATCTACATATGGCGCGCGTTTGATGATCGTCTCTTTATCTTTTTGCGCCATACATCCGCCCACTGCAATCTGCATATTTGGGCGAGTCTCTTTTAAGTTAGCTAAGTGGGACAAGTTGCCATACAACTTGTTATCTGCATTTTCACGCACTGCACAGGTATTAAAAACAATTACATCCGCATCAGTACCAATTTGCACTGGCACCATTCCGGCACCTTCTAAGAGCCCGGCAATTCTTTCGGAGTCGTGAGCATTCATCTGACACCCGTAGGTTTCGACAAAATAGCTCTTGATACCGGAATTGGCGCTCATAGTCCGCAATTTTATCGGTATGCTGACTAAATGCTAAAACGCGCAGTTTTTCTGGCATTTACCGCTTTGATTATGGCGATGCCGATTGCAAATGCGCACACTGCGCTAGTTTCATCCAGCCCTAAAAGCAATGCGATGCTTAAAGCTTCACCGAAATATATTTCAATTACATTTAATGAAGAACTAATCGAAATCGCGGGAAAGCAAGTTAGCAAAATCAGTTTATTTAACGCCAAAGGCAAAGAGATCAAGCTTCCAAAAGCCCAGATCGTTCACAAAGATATTGTCGTTGCGGTATCTAAATTGCCGCCTAGTAAATATAAAGTGGTTTATCGCGTAGTTAGCGCAGATGGACACCCGGTAAGTGGCTCATTTTTCTTCTGGGTGCATTAAGATTTTTAGAGTATTACTTTCTCAAGTGCTTTTCCACAGTTTCAAAAACTAACCAGCGCTCCACAGGCCAATTCATCTAATTTTCACCTGTTGCACTGAATTTCTAAATCTGGTGGCGGTTCCCCGTCCACTAGACGGAGAAAAGAGGTGGTTATCGTGTGTAGAAACATCGACTGGACGCTAGTAATCCTGACAGTTCTTCGAGCCGTCATAGATTACATAGCGAACAGAAGATTACCTCCACGGTAATGGGTCAAACGGCCCCAATAGGAGCCCTCGGTAGTTTCGGCTATCGAGGGCTCTTTTATATCACAACTGATTTGAGTTTTAACAGACTTCTTTTAAGACACGACTGATGATGCCGTAGTTGTAACCCTTACGCGCCAGCGCGCTAGTGATTCTGCGTTCGCGCACTTCTTCTGCGTAATTCTGCAACGACCGCGCTTTACGTTCGCC
>CAXBPX010000122.1:0-2332 GCA_963977625.1 uncultured bacterium
AACTACTAGCTGCGCCGACAAATGAGATGGCCATCGGCATAAATAGAAGGGATTTTGGAATTGATTCGTGTTTGGTGCGATCTAACATCACCGCTAAAAGCAGACCAAGCGCTGCGGTAAATAGTGGCACTACTAATACCCACAAGATGGTGTTGATCATAATTATTTTAATATTTGGGTCAACAAACATCCATTTGTAATTTGCTAATCCAACCCAACCATTTGAATCAGGGTTCATAAAACTAAATAAAATTGTACGAACGCCGGGGATAACTAAGCCGGCTAAAAGTAAAAGTAATGATGGGCCAAGAAAAATTGTTAAAGCAATTGGGCGAGTTTTCTTACCGTTGGCACGGCCTGCAATTGCGAATATTGCTCCTAAAATAATAAAAAATATTGCGATAGAAGAAAATACAGATGCAAATTTAGGTAAATTTGCGGAGAGAAACTCTGACACTAGTAATCACGCTTTCTATGCATTTTCAATTCTAAGACCGAAGGAGGCCTCCCGTAAAGGAAGCCTCCTTCGTTACTGCTTTACTTATTTATTTGCTTAATTAGCTGTTAGGCCATGAAGCATCAATTGCCTTTACAACATCAGCAATGGACTTACCTTCACCGAACCATGCGGTGAATTCCTTCCATTCTGAACCTGCACCGACAGCTGCTGGCATCAAGTCAGAAGCGTCGAATCCAAAGGTTGACTTTGGATTTGCTAGGTAGGTTGCAGACAACTTATCTACAGGATCCTTGTAAGCAGCTAGTGGTACACCTGAGTTAGCTGAGATCCAGTGATCTAGCTGTACACGTGATGTAGCAAATGTTGCTGATGATAGGTATGCCTGAACTGCAGCAACTTCAGGACGCTTTGCAAACGCCGCTGTGAATTCGCCGCCACCAACAACAGGTACTGAAACCTTTGAATTTGTTGGAGGTAGGTAGAACGCGAATGCATCACCAGTTGGTGAAATTGTTGCGCCTGATTCAGCAATGATATTTCCGTAGAAAGAAGCCTGCTGAAGCATCATGCACTTACCATCAGGAATTCCCTTACCAGCATCCTGGAATGAAGTGGTTGCAATACCCTTTACGTTTCCAACCCACTTTGGATTCTGCATCCAACCAGCAACTTTTTCCATTGCTGAAACAATCTTTGGATCTGAGAACTTAACTTTGTGGCTTACCCAATCGTTGTAAACCTGTGAACCGTATTCACGTAGCACGATCTGTTCAACCCAGTCAGTTGCTGGCCAACCAGTTGCGCCACCTGAACCAAGACCACCGCAGAATGCGATCTGTCCCTTTGCAGCCATCTTGTCTGCAAGTGCAGTCATTTCAGCCCATGTATTTGGAACTGTATAACCATTTGTCTTGAATTGCTTTGGTGAGTACCAAACAAGTGACTTCATGTTTGATCCGAATGGAGCTGCATAGAACTTACCGTTTACGGTGCCGTATGCCTTCCATGACTTTGACCAATACTTATCAACGTTTGCTACAACAGCCTTTGGAGCTGGCATCACACTTCCCATTGCTACTAATTTTGCAAGTAGACCTGGCTGTGGAATGAATGCTAAATCTGGAGCATTGCCACCTTTAACGCGTACAGGTAGAAGTGCTTCGAATTGATTTGATCCTTCAATCTTGATCTTCACACCAGTGCATGTTGTGAAATCTTTCCATGCAGTCTGAAGTGTGGTTAGTTCTGGTTCAAGAATTGAAGTGAAGATTGTTACTGTCTTGCCCTTTAATCCCTTGTAGCCGGTATATGGATCGCAGTTAACTGCAGCTTTTGCTGAAGTTGATGTAACCATTGAAGCTAAAAGAGAAAGAGCAATTGCAGAAGTTACTGCAACTAGACCTTTTCTTTTCATTTTTATCCTTAAGGGGTCAACGGTCCGGATTCCACTTGAATCCGCGTCCCGTGGTGGCTGAAATTTATACGCCCTTACGCAGGATTCAAATATTCAGCGGGTTAAAAATATGTAACGTTTACAGGGCTTTTTCACCCCCGTTTCAGGGCCCAATTACGCGTATTTCACCTAGGCTTTCGGTCATGACTAACCTCTTTGATGCCCATTCCATAGTCACGACTCTGGGGCTGATCGGGGTCCTGGCGATTATCTTTGCCGAAACTGGTCTGCTAATTGGACTCTTCTTTCCGGGTGATTCACTGCTTTTTATTGCAGGGCTTGCGGCATCTAGCTCTGCACAAGAAATTTTAGGAACGCATTTAAATGTCACTGCACTTTTAATTGGTGCACCGATTGCGGCAATTGTGGGATCACAAGTTGGTTATTGGTTTGGCGCCAAAGTTGGACCGAAATATTTT
>CAXBPX010000123.1:0-2249 GCA_963977625.1 uncultured bacterium
GCAGAAGCATTTTTAGCTGGATATGAATTGGCTGAAAATCAGTAATTAAAAAACGAAGAGTTAATATTTAAAAACGCGCGTTGGTACGTGCTTCGCGCAGACGACGTAAACGCTTTACCAAAATTGGCGCAGCTGCAAGCGCGTCATCACGATCAATTAGATCATTTAATAATTGATAGTAACGCGCAGGTGTTAAATCAAAGAGCTCTTTGATAGCGCTCTCTTTTGCGCCGGCATAACGCCACCATGAACGTTCGAAATCTAGGATTCGAGATTCAAGGTCAGAAAGCGTAGTAACTGCGCTGACATTTTCCATCGCTGACATATGGTGCACTCTACTACAGCGTCTCTAAAATCTTCTCTAAATCATCGACATTTGTCCATGGATTTACGATTGCAAATCGCAAGATTGGCTGGCCTTCGTGTGATGAAGGGGTGACAAATCCAATTTGATCCTTTAATAATTTATCGGACCAGCGTTGATAATCCTCTTTTTGCCAGCCTTTTCTGGTGAAAGCCACGATGGAAAGTTCTGGTTCCATAAGTAAATCTAAATTTGGATGCGCTTTAATTAACTCAACCGCTTTTTTGGCAATCATCATCGTGTATTCCATCGCATCTTTATATGCTTCAGTTCCATTAGCAGCCAAACTAAACCAAAATGGCAAACCGCGAGTGCGACGTGTTAAATGAATTGCATAATCAGATGGATTCCAGTCATCATTTTCATGCAATGTATCTAAATAACTTGCATGTTGCGCCAAAGAATCTTTAGCTAGTTTTGGATCCTTGTAAATAAGTGCGCAGGCATCAAAAGGTGCAAATAGCCATTTGTGAGGATCGACAATAAATGAATCGGCATATTCGATGCCATCAAACTTTGCTCGCACTGATGGTGCACAAAGGGCGGCAAGTCCATATGCCCCATCAACGTGAAACCAGATATCTCGCGCGACTGCCACATCATCAATTGAATCTAGATGATCAATAATTCCTAAATTAGTGGTGCCAGCGGTTGCCACAATGCAAAAAACCCGGCCACCCGTTTTTTCATATGCTTCAATCGCACTTTCAACTGCATCGCCATAAATTTTTCCATCATCACTTCGTTTTGCTTTGATGATTTCTACATCCATGATTTTGGCAGCACCTGCAATTGATGAATGTGCTTGATCTCCGCAAACTACCGCCCACTTACCTTTATGTTCTGGATGATTTCGGCGCGCATCTTCGCGCGCCACAACTAACGCAGATAAATTTCCAATGGTGCCGCCCGATACAAATACTCCACCTGCGGATTCTGGAAAGCCAGCTAAATCTGCCAACCAACGTAGCGCTTGATTCTCTGCAAAAACTGCGCCGGCACCTTCTTGCCAAGAACCGCCGTAAATTGAGGCAGCGGAAACTACTAAGTCAAAGAGCGATGAATATTCAGATGGTGCAGTTGGAATAAATGCTAAATATCTTTCGTGGTCAGTTGAGATGCAGGCTTTAGCCAAAACTTCTTTGAATATTTCTAAAGTTGGCAAGCCACCCAAGCCCTTGGAAGTAATCGTGTTGCCGACTTTTTCATATAGCTCTGCAGCAGTTAGCGGCCCATCAAGCGGTGGTTCTTTACGAAGGCGCTCAAGTGCATAGGCCAGAATTTCATCTGCCACCTCTTCGACTTCAGCATTAAATTTATGCACTTTCAAATTCTGCCACCTGCTGAGTTAGATTTGCACCATGAGTTCTAGACCTAAATTTGCCTGGTTGATTGGCGTTAGCGAACAGAGTTATCAACGCCAATACATCAATCTTCGCGGTCAGCAGATTTGGGCATCCCACGCAAAACCAAAGTCGCGCTTTACAAAGTCAGCTAATTCCGGTGAACCAGTGCTGCTTTTGCATGGCGGCATGTCGCAAAGTGAAGGTTTTGATGGACGTTTAATGCCAGCGGTTAATGGTTTTGATGTTTATAGCTATGACCGTGCTGGCCATGGACGATCGCCTGATCAACCTGGAAGTTTTCACTTTGATTTTCAATATCAAGAAGCAGTTGCATTCTTAGAAGATGTAATAAAACGGCCGGCACATTTAATTGGGTACTCTGATGGTGGCATCATTTCGCTATTAGTTGCAATTAATCGCCCAGACTTAGTGCGCACTATTACCTTGATTGGCGCTAATTATCACCATAGCGGTACCGCTTCGACTATCTCTGCTTGGACTCCTAGCGAAGAAGAGCGCGCCAAATATGCAAACTTTTC
>CAXBPX010000124.1:0-2186 GCA_963977625.1 uncultured bacterium
TATTAAAGGTATGGAAAAATTCTTCTTGAGTACGTTCTTTGTTTTCTAAAAATTGAATGTCATCAACCAACAAAATATCTAAATCACGATAACGCTTCTGAAAAGAACTTGATTTATCATCACGAATCGAGTTGATAAAATCATTAGTAAATTCTTCAGAAGAGACATATTTAACGCGTACATTTGGGTATAACTCTTTTGCATATGCGCCAATCGCATGAAGTAAGTGTGTTTTACCCAAACCAGATTCACCGTAAATAAATAACGGGTTGTATGCCTTAGCAGGAGCTTCGGAAACTGCCAGCGCTGCGGCATGCGCAAAACGGTTAGATGCACCAATCACAAAAGTTTCGAAGATGTAGCGAGGGTTTAGCGCATCAGAGCCAACCGGCTTTGAAACCTCCTCGCGACGGACTACATCTTCTTGAACTTCTTGCAGGTTTGCATTTATTGGTTCAGGAGCAGCTGGCAGTTCCAAACTTTCATCAACGGTGACTGCAAAATTAACTTTCTCATTTAAAGTCGCAGTTAAACTTTCTGAGATCGCGTTACGCAAACGCACATCGATAATGTCTTTCACAAATGCATTTGGGGTAGCGATAATTAAATTAGGAGCGCCGGCGCCCTTTAATAAACCGAGCGGGCGAGCTAGTTGTAAAACTGCTTTATTTGGCCCATCACCTGCGACCTGGCTAATAACCTGACCCCAAAGAGCCGCTAGATCCTCTTGGACCTGAACCTCTGACATTGGGCCTCCCGCCACTTATCCACACAGTTATCCACAGCCTGTGGTCTAAACCAGTGGTTTAAAGTTGGGGCCCTGTGGACGGGCGGAATTTAGAGCGTTAAATCAATAAAAGCAAGTGGTTATCCACAGTCAGGACTGGGCAGAGCCCTAAAAAAGGTCAGTTTGCCCCAGTTATCCCCAAACGCTTAAAATCAGGCCCTCATTCGCCTTCCCCCGTATTTACTGTGATTTATTGAATTAAGTAGGAGTTTTAAATGAAGCGCACCTTCCAGCCTAACAATCGTCGTCGCGCCAAGAAACATGGCTTCCGCGCCCGCATGGCTACCCGCGCCGGCCGCGCAGTTTTATCAGCTCGCCGCGCCAAAGGTCGCGCAAAGCTTTCGGCTTAAGAGATCGCAAAGCGCTCGTGCTACCAAATAACGCACGAATAAAAAGTAGTTCAGATTTTGCGATTACGACCAGAAACGGTCGGCGAATTACATCTACTTCGTTAATCGGCTACCTATATTCATCAAAAAGCAAAGAACCAGCAAAACTTGGTTTGATTGTTGGAAAATCAGTTGGCAACTCTGTGGTGCGCCATCGAATCGCAAGACAGATCCGCCACGCAGTTCGAGAAGAGTTAAATAATTTTCCTAACGGAACTTTATTTGTAGTGCGCGCCATGAAGCAGCCAGAGAACGCTTTTTATGAAACTAAAAATTTAATTAAGCAGGCTTCGGCATGAGAATTTTGGTGCTTCCATTTATTCTTTTAATCAAGCTTTACCAAAAAACATTTTCGGTCTGGTTAGATCTTTTAGTTGGACCAAAATGTAAGTACTACCCATCATGTTCGCATTACGCAGTGGATGCGCTCGAAATTCATAACGTAGCCGGGCTGCCTTTAATTGCTTGGCGCTTGATTCGTTGTAATCCATTTTCACATGGCGGCGTTGATTATGTTTCAAATAATTATTTGGAAAACTACCTAAAAAACCCACAAATACAAGGCAAATTCAACAGTTCAGGAGCTAATTAATGGGCAGCATAATGAATGCGCTTTACACCGCAGTTTCTTGGGTGATCATGTTGATTCATGGCGCGCTTACTCCAATATTCGGCGCTGGTAGTGGAGTTACTTGGACACTTTCAATCATAGGTTTGGTGCTTTTAATCCGCATCATTTTGATCCCATTATTTGTAAAACAAATTAAATCTCAACGCGCTATGACCGCGTTAGCTCCAAAGATGAAAGAGATTCAAACTAAATTTAAAGATGATCGTCAAAAGCAATCAGAAGAGATGATGAAGCTTTACAAGGAGCATAAAACCAACCCACTTGCTTCTTGTTTTCCTATTTTGGCGCAAGCGCCAATTATGTTTGCACTTTTCACGGTATTAAATGGAATTGGTCAAAACAAACCTCGAGGCGTACTAACCGCAGCAGATGTGGAATC
>CAXBPX010000125.1:0-2121 GCA_963977625.1 uncultured bacterium
GCGGTTGCAGTTAAAACTTTGGCTGCTGAGGGAGTTCGCATTATTGGTGCAAATTGCGGAAGAGGCACCGATGAAATGCGAGTAATCGCTAAAGAATTAACCGAAGCGCGTCCTGAAGGTGTTTACATCATTACCCAATCAAATGCGGGTTTACCTAAGTTAGTCGGCGGCGACTTTATTTATGATGGCACACCAGAAGAAATGGCAAAGTATGCCGAAGACATGAAAACACTCGGCGTAAACGTAATTGGCTCTTGCTGCGGTTCGACTCCAGCGCATACTAAATCTATGGCAGCGATTATTTAATGGCGCTCGCAGTTGTAACTGGTGCAAGTAGTGGTATTGGTGCAGCTACCGCAAAGTTATTGGCGGAACATAATTTTCAAGTGATTGCGGCTGCTCGTAGAATCGAAAAATTAAATGATTTGGCGAAATCAAATAGTAATATTCAAGCGGCCCAACTGGATGTCACAGATCAAAATAGCGTAGATAATTTTGTAAAAATAATTGCTAATCGCCCGGTTGCATTGCTAGTCAATAACGCCGGAGGAGCTTTTGATGTCGCGTCAATAGAAAATACCGACCCAGCTATTTGGCAGAAAACTTATGATGTAAATGTTTTAGGAACGCTCCGTGTAACAAAAGGACTTTTGCCAAATTTAAGAGCAAATGGCAAGAGCCATATTGTGGTGGTCACTTCAACTGCAGGACATGCGGTTTATGAAAATGGCGGAAGTTACACAAGTGCTAAATATGCAGAATTAGCTTTAACTCAAACGCTAAGACTTGAATTAAATGGCGAACCAATTCGAATTACAGAAATCGCGCCAGGCATGGTCAAAACCGAAGAGTTCTCTGCGGTGCGATTAGGTAGCAAAGCAGCGGCAGAGAAAGTTTACGAAGGAGTTGCCGAACCGCTGACCGCAGGTGATATCGCAGAAGCAATTCGTTGGTGCGCCATGACTCCAAGCCACGTCAATGTAGATTCATTGATAATTCGACCAGTTGCCCAAGCAGCCAACCACAAAATTCATCGCGTAAATAAAGATATTTAAAAGGCAAACTGATGCGCAAAGTTTTAGCAGGCTATTTAATTCACTCAATAACTGCCTTTGGTGCCATAGCTGGGATTATTTCACTTGAACAATTTATAAACGGTAACTATCAAAATGGTCTTCTTTGGTTAATTATCTGCCAATTAATTGATGGATTTGATGGACCAATAGCCCGAAAAATAGATATACATATTCATGCAACTAAATTCGATGGCCACATTTTGGACTTAGTAGTTGATTATGTAACTTGCGTGATTGTTCCAGTAGTGATGTTTATCAAACTTGAATTACTAACTGGAAATTGGTCATTTTTCTACGCAGGTTTAATTATCTTTACCGGTGCGCTTTGGTTTGCTAGAACAGATCAAGAAACCGATGATCATTGGTTTAATGGCTTTCCGGCCGCCTGGAATTTAGCAATACCTACTTTTTTAATTCTAGGAACTCGGGAAAGTTATGTAATTCTGATAATTGTCTTACTTTCAATTTTGAGTTTAACTAAATTAAAATTTCCGCATTTAGTAAAAGTAGAACACTTAAGACCTATTACTTGGACTCTGGCAGTCATTTATTTTGTGGCTTTAACAGCGCTATCAGTGAAATATCCAGAAGGGCCAAGCTCTCTAAAACCAATTTTAGTTTTATTTCCGCTCTATATATTTGGAATTTCAATTCATCATTCTTGGAAAGTGCGCCAATCAGGCGTAGAATAAGCAAATGATTGATTTCGGTGCAGTTGAACTATCACAACAACTCTTGGTAGTAATTAATGCTGCCATTGCAGCAGTGCTGGGTTCAGCGATTGGATGGGAACGTGATCGCGCCGGAAAATCAGTCGGACCACGCACCATGGCACTTGTTGGAGCATCCGCAGCAGCCATCGTAAATATCGGTCAGATTTTGGATGTAAATGCAAAATTCGGCGATCCAACTAGAGCCATGCACGCAATCATTACTGGAATTGGCTTTTTAGGTGCTGGTTTAATTTTCCAAACCAGAGATTCGGGCACCAAGGGCGTAACTACTGCCGCTACAGTTTTTGCTACTGCTGCAATGGGTTGCGCCG
>CAXBPX010000126.1:0-2016 GCA_963977625.1 uncultured bacterium
ATGCCGATGCTTTCGGTCTATGCCTTGTTATTTAATTTCTTAATCGGTGGCGTAACTGGAATTTATCTTTCAGATGTTCCTGCAGATCAGTCATTCCATGGCTCTATGTATGTAACAGCACACTTCCATTACACATTGATGGGCGCTGGTTTAACCGGTGCCATCGCATCACTTGTTTACTGGTTCCCAAAGATGACTGGACGTATGTTTGATAAGAAGCTTGGTTGGATTGGGTTCTGGTCAGTTCAAATCGGATTCAATATCGCCTTTATGGGCATGTTTGCAGTCGGACTTGCTGGTCAACCACGTCGCGTCGAGGCTTATCCAGAAGTCTTCACATTAGGTAATCAAATAACAACTGCTGGTGCATACATTGTGATGGCCGGAATGTTGGTATTCCTAGCTGGCGTAATTCATTCATGGAAGCACGGTCAGATTGCACCGATGAATCCATGGCATGCAAAGACCATCGAATGGACTGTGCCAAACCCAGTACCACTTGAGAACTTTGAGAAAT
Organism: uncultured bacterium; assembly: GCA_963977625.1. GTDB lineage: Bacteria > Actinomycetota > Actinomycetes > Nanopelagicales > Nanopelagicaceae > ZLKRG08. Next base: position 518 of record CAXBPX010000126.1, read on the forward strand.
TACCTGAGGTGCATGAAGATCCATATGGCTATGGAACTAAACAGGATAAGGAGTTGGTATGAGCAACGAAACCATGACAAATCATTCGGCACATACTGCGCATCACGAACATCCTGATGATGTCGGATCACGTAATCGACTTGGTGTAATTCTGATTCTGGTTGCAGATATTTCGTTTGCACTGTCAATGATGTTTGTATTCTTCTATTTGAAGAGTCAGAACGTTAATGACATGTGGCTGCCAAAAGCTGAAGGCGAAAATCCGGCCATTCAACCACTATCAAGTAATCCAGCTTGGACTGTTACTTTGATTGCAGCTCTGGGAATGGCGTTGCATTACTTTGGATTGCGCTCAGCCAGAAGTGGCAATCAAAGTGCGCTAAAGAGCGCTAGCTTTTTAGCTATGGTAGCTGCAATAGCTGGAACCATTTATCAATGGAACACTATTGCAACCGCACCATTTACTTTCTACAACGGAGCATATGTTTCAGCGTTCTATTTGCTAACAATTTTAAATGAAGTGCATTTAATTCTCACGGTACTTATTTCATTTGGCAATTGGAATCGCGCACGATTAGGCCTATATAAAGCAAATTATTGGCATGTAGATATCGTCAATGTTTGGTGGGTATGGATGGCAGTTTCGTCTGCAATGGGCGCTTTCTGCTTATCAATGGCTTAATAATTTAATTCCTAAGATAGGTTGGAGTCATGCGAAAATCATGGCTCCTTTCCTATGTCTTGCTTGGAATTACTTGGGGGATGTCATTTCTCTTTATTAAACAAGGGTTGGAATTTCTTACACCACTTGGGGTGGCTTTTGGACGCTGCTCATTAGGCGCGCTGACTTTAATCATTATCGCCAAATTAAAAGGTGTGGAGTTACCAAAAGATCCAAAAATTTGGGGACATTTGTTGGTTGTGGCATTACTTTTAAATGTATTTCCAGGAATTTTATTTGCTCTGGCCGAAACCAAAGTTACCTCGATTTTGGCGGGAATAATTAATGCAGTAACTCCTTTAATGACCGTGTTGGCAATTTTATTAATTGGTCGAGATGAAAAACCAAAACGTGCACAATTAATTGGTTTAGCTCTTGGTTTTATTGGAGTTGCGACAGTAATGGGAGTCTGGCAAGGTTTAGGTGAAAATCCAATTTTGTATGTGGGCATGCTATTGCTTGCAGTAACTTGCTATGGATTCTCATTTCCATATTCAAGACGTTTTGTGATGCCTTATAAACTGGAACCTACTCCGATGGCAACAGTGCAACTTATTTGTGCTGCTGCAGTTTTGTTACCAGGTTATTTGTACGATGGCATCGCTAAAGATGAATATAAATTAATTCCGCTTTTATCCATGCTCGCACTTGGCATTTTTGGAAGCGGCGTTGCCTATATTTGGAACTTCGAAATAATTCGTGCTGCCGGAAGTGCAATTGCATCTTCAGTTACTTTTGTGACACCAGTAGTAGCAGTTATTGCAGGCATTATTTTCTT
>CAXBPX010000127.1:0-2005 GCA_963977625.1 uncultured bacterium
AACGTGGTTGGGTAGTGGCATCTGAAACTGCGGCGCTAGATATTGTCGGTGCTGCATTCGTACGTGAAATCGAACCTGGTGAATTTGTGGCGATTGATGAAAATGGCATCAGATCTTTTTGTTGGCATAAGCCAGAACCAAAAGGTTGTCTCTTTGAATATGTTTATTTAGCAAGACCAGATACTCAAATTGCTGGACGTGGAATTCACGAAACACGAGTTGCAATTGGTGAACGCTTAGCCGCGGAAGCTCCTGCTGATGCAGATTTAGTTATTCCAGTCCCAGAATCCGGTACACCATCTGCAATTGGATATGCCAAAGCTTCACACATTCCATATGGCCAAGGTTTAGTTAAAAATTCATATGTTGGTCGTACTTTTATTCAACCATCTCAAACAATTAGACAATTAGGTATTCGTCTTAAATTAAATCCGCTTCGTGAAATTGTGGAAGGCAAACGAATAGTTGTGGTAGATGATTCGATTGTTCGCGGAAATACCCAACGCGCGATTGTTCGCATGCTTCGCGAAGCAGGTGCCAAAGAAGTTCATGTTCGTATTTCATCTCCGCCGGTAAAGTGGCCATGTTTTTACGGAATTGATTTTGCTACTCGTGCAGAGTTAATCGCTAACGGTTTAGAGATCGAAGATATTCGTAGATCTATCGGTGCAGATTCTTTGGGTTATGTCTCACTTGAAGGCTTGATTGAAGCTACAACTATTGCGGAAAATAACCTTTGCCACGCTTGTTTTACGGGGGTTTATCCAACCCAGATCCCAGAGGATATGTCCGAAGGCAAATTACGTTTGGAAGTGTTAAATGACTAGTTCCAACGAAGCTTACAAACTCGCAGGCGTTGATATTGATGCCGGAGAGCGCGCAGTTGAATTAATGAAAGCATCCATTGCCAAATCTCGTCGCAAAGAAGTGGTTAGTGAGCTTGGTGGTTTCGCAGGTTTATTTGATGCATCAGCGTTAAAAAATATGTCCAAGCCATTACTTGCCACTTCAACAGATGGCGTAGGTACCAAAACTGAAATTGCTCGTTGGTTAGGTAAGTACGACACAATCGGTGAAGATTTAGTAGCAATGGTCGTTGATGATTTAGTGGTCTGCGGGGCCGAACCACTTTTCATGACTGATTACATTGCAGTCGGTAAAGTTTTTCCAGAAAGAGTTGCCGAGATTGTGGCAGGTATTGCCCGTGGTTGTGAAAAGGCAGGCACTGCATTAGTTGGCGGCGAAACTGCAGAGCACCCAGGGTTACTTGAAGAAGATGAATTTGATATTGCTGGTGCCGCAACTGGTGTAGTTGATGAACCAAATTTACTTGGCGAGCATTTAGTTACAGAGGGCGATATCTTAATTGCAATGCCTTCTAGTGGTTTCCATTCAAATGGTTACTCACTTGTTCGCCATATCATTAAGAACGCGAATCTTGATTTAAATTTTGTAGTTACCGAATACAACAAAACTGCCGGTGAAGTTTTCTTAACTCCGACAGAGATCTATGCACTTGATTGCCTCGCGCTTATTCGAGGCATGAAAGATAAGTTGCATGGATTTAGCCACATCACTGGGGGCGGTATTGCCGAGAACACTCTGCGCGTGATTCCTGATGGTTTAACAGCTATTTATGATCGAAGCACTTGGGCGCTTCCAGTTGAGATGGAATTCTTGGCTGCTATGGGCAAGCTAGAGCGGGCCGATATGGAACGCGCCTGGAACTGCGGCATCGGCATGACCGCCATCGTGGATTCAGGCTCAGCCGAGCTTGCGATCAAGAGCCTCGCCGCTAGGGGAATGAAGGCTTGGCAAGCAGGCGTTATAGAGAAGAGCGCCGCTCGTTCAGGCTCAGTTTTGGTCGGCGAGTACGCCAAGCGATAACCTACGCGTCTGATTAGATAAACGTTAAGGGGCTGATGACATGGGCCGTGGCCGTGCAAAAGCGAAGCAGACAAAAGTTGCTCGTGACCTCAAATACGATTCACACGAAATTGATTTA
>CAXBPX010000128.1:0-1908 GCA_963977625.1 uncultured bacterium
GATGTAGCATCAGATATAAAGCCAATCGTGGCGGGGATTACGGCTACTCCAATCATTGCAACCAAGAAAGCACGTGAGAGCGCAGTACCCATTTCAATTCCCGGCGTATCTCCCAATAGTGTAAGGAAGCCAGGAAATAACGGACCAACCCCAGCACCTGCAGCAAAGTAACCTAACAAAATAATTACATATGCAAGTGGACGATTAAAGTGATCAATACTTACGCCAACTATCATCGTAGTCAGCCATATAAGTGAACCGAAAAGGCCAGAAATTTTAATTACTTTTGTTGGACCATATTTATGAATGTATTTATCTCCCAAGATGCGACTAATAATCATGCCGGATTCAAAAGCTATGTATGCACCAACGTAAAGTTGTCCTGTGATCGCTAAAACGTCACGCAAAAAAAGTGCGGACCAATCTGTAGCGCCAAATTCAGCGCCATTTGAAAGCATCATCCCGATGCCAATGAAAATCACGATTTTACCCATAGGGCTAAACCAAGGTAGATCTGAAGCTATAACTTTTTCTTGATTTGGCTTTTTGCTAGCTAGTTTCGTGCCATTTATAACTAAGACCACAAAAACAATAACAGCAATTCCGGTCAAGTGATATGAATATTTAACTCGACCAATTAGAAATGATCCAAAAAATGCAGCTGCTAAAGTTCCTATGGACCAAAAGGCATGAAAACCTGAAAGATACTTCCTATCCTGTTCTGCTTCAATCTCCTGCGTGATTATCGTTAGTGGATTATCTAAAAACATATATCCCATCACAAAAGCCATAATTCCTAGGAATACAAAGAAAGGATTTGGTGCAAATGCAATCAATAAGTAACCAACAGGAAAGATGTAACTACCAAGATAGAAAACCCTTTTGGTTCCTAGATTTAGAATAAGTTTTCCAATTATCCGAGAACTCAAGAATGCGGCAATAGAACTACCAATTAAAGTTCTACCTAAAGTTGCATCGCTCATTTTTAGTGCAGTCTTTAATTCTGGGATTCTGGTTGACCAACCACCAAGCAAAACGCCCATGAAGAAGAAGTTAATTCGCAAAGATAAAATTGAACGTTTTAATACATTTGCCATTTCAAAGCCTCTCTCCAGGCCATTTCATTCAGTGATTGAACCTAATGCTTATTAACCATAAAGACAACGAATAAAGTTAAATTTGAAGCCAAAATATAAAAATGAACCTTTCGCTTTGTCTAATTGAACGATAGGGTTCCCAAATGAGTAAAACAGTTGATGCAGATTTTCTTGCCCTGCCATTAGATGCCGTTTCCGATGCCGCTATTTCGACAGGCACTGCCGCAGGTGCATCCCATGTTGATGTGCGAATCGAAAGAACTCGCACCGGACATTTAAGTTTGCGTGATGCCACACCAGAAACTCAAGCCGATGAAACTAATTTTGGAATTGGTGTGCGAGTAATTGTTGATGGAGCATGGGGCTTTGCCTCATCACCTGAAGTATCAACTGAAAGTGCAAAAAAATTAGCATTAACCGCAGTGGCTATGGCCAAAACTTCTAAGCCACTTTCTACCGAATATGTAGCGCTGGTCCCCGAACCTGTTTATGCAAAGAAGCAATGGGTTTCAAGTTATGAAATTGATCCATTTGCAGTAAGTGATGCTGATCGTAAAGATCGATTAGCTGCTTTAAGTTCTAAATTATTAAAAGCCGAAGGCGTTAATCACACCAGCGCCAGAACCATGTATGTAAAAGAGCAGAAACATTATGCAGATTCATACGGAACCAGCACTACCCAACAACGTGTGCGTATGCAGACTCAAATAGAGGCAATTTCAATTGGTGCACATGGTTTTGAATCGATGCGTACTTTGGCGCAACCTGCAGGTTTTGGTTGGGAATGGATGGGAAATAACATCTGGAATTG
>CAXBPX010000129.1:0-1872 GCA_963977625.1 uncultured bacterium
GCGGTTGCGGAAAGACATCTAGCGCTCGCATCATGGCGCGCAGCCTTAATTGCGAAAAAGGCCCAACCCCAAATCCATGCGGCGAATGCCAATCTTGTAAGGATTTAGTAGCTAATGGCCCTGGTTCTTTAGATGTTATCGAACTAGATGCAGCTACACATGGTTTAGTTGATGATGCGCGCGATTTACGCGATAAAGCATTCTTTGCACCAGTTAATTCAAAGTACAAAATCTATATTATTGATGAAGCGCATCAGCTGGGACCAGGTGCAGCCAATGCGCTACTTAAAGTTGTTGAAGAACCGCCTCCACATGTAATTTTTATTTTTGCAACTACTGAACCAGATAAATTAATTGCAACTATTCGCTCGCGAACTCATCATTATCCATTTCGGTTAGTGCCACCTGGCGTACTTGGCACTTTGCTTGAAAAAATTTGCAATGCCGAAGGCGTTAAAGTCGCCAAAGGTGTAATTCCTTTAGTGGTGCGCGCATCAGGCGGATCAGTCCGCGATGCGCAATCTGTATTGGGTCAGCTGCTTGCTGGTGCCGGTAAAGATGGTGTTACTTATGAAATCGCAGTGCAGTTACTTGGTTATACAGATGGTGCGTTATTAGATGATGCAATTAATGCGCTTGCAGCTCGTGATGGTGCAACTTTATTTACAACTGTTGATCGCGTAATTGAAAGCGGTCATGATCCACGGCGTTTTGCATCTGATTTGCTAGAACGTTTACGCGACTTAATGATTGTGGATGCACTTGGCGAAACCAATCCAGCTGCGATCTTGCGCGAAATTCCAGATGATCAATTAGAAAGAATGCGTGCGCAGGCAAAACATATTGGCAGCGCTGGTTTGTCGCGCTCTGCAGATATTGCGGCAGAAGGTTTAACTCAGATGCGAGGTGCAACTGCTCCACGATTAATGCTGGAACTTATTTGCGCACGAATGTTGCTGCCGATTGGCGATACATCTGAATCAGGCATGCTCTCTCGTATTGAAAGACTTGAACGTGCGGAGTCGATTTCCGTGCCGGCTACTCGCTCTGTTGCTCGTGAACCCGAAACGTCAAAAGCGTCTTTAGTTTCGGATTCATCGAGCAACGATGCTCCTAAACAGCCGGAAAAATCGACTACCCCTAAAGCGTCGAAACCTGCCGCACCAGCGAACCAACCTTCTACAAGCACACATACTTTTGATGTTGCTGGGTTGCGCAGACTTTGGCCAGATGTAATTGAAGATGTTAAGAAGAAGCGTCGTTTAACTTGGTCGCTACTTAGCGCAAGCGCACAGATCATTGCAGTGGACGATAAGTTAATTACTATCGGCATTGTTAACGCAGGTGCACGAGATTCATTCTTACGTTCTAACTCTGATGAAATCTTGCGTCAATCATTTATCGATGTGGTGGGCGTTGATCGAAAGATCGAAGCAATTATCGATCCATCAGTAGATGGCACTCCGCAATCAAAGGCATCTGCGACAAAAGGCGAATCATTAGATGATCCGCAAGCTCCTTCAGGTTTATCACTTCTAGCATCTGAACTTGGTGCAGAAGTAATCAAAGTAGAAGAGCACGAATAATGTACGAAGGCGCGATACAAGATTTAATTGATGCTCTCGGACGTTTACCTGGCATCGGTCCAAAGAGTGCGCAACGCATTGCATTTCATATTCTGCAGACCGAATCAGAAGTTGCATTGGATTTGGTTGAAGCAATCCGTACTGTTCGCGAACGCGTTAAGTTCTGCGAAGAGTGCGGCAATGTCTCAGAAGATGTTAAGTGCAAGATCTGTATGGATCCTCGTCGCGACGCTTCGCATATCTGTGTTGTCGAAGAATCTAAAGATGTAAATGCAATCGAACGTAC
>CAXBPX010000130.1:0-1844 GCA_963977625.1 uncultured bacterium
TTGCTAGCGAGAATTTAGCGAAAATTGATGACTTAACCGGACTTCCCAATCGAAGAAGATTTATCAGTGAAGTGGCTGATTACCAAAACGGTTCTATACTTTTAATGGATCTAGATGGATTTAAACCGGTTAATGATTCATACGGACATCAAACCGGTGATGAAATTCTGAAACAAGTTGCTAATAGATTTTTGAAAGCGATTCCAGATGATTCATTACTGGCTCGATTAGGCGGAGATGAATTCGCAGTTCTAACTCGCGGCAGTTACGAAGAAGCCATGGAGCTGGCGCTGGCACTTCGGGCCACACTCTCCTATCCCTTCAATATTGGCGGGGAAATGATTCAAGTGGATGTGAGCATCGGTTGCGTTTCAAATGATGGTAAATCCGACTTAATGAGTCGAGCAGATACTGCAATGTACAAGGCCAAGCAGGCTCAAGTTGGTGTCTGGGCTGGTGGGACTTAATATTCTCTCCGCAAGGCGTAAATTTCCTAGACCGGCTTGCAGAAATCTCGGGGGTAATTAATTGTCAGATCGCTTCCAAGGTCGAATCCTTGTTTTGGGCGCAGGATCAGTTGCGCAATGTGTAATTCCACTTCTATTAGAACATTTAGTAGATGCCAAACAGATGACGATCGTGGATCAGAGAGACAATCGCTCCCGCGTTAAATCAGCAATCGATGCTGGCGCAACTTATCTTCAAGATACTGTTACTAAAGAAAATTTAGATTCATTTTTAAGCACACACTTATCAGCAGGGGATTTCTTATTAGATCTAGCCTGGAATATTGATGCCAACGTAATAATTGGATGGGCGCACGATCACGATGTCTTGTATTTAAACACTTCCGTAGAAGAGTGGAATCCATACGAAGGTGGGCGCAATAAACATCCACTGGATCGCACCCTTTATGTACGCCATATGCGCTTGCGCGAAATGAAATCTAAGTGGACTAAAACAGGCTCAACTGCAATTGTCGAACATGGCGCTAACCCTGGTTTAGTTTCACATCTTGTTAAGAAAGCTTTGGTTGATATTGCAAATAAGACCATAGAAGATGGCATTGCTACCGAACAAATTAAAGCTGCACTCGCTGCAGAAGACTATGCAAAGTTGGCGCAAGCGCTCACAGTTAAAGTTATTCATATCGCTGAACGAGATACACAAGTTTCGGACAAGCCAAAATTATTAAATGAATTCGTAAACACCTGGTCAGTTGAAGGACTCTATGAAGAAGGTGTCGCGCCAGCCGAACTTGGTTGGGGTACTCATGAAAAGAAGCTGCCCCCAATGGCATACGAACATCAATCAGGACCAAAGAATCAAATAGCGATCGCGCAACCTGGTGCAAAGACTTGGGTTCGTTCTTGGGTACCGAATATGGAAATTACCGGAATGGTAATTCGTCATGGTGAAGCATTCACAATTCCAGATCATTTAACTGTTTGGGAAGGCGATCAAGCGGTTTATCGTCCAACTGTTCATTATGCATATTGCCCAACTGATGCTGCGATTGCATCACTTCGCGAATTAGAACATCGCAATTGGGATTTAACTGAAAATCAGCGAATCATGAATGATGAAATTATTGATGGAAATGATCGCTTAGGTGTCTTGCTGATGGGCCACCCTTATAAATCATGGTGGACCGGTTCATTACTTTCAATTCACGATTCACGTAAATTAATTCCAAATCAATCTGCAACTACAGTGCAGGTGGCATCAGCGGTTTTCGCCGCAGTTGCCTGGGTAGTTAAGAACCCTGATAAAGGTTTATTGGTGCCAGACGATATGCCATGGCGCGAAGTACTTGCTTATGCCGAAAAATACTGGGGTGGTTT
>CAXBPX010000131.1:0-1707 GCA_963977625.1 uncultured bacterium
GCAAAAATAATATTTGCACTCTTGCCACCAAGTTCTAGGGTCACGCGTTTAACTTGATCAGCACAGCCAGCCATAATGCCTTTGCCTACGGAAGTTGAACCAGTGAAGGAAACTTTGCGAACCGTTGGATTTGTAACAAAGCGAGCGCCAACTACGCTGCCTTTGCCCGGGACAATATTTAAAACTCCAGCTGGAATTCCCGCTGCGAGCGCTAATTCACCTAAACGAATTGCAGTCAAAGGAGTTAACTCTGCTGGTTTTAAGACCACGGTGTTGCCAGTTGCTAGCGCGGCTGCAAATCCCCATCCTGCAATTGGCATTGGAAAATTCCAAGGCACGATAATTCCAACTACGCCGATTGGTTCTTTAAAAGTTATGTCTACGCCACCAGCGACCGGAATCTGTCGACCATATAAACGTTCTGGAGCACCTGCGTAGTAATTTAAAACATTAGCAACGTTATCGGCTTCCCAGAGCGCATTGCCGCGAGTGTGCCCGGAGTTATCGATTTCTAATTGCGCTAGCTCTTCGCGATGTTCGCGCACTTTATTTGAAAATGCGCGAAGTAAATTTGCACGATCATACGGAGTGACGTTGCGCCAAGTTTTAAAAGCTTCGGCAGCTTTAGCAATAATGGCATCAGTCTCTTCGATACCTGCTTCTGCAATCTGCTTAACAACTTTGCCAGTTGCAGGATTAATTACATCGTATGTAGTGCTCATCGTTTCCTTCTAATAGATATTAGTAACGCTCGAAATTACGGATGAGTTCCCAATCAGTAACTGCTTTTCCGTAAGCTTCAATTTCAACTTGGGCCATATTGGTGTAATGCTTTTGCACCTCTTCGCCAAATGCTTCTTTAACGAATGCAGATTCGCTCCAAAGTTTCTGTGCCATTTCCATGGTGTGAGGCACGAATTCAGAATCAGATGCATAAGCATTGCCAACGAATGCGGGTTCAAGTGGCAACTTCTTTTGAATTCCATCTAAACCTGCAGCAATCATGCCTGCCACCGCAAGGTATGGATTCACATCGCCACCAGGAACGCGATTTTCTACTCGAAGTGATGGGCCGTGACCGACTAAACGCAGTGCACAGGTGCGATTATCGCGACCCCAACGAATTGCTGTTGGTGCGAAAGATCCTGGTTGATAGCGCTTATAAGAGTTAATAGTTGGCGCCCACATCAATGACAACTCACGCAAGTGCGCCTGCATGCCAGCCAGGAAGTGCTTACCGACCTGAGATAAACCATGTTCCTTATCCGAATCATCTGCCAAAACCATTTCGCCGTTAAGTCCGCGGAATGAGCAGTGAATATGTGAAGAGTTACCTTCGCGTTCGTTGAACTTTGCCATGAAGGTAAGCGCATAGCCCATATCTGAAGCAATTTCTTTTGCACCATTTTTATAAATCACATGGTTGTCGCAAGTTTTTAGCGCTTCGTCATATTTAAATGCAATTTCATGTTGCCCGAAATTGCACTCACCTTTTACTGATTCCACATACATTCCAGCGCCAGTCATTCCTAAACGAATTTGGCGCAGCAAAGGTTCAATGCGAGATCCACCAAGAATTGAATAATCCACGTTGTATTGATTAGCTGGAATTAAATTGCGATAGCGCTTATTCCAAGCTTCTTCGTAAGTGTCATTAAAAACAATAAATTCAAGTTCGGTGCCAACAAAAGCTTTCATGCCCGCATC
>CAXBPX010000132.1:0-1682 GCA_963977625.1 uncultured bacterium
TTGAAAAATGAAGATCCAACAAAGCAAAAAACCATCAAAAAAATCTTTAAAGTAATTAAGGATAAATACCCAAAAAGTGAATTGGTGATTGCTTGGAATAAACCGATGGTCAAATTCAATGAAAAGTATGTTTTCGGTGTTGCAACGGCCAAGAATCATATTTTGATAGCACCATTTGACGCTGACACAATTGATGCGCTACGTCCAAAATTAAAAGATTATAAAGTGAATAAGAAAACAATCGAAGTGCCATCAGATTGGGAAGTAGACGAAAAACTACTTTTAGCAATAGTTAAAAAAAGCATCGAGAATGTTAAATAATTAAATGTCTCAACATGCTCGATTACAACAAAAAACCCTTAAAACTTTAACAATTGCACAAATTGGTGCAGGTGTAGGAACAGCCGGAACTGTTGCAGCTGGGTCTCTATTGGTTGCATCAATAACTGGTTCTGAAGAATTAGCTGGATTAGCTCAAACATTTTCGGTACTCGGTGCCGCCGCGTTAGCACTGCCCTTGGCTAGATTGACTTTGCGTGGTGGCAGGCGATTAGCGCTTTCATTTGGATATGCCGCTGGTGTTATTGGTTCTTTCTTTGCAATTTTTGGTGGAATTAATTCCAATATTTATTTAATGCTTGCTGGATCATTTTTAGTTGGGTCTGCCAGCGCATCGGCATTTCAAGCTAGGTTCGCTGCGATTGATTTAGTTGAAGAGGCACATAGAGCAAAGCAATTGTCATACGTTGTGTGGGGTTCAACGGTTGGTGCTGTTACTGGTCCAAATCTCATGGCACCAGCAGGGGATTTAGCAGAGCACTTTGGTTTACCCAGGTTAACTGGGCCTTACATGATTTCCGCAACCACACTGACTTTTGCGTCATTGTTAATTTTCCTATTTTTAAAGCCTGATCCTTATTTAACTGCAATTGGTGATGGCAAGAGTTACTCAGTCGGCAAGAAGCAAACAAAAGCAGCGCTTACTGATATTTGGCGCAAGCCAGTTGCTTTATTTGCAATTCTTGCGATTGCAATAGGCCATTTAGTAATGGTTTCAGTAATGGTCATGACACCAGTACATATGGCACATGTTGATGTTTCATTAAAAATTATAGGCTTGGTAATTAGTGTGCATGTTATTGGAATGTATGCATTCTCGCCGGTAGTTGGTGGCATAAGTGATCGCATTGGAAAAATTAAAACTATTCAAGTTGGATTAATAATATTACTGGCCTCTAGCTTGGTCGCGGGTACGGCAGCAGCAGATGATGTTTCGAGATTAGGTATTGGATTATTCTTGTTAGGTTTGGGTTGGTCATTTACATTAATTGCAGGTTCTGCACTTTTGAGTTCATCTGTTGAGCCATCTTTAAAAACTTCATCACAAGGAGCTAGTGATTTAGTTATGAACTTAGCTGGCGCCGGTGGTGGCGCGGTTGCAGGTGTGATAATTAGCGCATTGACCTACGGTTGGCTCTGCGCCTTCGCGATAGTGCCAGTGCTTGGTTTAGCTATCTGGTCAACCACATTTAGAGCCGCCAAAGTCCCTCAAAACTAGTAATTTCCTGTGCAAGTTAAGTAGAGTTTAAATTGTAGATAAGATAAGCAAAGCAAAATTCCATAACTGAAAGCAGGCGCCAATTGCAAGCCAAAATTGAGGATCAACTCAAAGTATTGCGCCT
>CAXBPX010000133.1:0-1663 GCA_963977625.1 uncultured bacterium
TAACTACATTTACCGGTTTTGACCAGCCGCTGGCATTACCGTAAACATCCACGCCGCGCGCTTTTAGTGCATAGGTGCCTTCTGGTAAATCTTTTACGTGCAAGCTTTTTATCGGGATTAACGGCGATAAATAGGTAGCAAACCAGCTACTGGATGCACTCCCCGTCACATCAGACACTTTGTCATCAACGGATATCTGAAACTTTTCAATTATCGAATCTGCATCTTCATACCCTGCCGCAATTAATTCTGATTCTGGCGAAACCCAAGTATTTGTATTTGTAAATACTGGTGTGGGTGGCGCTACGGTATCTGCTTTTCTAGTGACTGTAACTGAAATGGTGTCCGCATCTTTTTGTTGGGCAGTGAAAGAAATATTGCCACTGGCATTTACCAATGATTGTCCAAGTGCCAACGTTGGCGAACCAGAAGTCGTCGCATTTCCGGTGTATCTAAAGGAATCTAAATTCATCAACCAAACATCGCTAGTAACTGCTTCGTTTGGAGCTTCGACGGCATCCGATGAATTTGGAGAAACTATTGCAGATGCCGGTGGTGGATCGGTGCGATAAATTGCCAGGCCAGGTGTGTAACCATCTGCCGCTTTTCGATATTCAACCCAGTAAGTTTGCTTTCCATCGCGCACAAAAATTGCACGAATTCCTGATGGCGAATTGGTATATTTCAAATCTACGGTTTGCGTTTTCCAAACTTGAGTTACATCTGAATCTTTAATGATCCCCATGCGCCATTGATGATATGTACTTAACGCACCATCAACATCAACATTGCTCATTACATCTACTGCGCCGCCATATTCAATCGCATTGCAATTTGCCCACATGCCATCTGGAGTATTGGCAGGACATCTAATTAAATTTGTGTGCCCAAGTCCAAGTGAATGTCCTAATTCGTGTGTAATTACATTTGGCTGAATTGAATCCTGCAAGATTGTCATTCCGTAAGGAGTATGAAAATCCCCAACAAAACTCTTTGCTGCCCAAACACAATCACCTGTTAATTTAGGCATTAGAACAAACAAGTATCTTTGATGCGGATCCAGGTTATGCAAACTATAAAATTTGGCCGCAATCTGCGACATATAAGTTACTGTCGCATCACCATTACATGGCGCCTCTGTACTCATATTGATCTGATTGAAATCTGTAATGCCATCTGAAAACTCAATATTTGCTTGGCGTTGCCAATAACCAATCGTGTAATTATCTACAACTGATCGAAGTTGTTCTAAATTTGTATCAAGTGCTGGAGCTCCAGGCCAATTAATTGAAACCACATCTATTGGTCTTGCTATTGCGGCATTGGCCTCTGCGGCTCCAAATAGACTGAAGCAGCTCAGAAGGAGCAGGTAAGAAAACAGGTGCGCTAATGCGCGGGTCCTGTTGGGGAACAGCAAGGCCAGCTCCGATCGCTTGGGGAAGTAAGTCCCGGATTGCCTTAAGGATAAAGTAGAGGTTTAAGGTTTACGCGGAGGTTGGCTTCGGCGTGTCGGGAAATCTAAATCTCAGTCAAAGCAGGCAATTAAAATTCTTCAATCTTAGAACTATAAATGATGGAAATAAATTCTCATGCCAAGATCTACTTATATGCCACATTGGTGGAAATTAAACAGCTTTAATAAATCACTGATTAATCCTCTTTA
>CAXBPX010000134.1:0-1640 GCA_963977625.1 uncultured bacterium
TATTGAAGGCAAGAAACTCCGTTTATACGCAGAAATGATTCTGCCTGGCAAAGCTTGGTTGGAATTTAACTTAGAGACCTTAAATGGCGAAACTAAAGTTACCCAAACTGCGATTTTCCAGCCGCGAGGTTTAGGTGGACAGTTGTATTGGCGAATCATTGCAGCGTTTCATCTATTCATTTTCCCAACCATGTTGCGCAACATCTGCAAGACTGCTGAAAGAGATGCCCGTGTTTGATTCACAACTTAAAAAATTCCCGAAAGCACAACAGAAAGCGCTTTTGGACACAATTAAAACGGCAGAAAAACTATTCCCTAAAGCCAAGCGCACTATTGCTTGGGGAATGCCCACTTTAAAAATTGGTGAAGATAATCTCTGCCATGTAATGGGTTTTAAGAATCACAATAGTTTATTTCCTTCATCTGGTGCGATTGCAACTAAATTTGCCAAAGATTTAAGTAAATTTAAAGTCTCTAAAGGCACTATCCAGTTTGAAATGGAAAAACCATTTCCGCCTGCATTATTAAAGAAAATTCTGCTCGCTAGGCTTGATCAAATCAATGAGTCCTACCCAAAAAAGAATGGTTTATTTATTGAGTATTACAAAAATGGTGGGATTAAAGCTAAAGGAAAATATAAAGGCGCAAAAATGCATGGCAAGTGGGAGTTTTTTAGAGTTAATGGCAGTTTGATGCGTTCAGGATCATTTATAGATGGAAAACAGAGTGGCACATGGACTACCTTTGATACCAAGGGTAAAAAAGTAAAGGAAAGTAAATTTTAATGGGTCGTTTTTTGGCGTTGATGGGTTCGGGTGAAAATAGCCCGATCATGGTTACACCTCATCAAAAAATAATTAAAGCGACAGGGAATATTACAAATCCAATAAACTTAAGCACTCCTTATGGGTTTCAAGAAAATAAAGATGAATTAAGTGCAAAAATCGAAAAATATTTTGAAGTAAATGTAGGTACAAAGGTAACCACAAGCACCGAAATTTCGGGCTCTAATTGGGTATTCGCTGGTCCCGGAAGTCCTACTTACAATTTAAGGCATTGGCGTGATTCTGGATTGTCGTTAGAGCTAACAAAATTATTAGAACGCGGATCATTGGTACTTGCTTCTGCAGCAGCCATGTCGATCGGCGCAAAAGTGATGCCGGTTTATGAAATGTATAAAGTAGGTGAAGATCCCTATTGGTTAGATGGTTTAAATATCTTAGAAAATGCCACCGGAATTAAAGCCGCAGTAATTGCGCACTACAACAATGCTCAAGGTGGAACACATGACACTCGATATTGTTTCGCTGGTCAAAAACGAATGACCGCTCTTGAATCACAACTTGATAGCGATATTGCAATATTAGGAATCGACGAACATACTGGTATTGCTTTTGATCTAGAAGCAAAAAGTGCTGAAGTTTTTGGTAAAGGTGTAATTACTTTTAAACGCGGTGAAAAAATTGTTACTTATGAAAATAAAGCAATCGTCCCTATCTCAGAATTTGTGAATTAAAATGAAATATTTAAAATTCTTAATTCCATTATCGTTACTATCTTTACTTTACAATTCTGTAATTCTTATTTCGGTAGTCCTTAATTTGGATTGGGTTCGCACTCGGGCAGCTGGTGGGCAATAT
>CAXBPX010000135.1:0-1558 GCA_963977625.1 uncultured bacterium
TTGAATTCCATCTTCTTTTGGTAGACGTTTTCCGGCGTCAATACCAATTTTGATCATGCCATCGCGCTCTTTATCGCTAAATGCATATTCGACTGGTTCTTTGCCAGCCCATTTCAATTTATAAAGTGGTGGCTGCGCTAAATAAACATGTCCGTGTTCGATTAATGGACGCATAAAACGAAATAGTAAAGTCAAAAGCAAAGTGCGAATGTGTTGCCCGTCAACATCTGCATCCGCCATCAAAATAATTTTATGGTAACGAAGTTTTGCTAAATCAAAATCATCATGAACACCAGTACCAAGTGCAGTAATAAGCGCTTGCACTTCATTGTTTTGTAACACGCGATCAATGCGCGCTTTTTCAACGTTTAGAATTTTGCCGCGGATTGGTAATACAGCTTGATACTTTGAATCGCGTCCACCTTTGGTAGAACCTCCGGCGGAATCGCCTTCGACAATATAAAGTTCGCATTTTTCTGGTTCGGTCCATTGGCAATCTGCCAATTTGCCAGGCATGCCGCGTCCTTCTAATAAACCTTTTCGGTTTCGAGAAAGATCGCGCGCTTTACGTGCTGCAATACGTGCTGCCGCAGAATCAATACTCTTTCTGACAATATCTTTACCCTCGTTAGGATTTTTTTCAAACCACTCTGTTAAAGCTTCATTTACGCACTTTTGGGTAAAAGTCTTTGCTTCAGTATTGCCAAGTTTGGTTTTGGTCTGGCCTTCAAATTGTGGTTCCGAAATTTTAATTGAAACAATTGCAGTTAAACCTTCGCGAATATCTTCTCCGGTTAAACGATCCTCTTTTTTGCGAATAAATCCCCAATCTTCGGCGAATTTATTAACCACTGAGGTTAGTGCGGTACGAAAACCTTCTTCGTGGGTTCCGCCTTCATGGGTATTAATTGCGTTGGCAAAGGTAAATACTGATTCGGAGAACCCGGCGTTCCATTGCATCGCAATTTCTAAAGATATTTTTCGTTTCTTGTCTTCTTGTTCTAAATCAATAATTGATTTATGTAGTTCGCCGCGGGTTGAATTAATGTGGCGCACAAAATCCACAATTCCACCATCAAATTTGTAAACTACTTGTAGTTGTTCGCCTTTGTCGTCGACATGGCCAGCGCGCATATCTTTTAATGAAATGGTTAAACCTTTATTTAAAAATGCCATTTCGCGAAAACGCGCAGCTAAAACTTCAAATGAAAATTCGGTAGTTTCAAAAATTTCATCAGATGGGTAAAAGCGAACAATGGTTCCGTGTCCATCTGTGGCTTTACCTTTGGCAACTGGCGCATCTGGAACGCCTAATTGATAACTTTGTGACCACCAAAAACCATCTCGTTGTACTTCAACTTGTACAACTTTAGAAAGTGCGTTGACTACCGAGATACCCACGCCATGCAAACCACCAGATACTGAATATCCGCCGTCACCAAATTTTCCACCGGCATGCAAAACTGTTAACACAACTTCTAATGCTGGTTTCTTTTCAACTGGATGAATATCAACTGGGATTCCGCGCCCGTTATCTACAACTTCCACGCCACCATCT
>CAXBPX010000136.1:0-1556 GCA_963977625.1 uncultured bacterium
GCAAAGCAAAATTCCATAACTGAAAGCAGGCGCCAATTGCAAGCCAAAATTGAGGATCAACTCAAAGTATTGCGCCTTGCCGATTTAGATTTGCATAAAAGCTCACTAGAGCAAAAAGCTAAAACACTTCCAGAGACAGTGACGCATAAAGAATTAACCATTGAGTTTGAAACAGTCCGGGACTTACGAATTGCTGCTGAAACTGAATTGAGTGATTTGAGTGGAGAGATAAATAGATCAGAAAGTGATGTTGAACAGGTAGTAAAGCGCATCGAGAAAGATGAATCTAGATTAAATGCCGGGCAAGGTACTCCCAAAGAACTCGAACAGATGCAACATGAACTTATTTCATTAAATGCTCGGCGATCAGAGTTAGAAGAGATTGAATTAGAAGTAATGCTCAGAGCTGATGCCATCAAGGATCGGATTAAAGAATTAAGCAGTAAAGAAGCAGATTTAAAAGTAAAAGTAACCGAAGCGGCGCTTGCAAAGGATGCGGCGCTTGCGACTATTGATGCGGAATTAAAAGCCACGGCCGAAGCACGAAGCGAACTTTTTCCACAGATTGAGAAAGCGCTTGCTGATTTATATGAAAAAGTAGGTGCTGCTAAATTACATAATGGTCAATGCTTAGGATGTAATTTAAAAATTAATGCGGGCGACATGGCAAAATTAAACGCATTAGCGCAAGAAGAAGTAGCGCGCTGCGAAGAGTGCCGGAGAATCTTGGTGCGTTCGTGAGTAGGATTTTTCAAGTAACTGCAGATGGTGGTTCGCGTGGAAATCCAGGACCAGCGGCATACGGTGCTACCGTTTCGGAAAATGGAAAAGTTATTGCAGAATTATGTGAATTTATTGGCACTGCCACTAATAATGTGGCCGAATACAGTGGATTAATTGCAGCGCTACATTTTGTAAATAAATTGGACGTTTCGGCACAAATTGAAGTTTCCATGGATTCTAAGTTGGTCGTAGAACAAATGTCGGGTCGTTGGCAGATTAAAAATGAAGGTATGCGCGCCTTGGCAAAGACTGCTATTCAGGCCCATGATGCAAAGTTAGTTACCTATCGATGGATTCCGCGTGAAGAAAATACACATGCAGATCGTTTGGCAAATAAAGCATTGGATGAAAGAGTTGATGGTTTTAAACCAGTTGTACCCGCTAATCGTTTGACTGCCAGATTGCGCGAACCTGAAGTTCCAACTTATGTTTACATGATCAGGCATGGTGAAACTATCCTGACTCCGGATCGTAAATTTTCAGGAATTGGAAAATTAAATCCACCTTTAACTGAAGAAGGCAGAGTGCAGGCTGCCAAAGTCGCAGCAGAAATCGCTAAATTAAAGCCTGATATTTTGATTGCCTCACCATTACAGCGCACCAAAGACACCGCAGATGAAATTGCAAAAGTAACTGGCTTAACCCCGATTTATGATGAAGTTTGGTACGAATGCAGTTTTGGTGACTGGGATGGTCTTAGCGTTGATGAAGTAAAAGAAAAATGGCCGGAAGATTACATTTCTTGGATTTCATCTAGCGCTTTCACGCCACCT
>CAXBPX010000137.1:0-1555 GCA_963977625.1 uncultured bacterium
CGAGTGCCACCAAAATAGTCATAGCCCCAGATTTCAGAGAGCAACTGCGCCCGGCTAAATACTCGGCCTGGGTGCTGCGCTAAATACTTAAGTAGCTCAAACTCTTTAAAAGTTAAATCTAAAGTGCGACCCTTGATTTTTGCAGTGTATGCATTTTCATCAATTACAACTTCGCCACTTCTGATTTCGCTATCTGCATCAGCAAATTCAGCAAATTTGCGCCCTTGGGAAATTCGAATACGCGCATCAATTTCCGCAGGACCTGCGGTATCCAAAATGACATCCGTGGCGCCCCATTCAGCGCTAACTGCCGATAAACCACCTTCGGTGGTAATTAAAATAATTGGTGATGCATTTCCGGTGGTGTGCAGAATTTTCATCAAAGATTTTGCACCTGGTAGATCACGCCGTGCATCTACAAATAAAACTTCAAAATCTGGCGTATCAATTAACGCTGATGCTTCAGCGGGCGCAACGCGAACTTGATGCGAAAGCAAACCAAGTGCAGGAAGCACTTCCGCAGAAGCTCCCATTGAATTGGTAAGTAATAGCACGCGCGCCATTACGGCAGAATACTCTTATGAATCTTTGGTTGCCAATTGGAATATTGGCGCTGGCCACTGGATTCGGCCTGTATTGGCGCAGCCAGCAGGGAAAATTGAAAGCGCCCGTGATTGAGGGCAACACCATAACTAATGAGGAGATCAACAAAATCATTCGCCACAAAAGTTCATTCATGGTGAATTCTGATTTGCTTGATCAACATCAATTGCAGTTAGGCAAAAATGTAACTTTGTTGCAATTCTCAACTGCTTTTTGTAGTCCATGCAAAGCCACCGCGCAGATAATTTCGCAGCTAGTTCAAGGTATGGATGATGTGGTTTATATCCAGGTAGCTTCAGAAGAGAATTTAAAGTTGGTAGAAAAATTCGATATTAAAACCACGCCAACGGTAATTTTCTTTAATCGCGATGGCATCGAAGTTGGCCGCGCAGTTGGGATTCCAACTAAAGAGCAGGTAATCATCAGTATTAACGCAGTGCGAACCCCATCAGATGACGTGGGGCTTTAAAACAAGTTAATTCCAGCTAGCAATTTCTTTACACATTTCACGGAAGGCGTGAGTATGTGCATCAACATCTGCTTGCGTTGTAACTGGTGACATCAGCGCCATGTTATGAAATGGCGTCAACAAGAAACCATCGTTAAGTAAGCGCAAGTGAATGTATTGTTCTAATTCAAAGTCACCAGCATCCGCCGCTTCTTTGCCGGTCTTAGGAGCTTTTGCTTGAAATAGATATTCACCTCGCGCTCCAAGTCTGGAACAGTGCCAAGGCAGTTCAAATTCTTTGATTGCTTCATCCACACCATCACACCAAAGATTTCCAAGTTCAATCATCTTGGCAAAATTCTTCTCAGTTAAAACCTTGGCAAGTGTGGTCTTCATAGCAGCAAGAGAGAGGGCATTGCCAGCCAAAGTTGAACCAATGCCACCAGTGTCGATGATCTCGCGTTCTACTTTGGAGGCAATTGATGAAGCAATCTCATTTGTCAT